>JAEWHT010000268.1 GCA_023387695.1 Pseudomonadota bacterium | reverse complement strand
GGCAGAGCTTCGTCAAGAAAGCCGCCGGAACCAGCGCCGCAACAGCGCGCTTCGCGGGGAGGATTTCATGAGCGTCGTGGACATCGACACGAGCATCGAGCTCGGCACACCATCAGCATCCGGTCCGGACGAAATCTCGCGACGGCTCGAGGCGATGCCGTCGACAGGCTATGTCTGGCGCCTCGTCATCCTGCTCTCGCTCGGCGGCTGCTTCGAGATCTACGACCTTTTCCTGACCGGCTACATCGCGCCGGGCCTGAGCCGCAGCGGATTGCTGAGCACGACGACGCAGGCCTTCTTCGGCTTCTCCGGCATCGGCGCCTTCGTCGCAGCAACCTTCGCCGGCCTGTTCGTCGGCACGTTCTTCCTCGGCTTCCTCGCCGATCGCTTCGGCCGGCGCCCGATCTTCACCTATGCGCTGCTCGGCTACACCGCGGCGTCGGTGATCATGGCCTGCCAGACGTCTTCAGGAGGCCTGTTGCTGTGGCGCTTCCTCGCCGGGATCGGCATCGGCATCGAGGTCATCACCATCGATGCCTACATCACTGAGCTGGTACCGAGCCGCATGCGAGGACGCGCCTTTGCGGTGAACCAGTCGATCATGTTCATCGCCGTCCCCATCGTTGCCTTCCTCGCCTGGTGGTTGGTGCCGCTCGCGCCTTACGGCGTCGAGGGCTGGCGCTGGGTGGTGCTGATCGGTGCCGCCGCCAGCATGATCATCTGGGTGCTGCGGCTGTTCCTGCCCGAGAGCCCGCTCTGGCTGGCACGCCATGGCCGCACCGATGAGGCGTTCCGGATTCTCGCAACGCTCGAGGCCAGAGGCGGAGGCGCAACGGCGAAACCCACAGCTCCACTTGCGCGGCCAACGACGCAGGCCGTCGCACACGTGAACTTCGCGGACCTGTTCCGCCCGCCCTATCTCTCGCTTGTCGTCCTGTTCATGGTGTTCAACCTCTGCCAAGCCTTCGGCTTCTATGGCTTTGCCAATTGGGTGCCGACGCTCTTGGTCGAGAAGGGCATTACTGTCACCAAGAGCCTGCAATATTCCTTCATCGTCGCCTTCGCCTACCCGATCTCGCCGCTACTGGCTTCGAGCTTCGCCGACAAATTCGAGCGCCGCTGGATCATTGCCGGCGCCTGCATCGCCATCATCGTGTTCGGCATGGCGTTCGCGCAGCTGACCGAGCCAATGCTGCTGATCGTCTGCGGCGTGCTGCTGACCGCCTGCAACACGACGATGTCCTACGCCTATCACGCCTACCAGACCGAGGTGTTTCCGACCCAGATCCGGGCGCAGGCATCCGGCCTCGTCTATTCGATGAGCCGGCTGAGCGCGACGTTCTCCGGATTCATCGTCGCCTACATGCTGAAGGAAGCCGGCGTCATCGGCGTATTTGGCCTGATCACGGTGGCGATGCTGATCGTGGTGATCGCCATGGCGCTGTTCGGCCCGAATGTGCGCGGCAAGGCGCTGGATACCGTCTAGCGCAGACGCCGCAGGTCCCTTGACGCAGGTCCCTTGCCGAAAGGGCCCGGGGTGTCTACCTCTCGCTGATAGTTTCGTGAGAGGT
This sequence comes from Pseudomonadota bacterium, assembly GCA_023387695.1. Taxonomy (GTDB): domain Bacteria; phylum Pseudomonadota; class Alphaproteobacteria; order Rhizobiales; family Xanthobacteraceae; genus Bradyrhizobium. The sequence continues at coordinate 8,529 of JAEWHT010000268.1, read as the reverse complement.
TCCCATGCTGGATGCCGCCGTCAAGGCGCTGTCGCAAATGTTGTCGCCGCCGATGCGCTCGATCCTGTGGCGATCGATCGGGCTGGCGCTGGTGCTGATCGTGGTGCTCGCGATCGGGCTGCAGCGGCTGCTGAGCTGGTTCGCCACCTATGGCGAGGTCTGGCTCGAGGGCCTGCTCGGACCGAGCTGGCATTCGTCGCTGGAAGTGCTCGCCTGGATCATCTCGATCGCGGCCGGTTTCGGCGTCGTGTTCGGCAGCGTGTTCCTGATGCCCGCGATCACCTCGCTGGTGGCGAGCTTCTTCGTCGACGACGTCGCCGACATCGTCGAGCGCGAATATTATCCGGCGGAGCGGCCGGGCACGGCGCTGCCGTTCAACGAGGCGATCCTCGAAGGTGTCAAGACTGCGCTGCTGACGATCCTGGTTTACCTGATCGCGCTCCCGCTGGTGCTTTTCGCCGGCGCCGGCTTCCTGGTCTTCTTCCTCGCGGCCGCCTGGCTGTTGGGGCGCGAATATTTCGAGCTCGCCGCGATGCGCTTCCGTTCGCCCGAAGATGCCAAGGCGATGCGGCGCGACAACGCCGCAACGATCTTCACCGCCGGCCTCTTCATCGCGGCCTTCGTCTCGATCCCGGTTGTAAATTTGGCGACGCCGATCTTCGGCATGGCCTTCATGGTCCACATGCACAAGCGGCTGTCGGGACCACGACCCGAGCTGATCGAACCGGCACGTCAGATGCGGTAAGGCCCGTCAGCTGACCTGCACGCCGCATTTGCGCAGCACTGTCTTGGCGAAGCCGAACGGCGCCGGCGTGAACGGGCCCGGCGGCGCGCGGGTTACCAAGGCGATGCAGCCGAGCCCTGCCATCGCCAACCAGAAACACAGCCAGAAGCCGTCGATATAAGCGAGCACATTGGCCTCGCGCGCGACGAAACTTGCGAGCGTGCCGACCGCGCGCGCCGGCGCCGAGCCCGCGCCATGGGCCGCGAAATGATCTGCGAGCTGCTTAAGCGCGCGTACCACATTGACGTCGCCGACCTCCAGGTTCTGGCCGATATAGAAGGAATGCACCTGCTCGCGGACGCGCAGCCACGTGCCCATCAGCGCCACGCCGATCTCGGCACCGCCGAGCCGCATGATCTGGATATAGGCGGAAAAGGCGGTGGCGCGGCTCGGGTCGGAGTTGGACAACAAGGTGATGATCAGCGGGAGCAAGGTCAGCGACTGCCCGATCGCCTGAAGCAACACGATGCCGATGAAATCCTCGCGCGCCCAGTCGTGGGTCAGCTGCGTGCCCCAGAGATTGGCGGCAGCAAAACAGGCAAATCCGACGACCACGACCGTACGGGTATCGAAATGCCGCAGCAGCCAGATCGAGATGGGCACCAGCACGAACATCGGTAGCGCGCCATAGGTCAGCAACAATAGGCCGCTCTGCTCCGGCCTGAGCAGGCCGACAGTGCCGAGAAAGTTTGGCACCAGCGACGAGTTGGACAGGCTCGTCAGCGTGTAGAGCAGGATCAGGACCAGGCCCAATCCTATGTTGCGCGAGAACAGCACTTCCACATGCGCCCAGGGCTGACGCACCAGCGACTCGTTGATCAGGAAGCCCACGAACAGCACAGCTCCGCCGACGAGCAAGGCCATCACCGTGCCGGAGCCGAGCCAGTCGAGGCGATTGCCCTGGTCGAGGCCGGCATAGATCATCGAAACCGACGTCCCGAGCAGCAGCATGCCGCCCCAATCGGCCTCGCGCAGCAACGCGCGATTCACCGGCTCGCTCGGCGTGCCCAGATAGACCATCAGGCCCATCAGCGGCGCGATCACCACACTCTGCCAGTAGACCCATTGCCAGCCGAGATGATCGACATAGAAACCGACCAGCGAGCTCGACGTGTCGAAGGCAAAGCCGACGCGGATCGAGTAAAGCGCGATCGCCGGCAGCCACCAGCGGATCGGCAAATTCCGGAACACGATCATCAGGGTTGCCGGTACGAAAGTGCCGAGCAGGAGGCCATGCACGATGCTGAGCGCGATCAGCGTCTGGTAATCGTGCACGAAGGGGATGATCAGCGAGATGACAGCATAGACCAGGCTCGGGATGCCGAGCACACGGCGCAGGCCGAATACGGTCGCAAGCCACGGCACCGCGGGCGCAATCAAGATCTGCGACCCGATGCCGGCCGTGGAGAGCCACGCACCCTCGTCGAATGAGAGCGAGAACGCACCACGTAAATCCGGCAAGCCGATCGTGGTCAGACGGCTGTCAACATTGGTGAGGAACGAGCCGAGCAGCACGGCGGCGACGGCAAACAGCGGCTGAGGCGCGATGCCGCCGCGCGAGACCGGTCCGCGGCGGGCATCGTCATTTTCTGACATTGCCGGCCCTGGTGTCGATGCTGGTGACGACCGACATGCCCGGCACGAGCCGCGCCAGCAAGGGCTGGTTGTCGTCGAACACAATGCGCACGGGAATGCGCTGCACGACCTTGGTGAAATTGCCGGTGGCATTGTCGGGCGGCAGCAGCGCGACCTGCGCGCCGGTCGCGGGCGCGATGCGCTCAACCTTGCCGTGGAGTTTCTCGCGCGAGAAACTGTCGACGGTGATATCGACGGGCTGACCAGGCTGCACGTTGGTCAGCTGGGTCTCCTTGTAATTCGCGATCACATAGACTTTCGGCAGCGGCACGACGTTGATGAGGTTGGTGCCGATGTTGACGTAGTCGCCCGGCTGCACCTGGCGCTCACCGACAACGCCGTCGAATGGCGCGATGATCTTGGTGTAGCCAAGCTTGAGCTTGACGCTCGCGAGCGTCGCCTTGGAGGCATCGAGATCGGCGGCGCGCTGCTTCCTGGTGCCTTGCAAGACTTCGAGCTGATGCTGCTGGGCAGCGATCACGGCACGGCTGGCGCGGACGTCGGCCTGCGCCTTGGCAAGGCCCGCAACCGCCTGTTCGAGCCGCTGTCGCGTGCCTGCTTCGGTCTGCGACAGCGATTGCTGACGCTCCTGCTCCTGCTTGGCCTCGACCTCCAGCGCTTCCGCGGACAGACGCGAGGCCTCGGCCTGCGCGATCGTCGCATATTGCAGCTCGACCTGATTGGCGAGATTGTCGAGCACGGCTTGCGCGGCAGCCACCGCCGCCTCCGACTGCGCGACCTGGGCCTGATAGTCGGCGGGATCGATCTGGATCAGGAGTTGGCCCGCCTTGACGCGCTGGAAATCGTCCACGCCAACAGTCAGCACTTCGCCTGATACGCGACTGGAGAGCCGGGTCAGATCGGCGCGCACATAGGCGTCATTGGTGGTCTGGATCGTGGCGTTGCCGACCCATTCGTCGAAGCGTAGCGTCGCCAGCGCGACGAAGGCGAGCGCGACGATGACGGCAAAGAGCGGGATTGCGAGCCGGCTCCAGAGCGAGGTCGCCGGCCGCTGCGTCGGCTTGGGCGGCGGAGCTGGTGTGGCAGCCGGTTGTGGCGATGAATTTTGTTCCTGCTGACTCACGCAATGTCCCCAAAACCACGCTCTCTCGTTCTCGTCATTCCGGGGCGCGAAGCGAACCCGGAATCTCGAGATTCCGGGCCCGGTCCTTCGGACCGTCCCGGAATGACCGCCATCACCATCACACCGTCTTCTCCGGCCACCGGCAGAGATCGTTTATCAGGCAAAGCTCACAGCGCGGCTTGCGCGCGAGGCAAGTATAGCGGCCGTGCAAGATCAGCCAATGATGCGCATGCAGCATGAACTCGGACGGGATCACCTTTTCGAGACCAAGCTCGACTTCAAGCGGCGTCTTGCCCGGCGCGAGCCCGGTACGGTTGCCGACGCGGAAGACATGCGTGTCGACCGCCATGGTGTGCTCGCCAAAGGCCATGTTGAGCACGACGTTGGCGGTCTTGCGTCCCGCACCCGGTAGCGACTCGATCTCGGCGCGCGTGCGTGGCACCTCGCCACCGAAATCGCTCAGCACTTTGGCCGATAGCGCGATGACGTTCTTGGCCTTGGTACGGTAGAGGCCGATGGTCTTGATGTAGTCGCGCAGACGCTCTTCGCCGAGATCGAGCATCTTCTGCGGCGTGTCGGCAACCTTGAACAATTCACGTGTCGCCTTGTTGACGCCGGCATCGGTCGCCTGCGCGGACAACACCACGGCAACCAGCAGCGTGAAGGGATTGACGTGCTCGAGCTCGCCCCTCGGCTCGGGATTGGCTTTTTGGAAACGGCTGAAGACCTCGCGAACTTCTGCCGGTGTCCAAGGTTTCATAGAATTGGGTTTTATGCCCTTGAGCGATTTCTTCGCCGGCGCCGCTGTCTTGCCGGGCCTGGCCTTCGCGGTGGTTGCCTTTTTCTTCGGCACCGGCGCGTTGCGCGGGGCCGGCTTGCGGGTGATTTTCGCCATGATCGGGATATACTGAGGGACGATGAGCACAGGCAACGAAATTGAGCACAAGCATTCGGAAGACCTGCGCGAGCGGCAGATTTTCTCTGCGCTGCTGACGCCGCATCGCTCCCTGAACCGCACCGGCTTCCTCGCCGTAATGCTTTTCCTGAGCGCCGTCAGTTTCGTCACCGGAATTGTCTTCCTGCTAAAGGGCGCCTGGCCGGTGCTCGGCTTTTTCGGCCTCGACGTGCTCGTGGTCTGGTGGGCCTTCAAGGTCAATTTCCGCACCGCTCGGGCGCGCGAGGAGATCACCGTCACGACGTCTGAATTGCGCGTGCGGCGGATCAGCCATCACGGCCAGGTCGCCGAATGGAGCTTCAATCCGCTCTGGGTCCGCCTCGACATGGAAGTCGACGAGGACTTCGGCATCGAGCACCTCTATCTGATCTCGCGCGGCAACCAGATCCAGATCGCCAGATTCCTCGGACCTGACGAAAAGGCAAGCTTCTACAAAGGCTTGGTTGAAGCGCTGAACGCGGCCAAGCGCGGCCCGACCTACAATCCGATCAGCTGAGTCCCAGTCGGAAATCGGGTGGTTTCGAAGCCTCCCCTCTCCTACATTTCCCGTCATGATGACACTCGCCATAAACGACCAGCGCCTGGCCAAGCCGGGCCCCCAGAACGCTGCGATGCGCGACTACGATTCCGTGCGCCGAGCGATCGCGTTCATCTCGGAGAACTGGCGCACGCAACCGACCATCGAGGCGATGGCGGATGCGGCCGGCGTCACGCCGGATGAGCTCCACCATCTGTTCCGCCGCTGGGCTTCGATCACACCGAAGGCCTTCATGCAGGCGCTCACCCTCGACCACGCCAAGGGGCTGCTGCGGGACTCCGCGAGCATCCTCGACGCGGCGCTCGACTCGGGGCTCTCGGGTCCCGGCCGGCTACATGATCTCTTCGTCACCCACGAAGCGATGTCGCCGGGCGAATGGAAGAACGGCGGCGCGGGTCTCACTTTGCGCTATGGCTTCCATCCCTCGCCGTTCGGCACGGCAATCGTGATCGCAACCGATCGCGGCCTCTCGGGTCTCGCCTTCGCCGATCCTGGCGAGGAACAAGCTTCGCTCGCCGACATGACGCGGCGCTGGCCGAACGCGACCTATGTGGAAGATCACGAGGGCACCGCCCCGCTCGCAGCACGCGTCTTCGACACAAAATTGTGGCGGCCGGACCAGCCGCTGCGCGTGGTGATGATCGGCACCGATTTCGAGGTGCGGGTGTGGGAGACGCTGTTGAAGATCCCGATGGGCCGCGCGGTGTCCTATTCGGACATCGCCTGCAACATCAACAAGCCGAAGGCCTCACGCGCCGTCGGCGCCGCCGTCGGCAAGAACCCGGTGTCGTTCGTCGTGCCCTGCCACCGCGCACTCGGCAAGAGCGGCACGCTCACCGGCTATCACTGGGGCATCACCCGCAAGCAGGCGATGCTGGGCTGGGAGGCCGGGCAGTTGGGGATGCAATAGGCGAGATGCTGTAGGGTGGGTTAACCCACCCTACGAATTCTCTTCAGCCCGCCAGATCCAGCTTCGACGCCACCGTCGAATCCGCATTGAGCCGATAGATGATCGGCACGCCGGTCGCGAGTTCGCGCTTCAAAATGCCTTCGGGCGACAGCTTCTCCAGCACCATGATCAGCGCCCGCAGCGAATTGCCGTGAGCGGCGACCAGCGTGCGTTTGCCGTTGAGCACGCCGGGCAGGATTTCCTGCACGTAGTACGGCAGTGCGCGCGCCAGCGTGTCTTTCAGGCTTTCGCCGCCGGGCGGCGGCACGTCGTAGGAGCGGCGCCAGATCAGCACCTGGTCCTCGCCCCACTTCTTGCGCGCGTCGTCCTTGTTGAGGCCGGAGAGATCGCCATAGTCGCGCTCATTCAGCGCAAGGTTTTTCTCGGTTGGCAGATCCTTCTGGCCAAGTTCGCCGAGGATCAGATTGAGCGTGTGCTGCGCGCGCGTGAGCACCGAGGTGTAAGCGACGTCGAACACGAGACCTTGCGCCTTCAGCTTGCGGCCGGCTTCGGTGGCTTCCTTCACACCGAGCTCGGTGAGATCAGGATCCTTCCAGCCGGTGAACAGGTTCTTCAGATTCCATTCGCTCTGGCCGTGCCGCACAAGCACGAGAAGACGTTCGCTCATTGACTGCTTTCCGTTCAGGTTAGTCGTTAGATGTCGGCGAGGCCGAGCACGTCGGCCATCGAATAATGTCCCGGCTTCTTGTCGTGCGCCCACAGCGCCGCCTTCAATGCACCGTGCGCGAACAGCATGCGGTCTTCGGCGAGATGCGACAGTGTCAGCCGCTCGAACGGACCGAGGAAGGTGACGCTGTGTTCGCCGGCGACGGTGCCACCGCGCAAGGAGGCAAAGCCGATCGCGCCCGGCTTGCGCGCGCCGGTGATGCCGTCGCGGCCGCGTTCCGAATGCTCGTCGTCGAGCGGGATACCGCGACCAGCCGCGGCCGCCTGGCCGAGCATCAGCGCGGTGCCCGAAGGTGCATCGACCTTCATGCGGTGATGCGCCTCGACGATCTCGATATCGAAGCTCTCGTCGAGCGCCTTGGCGACACGCTTGACGACCGCAGCGAGCAGATTGACGCCGAGGCTCATATTGCCCGATTGCACGACGACCGCGCGGTTGGTGACGCTCTTGATCACGGCGTTGTCCGAGGCCGACAGCCCGGTGGTGCCGATGACGTGGACGATGCCGCGCTCGGCTGCGATCGCGACATTGGCGATGGTTGCGGCCGGCACGGTGAAATCCAGTATGCCGTCAGCCTCCTTCGACATCGCCCAGAGGTCGGCAGACAGTTTGATGCCGTTGGCCGGGAGACCTGCGAGCACGCCGGCATCCTTGCCGAGCAGCTCCGAGCCCGGTGCCTCCAGGGCACCAGCCAGCACCGCGCCTTTGCTGTCGGCAATCGCCCGCGTCAGGGCGCGGCCCATCCGGCCGCCGGCTCCAGCAACAATCAAGCGCATGTCTGACATGATGTGGTCCTCTCAGGGGCCGTTGTAGCGGCGGGACGCAGTTCCGGCAACCGAGGGGGCAAACACCATCCATCATTCCGGGGCGATGCGAAGCATCGAACCCGGAATCTCGAGATTCCGGGTTCGCCCTTTGGACGCCCCGGAATGACGGAGTATCTCAACCGTCCGACGGTTGCGGGCCGTCATAGCCCTCGATGATGATGAGGTCGGCAATCGAGTGCGGCTGGCGCACCTTGATGTTGGCCTGGTATTCCGGCGAGTTGTAGCAGGCGATCGCGGTCTGATAGTCCGGGAATTCGATCACGACGTTACGCGTGCGGCTGGCACCTTCGACGGTGGTGAACTTGCCGGCGCGGACGACGAAGCGGCCACCCCATTTCTTGAAGATCGGACCGTTGGCGACGGCGTAGGGCTTGTAGCCCTCGTCAGAGCTCACATCGACGCGCCCGATCCAGTAGCCTTTTGCCATTGTTCTTCTCCCTGGGTTTTGATGATTAGCCGAGCGCTTGCGCGATCTCGGCCTGGATGGCGTCAGCGATCGCCTTGGGATCCGAGGCTTCCACCACCGGCCGTCCGACGACGAGATAATCTGCGCCGGCGCTGATCGCGCGACCGGGCGTCATGATGCGCTTCTGGTCACCCGTTGCCGAGCCCGCCGGGCGAATGCCGGGCGTGACAAGAGCCATCTGGTGACCGACGATCTTGCGCAAGCTTCCGACTTCCTCGGGCGAGGACACGAGGCCGTCGATACCGAGTACCTGTGCCTGCTGCGCACGGGCTTCGACGAGCTCGGACACGCCGAGCCGAAAACCTGCCGCGTGCAGATCGTCGTCATTGTACGAGGTGAGCACGGTGACGGCGAGGAGCTTCAGCTTCGAAGAACCGCGCCCCTCGACTGCGCCCTTCATGGTCTGCGGATAAGCGTGCACGGTGAGAAAGGTCGCGCCCAACTTGGTGATGCTCTCGACGCCTTGCGACACCGTGTTGCCGATGTCGTGCAGCTTGAGATCAAGAAAGACCTTCTTGCCGCTGTCCGCAAGCTTGGTGACGAGCGGAAGACCGCCGGCGTAAGCGAGGCGATAGCCGATCTTGTAGAAGGTGACGCTATCGC
>JAEWHT010000267.1 GCA_023387695.1 Pseudomonadota bacterium | reverse complement strand
ATCCAGACGTTTACCTCGCGTCGGCGCAATTGGGTGCGGCTAGAGACGGTCAAGGCGTTTGGTGAGCCGATGAGCGGGGCTGTGGAGCGCCGCATCGGCGCGCTCAAGCCAGGCTATTACACCCGGATCGGCGCCGCGGTGCGCCACGCATCGGCCGAACTCGCGCGCCAGCCACAGCGCAAAAAGCTACTGCTCGTACTCACCGACGGTAAACCCAACGACGTCGATCATTACGAGGGACGCTTCGCGGTCGAGGACACCCGCAAATCCGTGCAGGAGGCGCGGCGGCTCGGCATTGCCGTGTTTGGCGTCACCGTCGATGCGACTGCGCAGTCCTATTTTCCGACGTTGTTCGGCCGTGGCGGCTACGCCATCGTCGGCAACATCCGCCGGCTGCCTGCCGCGCTGCCGGCGATCTATCGGCAGGTGGCCCATTGAACCAGCAGGACGAATCGCGGGGTCGTGTTTCCCCTTGTGAACTATTGCCCATCAATTGGGTATATGATCGAATGACCGGATGGACCAAAGCCGGCCAAAACCCGACCTGATCATCTTCGATTGTGACGGTGTGCTCGTCGACAGCGAGCTGCTGAGCTGCCGCTGTCTGTCCGAAATCTTGGCTGAGTCCGGCCTTCATCTCAGTGTCGACCAGGCGCTCGAACTCTTCCTTGGGCGTAGTACCAAGGCGATTGAGCAACACTACGGCGATCTCGGGCAAGCGTTGCCTGATGACTTTCTTCCGCGTCTCAAGGCTCGCGTGCTCGAGACGTTTGCAGGTGCGCTGCAACCGATCCCCGGCGTCGGCGCTGTGTTGTCCGAATTGAAGGTGCCACGATGTGTCGCATCGTCGAGCGACCTCGACCGTGTCTCGCTGTCGCTGGATGTTACTGGCCTTGCGCAGCATTTCGGTGACCAGCTCTACACCGCGCAGATGGTCAGCCATGGCAAGCCGGCGCCGGATCTCTTTCTCCACGCAGCTGTGAAGATGCAGGCAGACCCTGCGCGCACGCTGGTGATCGAGGACAGCGTCAGTGGCGTGCAGGCCGCCAAGGCGGCCGGCATGATGGTCTGGGGATTTGTCGGCGGCAGCCATTATCGAAGCCGCGATGGCCGCGCTATATTGTCCGCCGCCGGAGCCGATCGGGTCTTCGCGCAGATGAGCGATTTCTGGGAGGCGTGAGGCCGCATGGCCGTCGAGAACGAAAAATCCAGGCTCGATGATGCCGCGCGCGCCGGCTGGCTCTATTTCATTGCCGGGCACACCCAGGACGAGATCGCGAAGATGCTCCAGGTGTCGCGCGCATCTGCGCAGCGGCTGGTGTCGCTGTGCCTCGCCGAGCGTCTGATCACGTTTCGGCTCGAGCATCCCATCGCCGCCTGCATGGAATTGGCCGCCCGGTTGAAGGAGCGGTTCGACCTCGGCCATTGCGAGGTAGTGCCGGCAGATCCTGCCGCGCCGCAGGCCAACGCGGGCATCGCGGAGCGCTGCGCCAATCTGCTCGACGCGACGCTCCGCTCGGAAACGCCGGTGATCGTCGCGCTCGGCACGGGGCGGGCGGTGCGCGCCGCGGTCGAGCGCGTCACGCCCATCGACCGGCCCAACCACCAGATCGTCTCGCTGGTCGGCAACATCTCCGCCGACGGCTCGGCGAGCTTCTACGACACAGTCGGCCGGCTCGCCGATCGCACCGGCGCGCGGCACTACCCGATGCCGCTGCCGTTTCTGATGTCGTCGGAGGACGAGCGCAACAAGATGGTCCGCATCGAGCCGATCGCCAAGGTGAAGGCAGTCGCGGCCAAGGCGGATCTGCGCCTCGTCGGCATCGGCCAGATGGACCAGAAGGCGCAGGTCCATGTCGACGGCTTCGTCACCCGTGATGAGTTGTTCGAGATGATGCGGCAGGGCGCCATCGGTGAGATCACCGGCTGGGCCTATGATTCCAAGGGCCGTCTGCTCAAGGCGGGCACCAACAAGCGCCTGACCAGTATTCCGCCGGAAGTGCCGGCGAAGACCACGACCATTGGCGCCGCGGTAGGCGCAGCGAAGGTGCAGGCGATTACGGCTGCACTGAACGGACGTTTGATCAATGGCCTGATCACGGACGAAGCCACGGCAAGGGCCATCCTGGAACGGTAGAGCGCCAGGCTCGACGTCGTCATGGCCGGGCTTGACCCGGCCATCCACGTCTCTCTTGCCGCGCTAAGAACGTGGATGCCCGGGTCAAGCCCGGGCATGACGAGCTCTCATCCCTCCCGCACCGCAGCACTCATAAGTTGCCGAAACACATACGCGCCTGCTTGACAAGCGCAGGACCTCGTCCGAACATACGCCCAACGCGTGGGCATATGCTCAAAACGCGAGTTGAGGGAGGACACCGTGAAACACGTTCTGGGCGCCGTCTGCGGCGCGTCTGTACTGCTTGCCGTCCCTGCGATGGCCGAAACGACCCTGACGATCGCCACCGTCAACAACGGCGACATGATCCGGATGCAGGGTCTGACCAGCGAATTCACCAAGGCCAACCCCGACATCTCCGTGAAATGGGTGACGCTCGAAGAGAACGTGCTGCGCCAGCGCGTGACCACCGACATCGCCACCAAGGGCGGCCAGTTCGATGTGCTGACCATCGGCACCTACGAGGTTCCGATCTGGGCCAAGAAGGGCTGGCTGGTGCCGCTTGCCAATCTCGGCGCCGATTACGACGTCGCCGACCTCTTGCCGAAGATCAAGGATGCGGTCTCCTCGGACGGCAAGCTCTACGCCGCGCCGTTCTACGGCGAGAGCTCGATGGTGATGTACCGCACCGATCTGTTCGAGAAGGCCGGCCTCAAGATGCCGGAAAAGCCGACCTGGGATTTCGTCATCGACGCCGCCAAGAAGATCACCGACAAGAACGCCGGCACATATGGCATCTGCCTGCGCGGCAAGGCCGGCTGGGGCGAGAACATGGCCTTCCTCTCGGCGATGGCCAATTCCTATGGCGCGCGCTGGTTCGACGAGAAGTGGGAACCGCAGTTCAACACGCCGGAATGGAAGACGACGCTCACGACCTACGTCAATCTGATGAAGGACGCTGGACCTCCCGGCGCGAGCTCGAACGGCTTCAACGAGAATTTGGCGCTGTTCAACGCCGGCAAGTGCGGCATGTGGATCGACGCGACGGTGGCCGCGTCCTTCGTCACCAACCCGAAGGACTCCAAGGTCGCCGACAAGGTCGGCTTCGCGCTCGCGCCCAACACCGGGCTCGGCAAGAATGCCAACTGGCTGTGGGCCTGGAACCTCGCGATCCCCGCCGGCTCGAAGAAGACCGAGGCGGCCGAGAAGTTCATCGCCTGGGCAACCAGCAAGGATTACACCAAGCTCGTCGCTTCCAAGGAGGGCTGGTCCAACGTGCCGCCCGGCACGCGCACCTCGCTCTACACTAATCCCGAATATCTGAAGGCCGCGCCCTTCGCCAAGATGACGCTGGCTTCGATTGACGCGGCTGACCCGAACAAGCCGACCGTGAAGCCGGTGCCTTATGTCGGCGTGCAATATGCCGCGATCCCTGAATTCCAGGGCATCGGAACGCAAGTGGGCCAGCAGTTCTCCGCGGCTCTTGCCGGATCGATGACGGTCGATGCGGCGCTCGCCGCCGCGCAAACCGCCACCGAGCGTGAAATGAAGCGCGCCGGCTACATCAAGTAAACCTGAGCTCTCCCTGAGCTCAAACTCGCGGCCATCCACTCCTTGCGCGATGGATGGCCGCGTTCTTCCTTCCTCCAAGCGGAGAGTCCGAGGATGGCAACCCGGCAAACGCAATTCCTTGCGCGGTCGCTCCTGACCCCGGCCGTCGGGCTTCTCTTCATCTGGATGATCGTTCCGCTCGCGCTGACGCTCTATTTCTCGACGCTGCATTACAGCCTGCTTGATCCCGGCTCGGAATCATTCGTCGGGCTGGAGAACTTCCGCTACTTCCTCACTGATCCCGCCTTCCTCGCGTCGCTCCAGAACACGTTGGTGCTGGTCGGTTCGGTGCTGGCGCTGACAATCCTGCTCGGCATTCCCCTGGCGCTGTTGATGGACCAGCCCGTGATCGGGCGCAATTTCGTACGGCTGATGGTGATCGCGCCGTTCTTCGTGATGCCGACGGTGAGCGCGCTGGTCTGGAAGAACCTGCTGATGCACCCGGTGTCAGGGCTGTTCGCCTGGCTTGCCAAGTCCGTTGGGCTGACGCCGGTCGACTGGTTCAACGACGTGCCGCTGTTCTCGGTGATCCTGATCGTGGCCTGGCAATGGTTGCCATTCGCGACTTTGATTCTGCTCACCGCATTGCAATCCCTCGATGAAGAACAGAAGGAGGCGGCCGAGATGGATGGCGCGAGCGCCGTCTCAACCTTCATCTACATCACGCTGCCGCACCTGGCGCGCCCGATCACGGTGGTGATCCTGATCGAGACCATCTTCCTGCTCACGGTGTTTGCCGAGATCTTCGTCACCACCGGCGGCGGCCCGGGCCTGCAAACCACCAATATCGCCTTCCTGATCTATTCGCAGGCGCTGATCCAGTTCGACGTCGGCAGCGCTTCGGCGGGTGGCCTCGTTGCCGTGGTGATCGCCAACGTCGTCGCCTTCTTCCTTGTCCGCATCATCGGCCGCAACCTGGAAGCCTGACATCATGGCGCGCAAGTCAACGACACAGCGGGTGGTGGTTTCGACGATCGGGGCGTGGTTCTTCGGCTTCCTGATCTTCTTCCCGATCCTCTGGATGGTGCTGGCGAGCTTCAAGACTGAGCTCGAGGCGTTTGCGATCCCGCCGTCCTTCCTGTTCTTTCATTGGACGACGGAGAACTACGCGACGGTGCAAGAGCGCAGTGATTATTTCCTCCATGCGATGAATTCGATCATCATCGCCGGTGGCTCGACGCTGATTGCGTTGTTGATCGCCATTCCGGCGGCGTGGTCGATGGCGTTCTCGCCGACCAAGCGCACCAAGGACATCTTGCTCTGGATGCTCTCAACCAAGATGATGCCGCCCGTTGGCGTGCTCGTGCCGATCTACTTGATCTACAAAACCTTCGGTCTGCTCGATTCTCGCATCGGTCTCGTTTTCATCCTTTGTCTCGGCAATTTGCCGATTGTGGTCTGGATGCTCTTCACCTATTTCAAGGAGATCCCGCGCGACATCCTCGAAGCCGCGCGCATGGACGGCGCCACGATCGGCCGCGAACTCGTCTATGTGCTGACGCCAATGGCGATCCCGGGACTGGCGTCGACCTTGCTGCTCAATTTGATTTTGGCGTGGAACGAGGCGTTCTGGACGCTGAACCTCTCGACCGCCAACGCGGCGCCGCTCACAACGTTCATCGCGTCCTATTCCAGTCCGGAAGGACTGTTCTGGGCAAAACTGTCGGCGGCCTCGACGCTGGCGATTGCGCCCATTCTTGTCCTCGGTTGGTTCAGCCAGAAGCAGCTCGTGCGCGGGCTCACCTTCGGCGCGGTGAAGTAAAGGGGCTGCCGGATCATGGGTCAGATCACACTTCAGGGCGTACAGAAATCCTTCGGCCCCGTGCACATCATCAAGGGTGCCGATCTCGACATTGCCGACGGATCGTTCGTCGTCTTCGTCGGTCCCTCCGGCTGCGGCAAGACCACGCTATTGAGGTTGATCGCTGGCCTTGAGGACGTCACCGGCGGTGCCATTCTGATCGATGGCAAGAACGTCGTCGACACGCCGCCCGCCAAACGCGGCCTGTCGATGGTGTTCCAGTCCTATGCGCTCTATCCGCACATGAGCGTGCGCGGCAATATCGGTTTCGGCCTGAAGATGGCGGGATTGCCGAAGGACGAGATCAACCGCAAGGTCGAAGCGGCCGCCGCGACGTTGAACCTCACGCCTTATCTCGATCGCAAGCCGCGCGAGCTCTCCGGCGGCCAGCGCCAGCGCGTCGCGATTGGCCGAGCCATCGTCCGCGAGCCAAAGGGCTTCCTGTTCGACGAGCCGCTGTCCAATCTCGACGCCGCGCTGCGCGTGCAGATGCGCATCGAGGTGACGCGGCTGCAGAAGCAACTCGGCACCACCGCGATCTACGTCACCCACGACCAGGTCGAGGCCATGACCATGGCTGACAAGATCGTCGTGCTCAACGCCGGCAAGATCGAGCAATATGGCTCACCGCTGGAGCTGTACGAGCGGCCGGCCAATCTCTTTGTCGCCGGCTTCATCGGTTCGCCCAAGATGAATTTCGTCGCCGGTGACAGCGCCGCTCAGCAGGGTGCGGCCACGATCGGCGTGCGGCCGGAGCATCTCAAGATTGAGCGCGAGGGGGCCGGCGGCTGGCAGGGCACGATCTCGGTTGCTGAGCATCTCGGCAGCGACACATTTCTCTATGTCGATGCCGGGCCGCTAGGGATGCTGACCGCGCGTTACATCGGCGAACTGAGCCTGCATGCCGGCGACCGGGTGTCGCTGGTGCCGGACCCAGCACGCATTCATCGCTTCGACGCAAGCGGGAACGCGCTTCGGAACTAAAAAAGAAACGGGAATACGACCATGTACCTGGAAAAATTCAAGCTGAGCGGCAAGACCGCGTTCATCACCGGCGGGGGGCAGGGCATTGGGCTTGCCTGCGCGGAAGCGCTGGCCGAGGCCGGCGCAAAGGTCATCATCGGCGACCGCGACAGCAAGGTCGCTGGCGACGCCAAAGCCAGCCTGAAGGCAAAGGGTTTTGACGTCGAGACCGCGATCATGGACGTCACCGACACCAAGCGGGTGGCGGAGGTCGCCAACGACCTCGTCGCCCGTCACGGCAAGGTTGATATCCTCGTCAACAATGCCGGCATTGCCCGCAGCGAGACGCCGGCTGAGACTGTGACCGACGAGCACTGGCTCAACGTCATCGACGTCAACCTCAACGGCACCTTCTGGTGCTGCCGCGAGTTCGGCAAGCACATGCTCAAGGCCAAGAGCGGCGCCATCGTCAATGTCGGCTCGATGTCGGGCTTCATCGTCAACAAGCCGCAGGAGCAGTGCTTCTATAATGCGTCGAAGGCCGGTGTGCACCATCTGACCAAGTCGCTCGCTGCCGAGTGGGGCGCTCGTGGCATACGAGTGAACGCGGTGGCTCCGACCTATATCGACACACCGCTCAACGCCTTCGTGAAAAGCACCCCGCGCATGTACGACGCCTGGATCGGTGGAACTCCGATGGCGCGAATGGGGCAGGTCGAGGAGATTGCCTCGGTCGTCCTGTTCCTGGCATCCGAGGCCGCGAGCCTGATGACCGGCAGCATCGTGCTAGTGGATGGCGGCTACACTTGCTGGTAGGCTTGAGTCAAAATTGACGAAAGCTTCCGGGAGCGACAATGCCGCGAGCGTATATCGGCGTCGATGTAGGGACCACGAGCACGCGGGCAGGGGTGTTTGACGAGGCAGGAACGCTGCTTGCGACCGCCAAGCACCCGATTCGGATCTGGCACGAGGCCGGCGACATCGTCGAGCAGTCGTCGGAGGATATCTGGCAGGCCTGCGTCAAATCGGTGCGAGCGGCCATGGCCGAAGCAGCGATTGCACCCGACAGCGTCGGCGGCATTGGCTTTGATGCGACCTGTTCCCTGGTGGTGCTTGATCGGGAGGGCCTGCCGGTCACTGTCAGCGCCTCCGGCGACAAGCAGCGCAACGTCATCGTCTGGATGGATCATCGCGCCATTGCGGAAGCGCGTCTCATCAACGAGACGGCCGACGATGTGCTGCGCTATGTTGGCGGCTCGATCTCGCCCGAGATGGAGATGCCGAAACTTCTTTGGCTGAAGCGGCACCTGCGCGCGAGCTTTGATGCCGCCGAGCATTTTTTCGATCTGGCAGATTACCTGACCTGGCGCGCAACGGGATCGCTGCAGCGCTCGACTTGCACCGTCACCTGCAAATGGAACTACCTCGCGCATGACGGCGGCGGCTGGAGTGCCCCGTTCTTCCAGCGCATTGGCCTCTCCGACTTCGTCAGCGAGAAATACACCCGTATCGGCACCGAGATCGTCGCGCCGGGCACGCGGCTCGGCACCGGTCTCACGCGTGTGGCCGCCGCCGATCTCGGCCTGTCCGTTGGCATGCCCGTCGGGGCCTCCCTGATCGACGCGCATGCCGGCGGCATCGGCGCGATCGGTGGCCGCGACGGATCGGGCGGGACGACAGATGTCACCGATCGGCTAGCTTACATCATGGGTACGTCGGCCTGTATCATGGCGACGACGAAGGAGCCGTGCTTCGTGCCCGGTGTCTGGGGTCCTTATTATTCCGGCATGGTGCCGGACTTCTGGCTCAACGAGGGCGGTCAGTCGGCTGCGGGTGCGGCGATCGACCATCTCCTCAAGTCGCATCCGGGTCATGCCGAGGCAAGCGCTGCGGCGAAGAGCGAAGGCGTCGATCTCATCGAGTTTCTCGAACGACGCATCATCGTGCGTGCAGGCGACGCCAGCCGCGCCGCGCTGCTCGCCCGCGATGTCCATGTGCTTCCTGAATTCATCGGTAACCGTTCGCCCTATGCTGATCCCGATACGCGCGCGGTGATCGCTGGCCTCGATCTCGACACCGATATGAGCTCGATGGAGCGGCTGTTCCTCGCCGGCCTGTGCGGGTTGGCCTATGGGCTCGCCGAGGTGATCGAAGCCTTTGCGGCGCATGGCGTCCATGCCGGCATCATGATCATGGGGGGCGGCGCGAGCCGCAGTCCGCTGGTGCGGCAGATCATGGCTGACACCACCGGCCTCACCGTCGCCCTGCCACAAACCAGGGAGCCAGTGCTGCTCGGCGCTGCGATGCTGGGTGCGGTCGCCGGCGGTGCCTATGCCTCGATCGGCGAGACCATGGCCAAGATGTCGGCGATCGGGCGCAAGAGCGAGCCGACGGCGCCTGATATGGCAGCATTCCACACCAGGAAGCGCGAGGTGTACAAGCTGCTGCGCGAGGTCGATCGTGGCAGCCGTGCCGCAATGCGCGACATCGCCAAGGGTTGAACGTCATGTTGATTTCCTGCGGCGATGCGCTGATCGATTTTGTGCCGACGAAAAACGCCGACGGCCGCGAAGCCGTGATGCCGGCCGTCGGTGGTTCCTGTCTCAACGTTGCCATCGGGATCGCCCGCCTCGGTGCGCCGACCGGCTTTGTCGGCGGCATCTCGAACGATCTGTTTGGGCGCATGATCGCGGATCATGCTGCTGCGTCGAACGTCGAACTCGGCCTTGCCACCCGCAGCGATCACCAGACGACGCTCGCCTTCGTCCGCATCGTCGCCGGCGAATCGCATTACGCCTTCTATGATGCCGAGACCGCGACGCGGAGTTGGATGTTTCGGCGCGGGGCCATTCCTTTCAATACGATCGAAGCTGTGCATATCGGCTCCACGACGCTGGTCAACGACCAGGGCGCTGCCGAGACCAAGGCCCTGATCGCGGACGCGCGAGCGTCGTCGACGATCTCGTTCGATCCGAACTGCCGGCCCAACCTCGTCAAGGACAAGCCCGCCTATCTCGCGCGCATGGCCGAATTCGCCGCCAGCGCCGATCTCGTCAAGATGTCGGATGTCGACTTCGCTTATCTGTTCGGCGAAGAGCCGTACCAGCAGCGGGCCAGCGCGATTCTGGGGCAGGGCCCGAGCCTCGTCGTCATCACGCGCGGCAACAATGGTGCCATTGCCTGGCATGCAAAGGCCGGGCAGATCGAGGTCGAGGCGCCGAAGGTCCATGTCGCCGACACCATCGGCGCCGGCGACAGTTTTCAGGCAGCGTTGCTGTTCGCCTTGCACAAGCAGGGGCGCCTCGCCCGGTCGCAACTGAAGGACATCAGCACTGACGAACTCCGGCGCGCGCTGTCCTTTGCGGCCAATTGCGCCGGCCTAACTTGCACCCGCCCGGGCGCCGATCCGCCATGGAGCCACGAGATTACCTGGAGCTGGTAGGCTGGGCTGCACGGCTTCCGCGATGTCCCGGCGGACGGTAGCCATGCGCCAGCCGAAATGGACAGCGCCGGCCCCCGCTGGCAAGGTCCGCGCGTCCTGACGCGAGCCTGCCCTATGAGCAACGATCTCTGTTTCCTTTCCGCGACCGAACTGCGCGAACGCATCACCAGCAAGAAAGTGTCGCCGGTTGAGGTCACCAGCGCCGTGCTCGCGCGCGCCGAGGCGCTCCAGCCCAAACTGAACTGTTTCATCACGCTGTGCGGCGACGAGGCGATGGCGGCGGCGCGCCAGGCCGAGCGCAAGGTGATGGCGGGCGAACCGCTCGGCCTGCTGCACGGGCTCCCTGTTACGGTCAAAGACATCGTTAACACCAAGGGCGTGAAGACGACCTTCGGCGCCGTGCCGTACAAAGATAATGTGCCGACGGAGGATGCCGTCGCGGTCGCAAAGCTCCGAGCGGAAGGCGCAATCCTGATCGGCAAGACCACGACGCCGGAATTCGGCAGTAAGTGTCTGACCGATTCACCGCTGTTCGGCCGCACTCGCAATGCCTGGAGCGCGGAGCGCTCATCCGGCGGCTCCAGCGGAGGTGCGGCGGTAGCCGTGGCGAGCGGCATCGCGCCGTTGGCGATCGCGACCGACGGCGGTGGTTCGACCCGAATCCCAGCGGCCTGCAACGGCGTGGTCGGCCTGAAGCAGAGCAACGGTGTGATCGCGCACAGCCAGGCGCTCGATGCGTTCGGCAACCAGACCTATGTCACGCCGACCACGCGCACTGTCGCTGACACCGCGCTGATGATGCAGGCGATGGCCGGCGAGGATGCCTGCGATCCCTGGTCGATCGGCGTGCCCGTGCCCGATTTCATCGGCACTGCCGCTCCTCGGGGCGATCTGCGCGGGCAAAAGGTTCTGTTCTGTGCCTCGCCGCTGGGACGTCCGGTGTCCTCCGATGTCGCCATGGCCTTCAAGGCAAGCCTCGACCGTCTCGCGAGCCTCGGCGCCGAGCTCGAGGAATTCTCCGGCGAGGGTTACGACGTCGAGCCGATCTGGCGTGCCATCAATCACACCGTCTGGCGTTCGCGGTTTTCGAAGCTGGTGGCCGAGCATGGCGACGTCTTGAGCGAAGCTTTCGTCAAGCAGATTGCTTTGGCCACCAATGTTAGCGGCGTTGATTATCAGGAGGCGATGTTCGCGCGCACGGCGCTGTTCCGTCGCGTGCAATCCCTGCTTGCGCGCGGGCATTTGTTGGCGATGCCGACCATCACCCGCACGGCACTGCCGATCGATCAGGATTTGTTCGGCAAGATCGACATCGACGGCCAGCAATTCGACAGCGTCCGGCCGCACTGGTTCCCCTGGACCATGCCGTTCAACATGACCGGCCATCCCGCGATCAGTCTGCCCTGCGGCTTCGGCCGCGACGGCCTGCCGATCGGGCTCCAGCTTGTCGGCCGCTTCCGGGCAGACGCGGAATTGCTGCGCGTCAGCGCGCTGTTTGAGGCTTCGCACGATCTTCTCGCCCGCCGGCCGGAATGACGGTATGCGGAAGCCGCAAAGGGCTTGCGTCCGGCGTCCGGACATGTTGATCGTGCCGCTGATGAGCCCTGACCCTGAGCGCGCATGAGCGTTTTTGTCCTCCGACGTGTCCTAACATTGCTGGCGACGCTGGTCGGCGCATCCGTGATCATTTTTCTTGTGCTGGATGCGTTGCCGGGCAATGCCGCGCAGATGCTGATGGGCGCCGACGCCTCGGCCGACGCGGTGCGCGCGCTCACGGTCAAGCTCGGGCTCGATCAGCCCCTCACGGTCCGCTATTTCCTGTGGATCAAGGGACTGTTCATCGGCGATCTCGGCAATTCCTATGTCTACGGCACGCCGGTCGCCGGCCTGATCGCGGAGCGGCTGGTGCTGACCGTTCCGCTCGCGATCATGTCGATGCTGATCACGGTGGTGCTGGCGCTCTCGGCCGGCGTCTACACCGCGGCCAACCACAATAAGCTCGGCGACGTCGGCGTGATGTCGTTGACGCAGATCGGCATCGCGCTGCCGAACTTCTGGTTCGCGATCCTGCTGGTGCTGCTGTTCGCCGTGCGGCTGCAATGGCTCTCCGCCGGTGGCTTCGCCGGTTGGGATGATGGCATCTGGCCTGGCGTCAAATCGTTGCTGCTTCCGTCGATCTCGCTCGCCGTGGTCCAGGCCGCGATCCTTGCGCGCGTCACCCGCTCGGCCGTGCTCGAAGTGCTGCGCGAAGACTTCGTCCGCACCGCGCGCGCGAAGGGGCTTGGCAAACGCGAGGTGCTGTGGAGCCATGTGCTGCGTAACGCCATGATACCTGTGATGACGGTGATGGGCCTGCAATTCGCCAATCTGCTTGCCGGCACGATCGTGATCGAGAACGTGTTCTATCTTCCCGGCCTCGGCCGGTTGATCTTCCAGTCGATCGCCAACCGCGACCTGATCGTGGTCCGCAATTGCGTGATGCTGCTGGCCGCCATGGTCGTGATCGTCAATTTCGTAGTCGACGTGCTCTATGCCTTCATCGATCCTCGCATCAAGGTGCATGACCTGTGAGCGCGCCCCTCACCAGTTCAGTTGACGTGCCGGTCGCAGCGCGTGCGCTGCCGGCAAAGACCTTCTGGGGCCGCGCGCTGCGCCATCGCAGCTTCGTGCTGGGCGGCGTGCTCAGCCTGCTGGTGGTGGTCTCGGCGCTGCTGTCGCTGGTATGGACTCCGTGGTCGCCTTACGAGATCGACATCGCCTCGAAGCTTCGGCCGCCGTCGGCGGCGCATTGGCTCGGCACCGACACGTTCGGGCGAGACATCGTCTCGCTATTGCTTGCGGGCGCGCGGTCCACCATCCTTGTCGGGGTCATCGCCGTCAGCATCGGTCTCACCTTCGGCGTCTGCCTCGGCCTGATCGCATCGGCCAAGCGCGGCTGGACCGAAGAGATCATCATGCGCTTCTCCGATTTCACCTTCGCCTTTCCGGCCGTGCTCTCGGCGATCATGCTCGCGGCGGTCGCGGGGCCGGGCATGGTGACCTCGATCATCGCAATCGGCATCTTCCAGATCCCGACCTTGACCCGGCTGACACGCGGCTCGGCCAATGCGATCTGGGCGCGTGAATTCGTGCTCGCGGCGCGCGCTTCGGGGAAAGGCGCTTTCCGCATCACGATCGAGCACGTCTTTCCGAACATCCTGTCGATCCTGATCGTGCAGGCGACGATCCAGTTCGCGCTCGCGATTCTCGCCGAGGCCGCATTGTCCTATCTCGGCCTCGGCACGCAGCCGCCGCAGCCGTCCTGGGGTCGCATGCTGAACGATGCGCAGACGATGCTGTTCCAGTCGCCGATGCTTGCGGTCTATCCCGGGGCTGCAATCGCAATCGCCGTGCTCGGTCTCAATTTGCTCGGCGAC
This sequence comes from Pseudomonadota bacterium, assembly GCA_023387695.1. Taxonomy (GTDB): domain Bacteria; phylum Pseudomonadota; class Alphaproteobacteria; order Rhizobiales; family Xanthobacteraceae; genus Bradyrhizobium. The sequence goes on along the minus strand of JAEWHT010000267.1, from coordinate 18,608 downwards.
GGATTGCGCGATCTGCTTGATCCCCGACTGGCGCGGGAGCGGTGATGATGGCTGATCCCGCAACCCTGATCGAGGTCGATAATCTCGGCGTTCGCCTCAACACCAGCCGTGGCCCGGCGCAGGCCGTGCGCGGCGTCAGCTTTGCACTCAAGCGTGGCGAGACGCTTGGGCTCGTCGGAGAATCCGGCTGCGGCAAGTCGGTCACCGCGCTGTCGCTGATGGGGCTATTGCCGGATAGCGCTGTTATCACCGGCAGCATCAAGCTTGATGGCAACGAGCTCGTGCGGCTGCCGGACGCGGACTATTGCAAGCTGCGCGGCAATCGCATCAGCATGATTTTCCAGGAGCCGATGACGGCGCTGAACCCGATGCACACGATCGGCCATCAGGTCGCCGAGCCGCTGCGGCGGCATAAGAAATATTCCGCAGCCCAAGCGCGGAAAGAAGCGATCGCTTTGCTCGATCGCGTCGGACTGCCTGATCCCGCAAAGCGTATCGATGCCTATCCGCACCAGTTCTCCGGCGGACAGCGCCAGCGCGTCACCATCGCCATGGCGCTCGCCTGCGAGCCCGACCTGTTGATTGCGGACGAGCCGACCACGGCGCTCGACGTCACCATCCAGGGGCAGATCCTCGATCTCATCGCCGATCTCGTCGAGGAGCGCGGTATGTCGATGATCCTGATCTCGCATGATCTCGGTGTCATCGCCGAGAACGTGCAGCGGATGATGGTGATGTATGGCGGCACAGTCGTCGAGAGCGGACCGACCAACGAGGTGTTCCGCCGCATGGGCCATCCCTATACGCAAGGCCTGTTCCGCGCCCGTCCGCGGCTCGGTGCGCGCAAGGGGACGCGATTGACGACGATCTCGGGCACGGTGCCTGAGCTCGCTGATTTGCCGGTCGGCTGTGCGTTCGGGGATCGCTGCCCGCTGGTCGAGGACAAATGCCGCGCAGCGCTGCCGCCGATGGTCGAGGTCGGCCCGGGTCATGTCGTGCGTTGCGTGCGCACTGACGTTTCGATGGCCGCGAATGTCGGGGCGCTGTCCGCATGACCACGGCTCCGCTTCTCGACGTCAAGAATCTCGAGCAGCGCTACACGCTGCCGCGCGAAAGCCTGTTTCGTCCGCCTGGTCAGGTGCGCGCGCTCAACGGCGTCAGCGTCCAGGTCCAGGCCGGCAAGAGCCTCGGCATTGTTGGTGAATCCGGTTCGGGCAAGTCGACCTTCGCGCGCGTCGTGATGGCGCTGGAGCGGCCGACCGCGGGCGAAGTCACTCTGCTCGGCCGCGATCTCAACCGCATCTCGCCGGATGAATTGCGCCGTGCACGGCGCGATTTCCAGATGGTGTTCCAGGACCCGTACGGTTCGCTCGATCCACGCCAGACCATCGCCCGCATCGTCGCCGAACCGCTCACCGTGCTTGATGACGCCGACCGTATGACGTTCCGCGCCCGCGTTGCGGCCGTGCTGAAGCAGGTCGGCCTGCGCGAAGCGGACATGGATAAATATCCTCATGAATTCTCCGGCGGCCAGCGCCAGCGTATCGCCATTGCGCGCGCGCTGATTACACAGCCGAAGCTGATCGTCGCGGACGAACCGGTCTCCGCGCTCGATGTCTCCGTGCAGGCGCAGGTGCTGAACCTGATGCAGGATCTGCAGGAGCAGTTCGGCCTCAGCTACATCCTGATCAGCCACGACCTCGCGGTGGTCGACTATCTCTGCGACGAGGTCGCGGTGATGTATCTCGGCCGGGTGGTCGAGCAGGGGCGGCCCGAGGATCTGTTCGAGCACTGCGCCCATCCCTATACGCGGGCGCTGCTGGATGCCGTGCCGAAGGCGCGCGCCGGTGGCGGACGCAGGCGGCGCGGGGCCCAGGCGATCGCCTCGCAATCGGCGGCTGCGACCGGATGCCCTTATGTGGCGCGCTGCCCGCTTGCCGACCAGCATTGCCGCGAGGTTCCGCCCTTGCTAGGCAGTGTGGGCGAGGGGCATCTCGCCGCCTGCCACAAGGCGGAGGCCGTGATGGCATTGCCGCAGGCGGGCATGGAAGGCTAATGTCGGGTACGGAATTGGTGTAGCCTCAAATAGAAGAAGGCCGGGGAGTTTGGGCATGTTGAAGAAGCTAACGATCGTCGCTTTTGCCGCAGCATTGGCTTCGGCGCCGCTGCCGGTGCTGGCGCAGGGCAAGAAGGACAGCGTCGTCATGGGCATGACGCTGGAGCCGCCGGGGCTCGATCCCACCAACGCGGCCGCCGCCGCGATCGCCGAGGTCACGCTCTACAATATTTATGAGACCCTGACCAAGATCAACGAGGACGGCACGGTCTTGCCGCTGCTGGCCGAGAGCTGGACCGCGTCGCCCGACCTGAAGACCTATACGTTCAAGCTGCGCAAGGGCGTCAAATTCCAGAACGGCGAAGCCTTTGATTCCGCCGCAGTGAAATTCTCGTTCGAGCGCAACGCGGCTGCCAACAGCACCAACAAGGACAAGAGCCTGTTCCAGGCCTTCGAGAAGGTCGACGCGCCCGACGCCGATACGATCGTGCTGACGCTGAAATATCCCGAGCCGAACCTTCCGTTCTTGCTGGGACAAGCGAGCGGCTCGATCGTCGAGCCGAAGAGTGCTGCGACCAACGTGACGCAGCCGGTCGGCACCGGGCCGTATCAACTCGGCGCCTGGGTCAAGGGCTCCTCGCTCACGCTGAACAAATGGGCCGACTATCGCAACGCCTCCGCGATCAAGCTGTCGAAGGTGACGATCCGCTTCATCGGCGATCCCGCCGCGCAGATTGCGGCGCTGCTGTCCGGCGACGTCGATGCGTTCCCGCGCGTCACCACCCGCGGCGTCGCGCAGTTCAAGAGCGATCCGCGCTTCACCGTGCTGGTCGGCGGCTCCAAGGCCAAGACCATCGTCGCGATCAACGAGAAGAAGAAGCCGCTCGACGACGTGCGGGTTCGCCGCGCGATCCTCGCCGCCATCGACCGCAAGGCGATGATCGACGGCGCGGTCGAAGGTTTCGGTACGCCGATCGGCAGCTTCTATACGCCGGGTTCGCTCGGCTATGTCGACACCACCGCCGTCAATCCTTACGACCCCGAGAAGGCGAAAAAGCTGCTGGCCGAAGCCGGCATCACCACGCCACTCGAGCTCAGCCTGAAGCTGCCGCCGCCGCCTTACGCGCGGCAGGGCGGCGAGATCCTGGCAGCCCAGCTCGCCAAGGTCGGCATCAACGCCAAGATCGAGAACGTCGAATGGGCGCAGTGGCTGTCGCAGGCCTTCGCTCCCAACGGTCCGCACAATTACGACCTCACGATCGTCTCGCATGTCGAGCCGTTCGATCTCGTCAAGCTGACCGAGCCCGACTTCTATCTCGGCTACAACAGCGACGCCTTCAACGCGCTCTACAAGCAGATCGTGTCGACCCCTGATGAGGCCGGTCGCGCAAAACTGCTCGGCGATGCGCAGAAGATGCTCGCGACCGATGCGGTGGCCGGCTTCCTGTTCCAGCCGCAATGGCCGACCGTCATCAACAAGAAGCTGAAGGGCGTCTGGAAGGAAGTCCCGCAGTTCGAGAATGACTTCTCGGCCTGGTCCTGGGAATAGAGCCCCGCGTCTTCACGTCGATACGATCGTTTCAGCAAAGGCCTCTTCCCAAAAGGAAGAGGCCTTTCGTTTGACCGCATCGAAACGGAATCTGAAAAACAACCCCATGCACAGTAGACGTGGGATCGAAAGGCCTGACCATGCTTCGGCCTTACCGAAATCGCTTGATGCGTCGGGCAAAACACTGGCATAGTGTCACGATCCAAATTCCCTCACCCGCTCGGCCGACCAGCGATTGCCAAGTCCGCAGTCGTAGGTTGCGTCCATCAGCATTCGCGTGTGCGGCTTGCGCGGAAAGCGACTGCTGATGTGGCCGCGGCATCGTACAACCCTTCGTTTGCTGCAGATTCTTCCTGCACTTTATGAGTGCGGAAATGCCGAAAAACGATAATTGACCGAATTGGTCGGTACGATCTGCTTAAGGATTTGCGACTACAGTCATTACGATTTTTCATTGCACGTATGCTTCGAAGTTTTTCCGGTGTCGCGAATGACACCCTTGCCTGGGGGACATTCGCATGCCGACGCAGGGCTCCTATCGCTCGCAACTCTTCATTGCGACGATCGCATCAGCCACACTCGGCGTTGTCGGTTTCGCGACGATCGGTTTTGGCGCCGCCGTCGTCGGTGAAAGCCGCAAGGTCGAGATCACGCAGAAGGCCGCGAGCGGCGTCGATGCGCTCAAGGCACTGTATCGCCGGCCCGCGACGATCCCGTTCCCGAAGGACAATCCTTTCACGCCCGAGAAATCCGCTCTCGGCAAGAAGCTCTATTTCGACACGCGCCTGTCGGTGACATCTGCGCAATCATGCGCGAGCTGCCACAGCCCGGGTTTCGGCTGGGGTGACGGGCTTGCCGTCGGCGTCGGTCACGGCATGGCAAAGCTCGGCCGTCGTTCGCCGACCGTCGTCAATGCGGCCTGGAGCGCGATCTACATGTGGGATGGGCGTCTGCCGACACTCGAAGCGCAGGCGCTCGGCCCGATCCAGTCACCCGGCGAAATGAACATGAAACTCGACCAGCTCATGGATCGGCTCGCCAGCATTCCCGAATACAAGCCGATGTTCGAGGCGGCCTTCCCGGGCGAAGGCATGAAGCCGAAGACCCTGGCGCAGGCGATCGCGACCTATGAGCGTACGGTCGTCTCGGAGCGGGCGCCGTTCGACGCCTGGGTCGAAGGCAACGAGAAGGCTATCTCCGACGACGCCAAGCGCGGCTTCGCCCTGTTCAACGGCAAGGCACAATGTGCGGCCTGCCACGAGGGCTGGAATTTCACCAATGAGGGCTTTCAGGACATCGGTTTGCCCAGCAAGGACATCGGTCGCGGTGAATATTTGCCGGCGGTGATCAAGATGCAGCACGCGTTCAAGACGCCGGGCCTGCGTGAGATTACCCGCCGCGGTCCGTATATGCATGACGGTTCGCTCGCCACGCTCGAAGCGGTCATCGACCACTATGACCACGCTGGCGTCGATCGGCCCAGCCGCTCGGATCTGATGCGTCCGCTCGAACTGACCGCGCAGGACAAGGCCGATCTCGTCGCATTCCTCAAGACGTTGACCAGCGAACTCGGCCCGACGGCCGTTCCGGTTCTCCCGCGTTAAAACCTCGAAGGAAATTCACATGCGTACAATCGCTCTCTTCACCTGCGTGATCGTTGCCGGCTTCTCGGTCGGCGCCTATGCCGCGACCGAAGTGATCCACCAGCAGGGCCGCGCCTTCTCGGCCGAAAGCGTCACGGTCAAGAAGGGTGAAGCCGTCACCTTCCTGAACGACGATACGGTGCCGCACAACATCATGTCGGCCAGTAAGGGCAACGAGTTCAATTTGGGATCCCAGGCGCCGGGCACCTCGACAGACGTGTCGTTCAAGGAGCCGGGTGACGTGCAGGTGATCTGCGCCATTCATCCGCGCATGAAGATGATGGTCAAGGTGGTCGACTAGGATTTTTGTTTTGACGCGTTTTCTTCACGCGAACCGGTACCCACTTCGCTCGAAAACGCTCTAGCCAAGTGCCGGAGATTGACGATGTTGATACGCTACAAAATTTTTGGTGCCTTCAGTGTCGTGATTCTTTTGGCTTGCGGCATCGCCTTCTACGGCATTCGCGCCATCGGCAATTCCGGCGACATGGTTGTTCGTCTCTATGACGGCCCGTTGATGGGGATCAACCACGCGCGTTCGGCTCACGCGGCGCTGCACGAGGCACGGCTGGTGCTTCAGCGCGGCCTAGTCGCGGGCAGCTCCAGCGAAATCGTCGCAAAGTTCGAGTCGCTCATGCGCGACAGTACCGAGGATCTGAAGGTCGTGCGTGAGCGCGCCCCGACGCCCAATGTTGCGGCCGCGCGCGAGAAGACCGAAGCTCAGCTCAAGGATTGGTCGACCGCCGCGCTCAAGATACTGAAGCCGTCGCCCGGTGGCGCGACGGAGATCCCGACCAGCTTCCTGCTCGCGCAGCAAGGCGACAAGCTCATGGCCTCGATCGACGACCTCGTCGAGCTCGTGGCGGCCTACGGCTATGAATATCGCATGGCGGCGGAGAAAGATGTGGAGGCGGCTCGTAACACGATGCTCGCGGTCGCCGTCGGAACCGTCGCGATCGGACTAATGATCGCACTAGCGTTCACCTACTCGATGAGCCGGCCCATTTCGGCTGCGGTGCGGGTTGCCGAGCGCGTGGCCGCCGGCAATTTCACTGATGACATTGCGGTGCGTCGCAGGGACGAGCTTGGCCGACTGCTGAAGTCGCTCGCCGTCATGCAGGCGAGCCTGAAGACCCGTGCTGATGACGATTTTGCACTGATTGCCGCCAAGGATCAGAGCAGTGCGGAACAGGCCGGCCATCGGCAGCGTCTGGAATCCGAGATCAATGCCTTCCGTTCCGCTTTCAGCGAGGTCATGAGCAATACCGCGCGCATGACCGGCGAGTTGACCGATACGGCACAGGGCCTCGCCTCCGCTGCGCGCAATGCGGGTTCGCAATCGAACGAGGCGGCTTCGACGGCGAAGGAGACGTCGGCGAACGTCCAGACCGTGGCGACCGCAGCAAACCAGCTCGGCCAATCCGTCCAGGCCATCACGTCGCAGCTCGCGGATGCTACCACCATCGTGCAGCGTGCCTCCGGCATGGCTGAGGCGGCCAACCAGACGATCGGCAGGCTCGCCAGTGCCGCCCAGCAGATCGACGAGGTAGTCGGCTTCATCCGGACGATCGCCGGCCAGACCAATTTGCTCGCACTCAACGCCACGATCGAAGCGGCGCGAGCCGGCGAGGCGGGCAGGGGCTTTGCGGTCGTCGCGTCGGAAGTGAAGGCGCTGGCAACGCAGACGGCAAAGGCGACGGAAGAGATTTCGAGCCAGATCACCGAGGTGCAATCGGCGACGCGTGAGGCGGTCGACAATGTCGGCGCCATCGCGCTGATCATCGGCGATATCGACGGCTTTACCGGCCGGATCGCTGCCGCAGTCAGCCAGCAGAATGCGGCGGCCGGCGAGATCTCCAGGAATATCGGACAAGCGGCTTCCGGCACAGCACAGGTCGCGCGCAGCATCGCCGGGACGGCCGAGGCGACGGACAACGCCAATCGCACGGCTGACGTTGTTTTGGCCACGGCACACGACCTGTCCAGCCAGGCCTCGCAGTTGCGTTCGTCGGTGGATCGTTTCCTGTCGAATGTTGCGGCTTAGGCCGCTGTCAAGGCGCATGCCAGCCGCTGTGCGGCTCGCTTGAGTGAAAGCAGCGGCGCACTGTCGGAAGACGATGCGTCGCTCGTTTGTTTGGAACGTGATGAAACTAAGCCAGGTCGGCTTGCTCAGAATTCACCTCTCCCTTCGGGAGAGGTGAAAGCCTGGCCGCACCGATTCAGCCAAGACTCATCCCGCTTCACGCAGCCTTCGCCTCGACGCTGCCGATCCAGTTGCGGGCCAGCGCCACGTCAGCCTGTGACAGTTGATGCCCTGCCGGCAGCACCTTGTGGTCGACACGCGCTCCGGCGTCCGACAACAAGGCCGCAAGCTTGGCCGAATTGCTCGCGGGAACGATCGGATCAGCCTGCCCGGACAGCAGGAGGATAGGCTTGCCGCCAAGCTCCGGCTTGACGAAGTTGGCCTTGGGCGGATCCGACAGCGGCACCATGGCGCGCAACAGGATTGCGCCTGCAAGCACCTCCGGCTTCAGGAGCAACAGCGCGGCTGCGACGTTGGCGCCGTTGGAGAAGCCGACCGCAACGGGTGCGGCGATGCCGTACTTCTGGCGCGCATCCGCGACGAACTCGCCGAGCTCGAGCGCGCGCCGGCGCACGTCCTCCTCGTCGAACACGCCTTCCGCGAGACGGCGGAAGAAGCGCGGCATGCCGTGCTCGAGCACTTGGCCGCGCGGCGAGAGCAGCGCCGAGCCTGGTGAGATCATCTTGCCGAGCCCGAGCAGATCGTTCTCGTCGCCGCCGGTGCCGTGCAACAGCAGCAGAGGCGGGGAGCCCGCGCTGGTCGCGGGCTCGAAGCGATGGATGAAGTCGGTCATGACGCGGTCTCTTCCAAGTTCGGCAGCACGCCCTCGATCTGCTTGCGATGCTGTTCGAGGAAGCTCGGCAGCTTGAGGTCGCGTCCGAGCGTTGCCACCGGTTCGTCCACGGCGAAGCCGGGGATGTCGGTTGCGATCTCGAACAGCACGCCGCCGGGCTCGCGGAAGTAGATCGAGCGGAAATAGTTGCGATCCCGCTGCTCGGTCGGATGCAGGCCGTGATTGCTCACGAGCTTTTGCGCCATCTTGCCCTGTTCGGCATCGTCAGCCGCGCGGAAGGCGATGTGATGCACGGAGCCGCCACCCTGATGCCCGCGCAGGAAGCCCTTGGCCTCATAGATGTCAACGACGCTGCCCTCAGTGTCGCCAGGCGCCTTGAAACGGATCACCGAGCCTTCGCGCCCCGTTTCCTTGAAGCCGAACACGTCGGTGAGGACGGCAGCCGTCTTCGCCGCGCTGTCGAGCAGCAGGGTGACGCCATGGAAGCCGCGGATCGCGTGCTCGGCAGGAACGTCGCCATTGCTCCAGCCCGGCTCGTTCTCGGCGCCTGATATGCCCACCAGCGCGAGCGCCATGCCATCGGGATCGGTGAAGGGCAGCACGGATTCGCCAAAGCGCTTCTCGAGTGCCTCGTAGGCGATACCCTTCTCGATAAAGCGCTGCGTCCAGTAGCCGAGCGAGCGCTGCGGCACGCGGAAGGCGGTCTGATGGGTCTCGCCGACCCCGCGGCGCCCTGGCGATACGCCGGCCCAGGGGAAGAAGGTCAGGATGGTGCCGGGGCGGCCGGTCTCGTCGCCATAGTAGAAATGATAGGTGCCGGGATCGTCGAAATTGACGGTCTTCTTGACGAAGCGCAGGCCGAGATCCCGGGTGTAAAAGCCGAAATTGCGGATGGGGTCGCCGGCGATCGCGGTCACATGGTGCAGTCCAGACATTGTCGTCCTCCAGAATTCGCACGAGCGGGTCTTGCTCTCTGACTGGAAATATCGTTCCGCTTTGGATTGGAGACAATCCATGCAAATATGACGTCTATGTCTACGATTTGGAAACAATCGCCGGGGCCGGCCCTTGGATAAGGTCTCCAGCCTCCGGGCCTTCGTGAAGGTGGTCGAGAGCGGCAGCTTTGCTGAGGCCGGCCGGCAGCTGCGGCTGTCGCGCTCGGCGATCAGCAAATACATCGCCGACCTCGAGGAGAGCCTCGGCGTCCAGCTCCTGAACCGGACCACGCGGCATGCGAGCCCGACGGAAAACGGCCAGCGCTATTTCGAGCGGGCGGTGGTCATCCTCTCTGAGATCGAGGCTGCCGACCAGGCGGTGACGCAGGGCCAGTCGGCTCCGCGTGGCCTGCTGCGCGTCAACGCGCCGATGTCGTTCGGCACGATGCGGCTCGGGCCCGTGCTTGCGGACTTCATGGCAGCGTATCCGGAGCTTCAGCTGCAGATTGTGCTGAGTGACGGTCTGCTCGATCCCGTGCAGGACGGCTTTGACGTGACGCTGCGGATTGCGGAACTGGAATCGTCGAGCTTGATCGCGCGAAAGATCATGCCGGTGCCGCGCATGATCTGCGCTTCACCCGATTATCTCGCGCAGCACGGCACGCCGAAGCACCCACAGGATCTGCGCGCGCATGCCTCGCTCACCTACGGCTTCCTGCTCACCGGCAATCAGTGGAAGCTCACAGGCAAAGATGGGGACCACTGGATCCAGCCGGCCTGGTCGCTCTGCGTCAACAACGCCGAGGTGCTGCGTGACGCTGCGATCAAGGGCAGGGGGCTCGCGCTGCTGCCGGAGTTCATCGCGGCAGAGGGTTTACAGAAGGGCGCGCTGCGGACAGTGCTGGACGATTATTCCGCGCCGCCGCTTTCGCTCTATGCGGTCTATCCGCCGACGCGGCATTTGTCGGTGAAGGTGCGGCTGTTCATCGATTTTCTGGTGGAGCGGTTTGGGCGGGAGGAGGAGGGTGCGCGGCAGCGTTGAGGCCAAGGCCGCTCAGAGCGGCATGCCACAACGCTTCCTGCAGGTCCCGTAAGGCAGCTTGTCCCAGAGTCCCTTGGCTCTCAGATCCTTCTCGCAAGCTGCGCGACATGCCTCGCCCGCGGGTTTTGCCGATTTCTTCTCAGTCTCGGCATTCGCAGTAGTCGCAACTGACGCGAACGTCAGGATTGCGAGAACGGTCCACGTGGTCGCCCTAACAAGATGCATGAGGACGCTGCCTCTGTTGTTGAGCCCAATAGGAGACGCCGTCTAACCGTGAAGCTGAGAGTTGAGGCCGTCCCACTTGCCTTTGCGTCTGGTTGCCTCGAGAGCGCCGCTCTGGGAGTTGCGGCGGAAGAGAAGGCCGTTTTGGCCCGAGAGCTCCTTGGCTTTCAGGACGCGGCCATCTTCCAGAAGGATGCGCGCGCCGGCCGTGATGTAACAGCCGGCTTCGACGATGCAATCGTCGCCCAATGAAATGCCGATGCCGGCGTTGGCCCCGATTAGGCAGCGCTCGCCAACCGTGATCCTCTCTTTGCCGCCGCCTGAGAGCGTCCCCATGATCGAGGCGCCGCCACCAATGTCGCTGCCGCTTGCGACGACCACGCCGGCGCTGATCCGGCCTTCGACCATGCAGGCGCCGAGCGTGCCCGCGTTGAAATTGCAGAAGCCCTCATGCATGACAGTCGTGCCCGCAGCCAAATGGGCGCCGAGCCTGACGCGATCCGCATCTGCAATTCGTACGTCCGCAAGCGTCACATAGTCAGTCATGCGCGGAAACTTGTCGACGCCCGCTACTTCAAACGCGAGCGAGCGCTTTCGCGCCAGGAGCCGGGCTTCAGCGACGCGCGCGGGCTCGCAGGGACCAAGCGACGTCCAGGCAACGTTAGGCAGCAGACCGAAAATGCCGTCGAGGTTCAGGCAATTGGGCTGGACGAGCCGGCAGCTCAGGAGATGGAGGCGCAGATAGGCGTCGTGCACGTCAGCCGGCGCGGATGCAAGCGAGCCAATGTCCGTCCGAATGGACACGATCTCGACATTGCGGATATCGTCGCGACGCGCATATCCGTCTGCCGACGCGCCCAGGGATTTGACGATTTCGTCGTTGGTGAGCCGGACCGTTGCCGCCTTATCGGCCTGCGCAACCAGGCTCGGCTGGAGAAACCAGGAATCCAGCACGCGACCGTCCGCGGTCATCGTCGCAAAGCCTTCGCCTCGCGCGCCCCTCAATTCCATCGCCATTTGAACTCTCCCAGCTGCGATCCTGCACGCAAGGGATACGCGAGTTATCGCCGCGGGAAAAGCCGGGCTGAGACATGTCTGCCCGGCTCGTCGCCTTATTTCTTGCCGTCGAGAAACGCGCGGACCGCCTTGATGGTCGCGGCCGGATCCTCTTCCATCAGCCAGTGCCCGGCGCCGGGGATGACGACCTCAGTGACGTCCGTGGCCGCGTTTCGCATCACGACCGCTTCCATCTTGCCGAAGGACTTTTCGCCGCCGACGGCGAGCACGGGCATCGCCAGCTTGGTCGCGATCGCCTTTTTGTTGTCCTCGGCATCTGTGCGGATGGCCCTGAACTGGGCGAATGCCGCGTGCATCGCGCCCGGCCGCGCATAGAGCTCTGCGTAGTGACGGCGCGTCGCTTCCGTGACCTTTGAGGGCGTGCCCGCGAATTCGTTCCAGAAGCGGTCGAGATAGATGCGCTCGCGGCCCTTGACCAGCCGCTCCATGTCGGGGCCGCCGAAATCGAAATGCCAGAGCTGCGGGCTGCGGACGATCTCGTCCCACGGCGGCACGCCGGGGACGGGGGCGTCCATGACCACCAGTTTCTCGGTTAGATCGCGATACCGGGCCGCATAGGCATAGGCGACCATCGTGCCGATGTCGTGCCCGACGACGATCGCCTTGTCGATGCCGAGCGACTGCAGGACGGCCCGCATGTCCGCGGCCTGGGTCCATTTGTCGTAGCCATTCTCGGGCTTGCTCGAGAGACCCATGCCGCGCAGGTCAGGTACGACCACGGTGTGATCGCGCGAAAGGTCCGCGCCAAGTTTGGCCCACATGTCGCCGGTATCGCCAAAACCGTGGATCAGGATCACGGCGGGTCCCTTGCCGCCGACGCGCACATGAATCTGCGTGCCGTTGGCGGGGATGGTCTTGGTCTGGAAGCTGGACGGGAATTGCTCTTCAGCACGGGCGGCGGGGGCGAGCAGCATGAGGAGAATGGCGAGGTATCTTGCGCGCACGGCGATCCTTATCATCTTGTGTCAGGGCTGGCAGAGGTAATTGCAGACCGTTCGATCTACAACAAGAATCCGGGAGAGGCGCCGTAGCAATCGGGCGAAACCGCAATCACTCGCTGGAATCGCATGTCTAGTGCGATCCGGCCTCTCCCTTCGACAGAGGAGAGACCTCGGCAGGCGCGAGCATATCGTCGAGCGCGCTCATCGACGCCGTCCGCAGCGCGGCGAGCTCGCGCGCCGCATCTTGACACTCTGCGGGCGACATCGACGGTGCCGCCAGCTCGATGTCACGGCAGCGATCGAACAGACCGACGAGGCCGAGCGCGCTCGCGGCGCTGCCGAGTTGATGCGTGAATCGTGCGAGCTGATTGTGATCGCCGGCTGCGGCGGCCACCTCGATGCCGGCGATCAGCTTTTCGCCGGTCTGATCCAGCAACTGTTGGAGATTCGCGATCTGCCTGGGCCCAAGCAGCTCTTTCTGGTCCTCGAGAAAGTGCCGGTCGATTAACGTGCCGGCCGCAAGGGGCGAACCGGTTGCGTTATGCCCGGGCTCGTCCTCGATCGCCTCGCGAAGCGCATTGATCAGGATGGGCTTGCTGACGACCTTGGTGATCCCGGCGCCTGCGAGCCGCTCGCTCGTGCTGCGCGACACGTCGGCGGTCACGACGATGATGCGCGGCATTGGCTGCAAGGGAAGCCGTCGGATGCGCGCGGCTGCCTCGACGCCGTCCATGTCGGGCATGTGCAGATCCATCAGGACGACGTCGAACGGCTGGCTGCCGGCGAGCGCGACGGCGGCTGCGCCGTTCCGCGCGATCGCGGCGCGGTGTCCAAGCCGGGTGAGAATAGCTTCGCCGACCTCGCAATTGACGGGATCGTCATCGACCAGCAGCACGCGGAGCTGCCGCGACGGCGGCGGAAGCGCACCTTGCGCGATGCCACTTACGGCGTGGCCGAGCGGCACGAGAAGCGTGAACACGCTGCCCTTGCCAGGCGTACTCTCCACCGTCAGCTCGCCCTGCATCAACCGCGTGAGGCGGCGCGCGATCGCCAGTCCAAGGCCGGTGCCGCCAAACCGCCGCGAGATGCTGTCGTCGGCCTGCACGAAATCCTCGAAAATTCGCTCGTGCATGTCGGGCGCGATGCCGATGCCGGTGTCACGAACGACGGCGCGAAGCAGCGCATGATCGTCATGCCGCTCGATCGTAGCACTCAAGGATATTCCGCCGTGTGGGGTGAACTTGATCGCATTGCCGATCAGGTTGAGCAGGATGCGGTTGAGCCTGACGGGATCGCCGTGCACGAAGGTGCGGACCGTCGCGTCGCAGGCGAGATCGAAGCTCAGCCCCTTGCCGAAGGCTTGCGGACGCATCAGATCGGCCGCCGTCTCGACCAGCTGGTCGAGACGGAAGTCGCGCGTCTCCAGCGCCTCAGTGCTGGCCTCGAGGCGGGCATATTCGAGGATGGCGTCGACCAGCGCGATCAACGTTTCGCCGGAGGCAGCGGCTGTGGCGAGGTGGCGGCGCTGCGCTTCGCTGAGCCTGCCGTCGTCGAGCAGCTGCAGCACGGCCATGACGCCGTTGAGCGGCGTGCGCAGTTCGTGGCTGACCACGGCGAGGAAGCGCGATTTGGTCTCGTTGGCGGCAACCGCGACGCTGCGCGCACGCTCGGCGGCATCATGTTCGGCCAGGGCGTGATCGCGCGCCTTCTCGAGCTCGGAAGTCCGTTCGATCACCTTGCGTTCGAGGGTCGCGTAGGATTCGCGCAAATGCGCCGCCATCCGGTTGAACTGGTCGCCGAGTGCCTCCAGCTCGTCGCCGGTCTTGATATCGAGCCGCAGGCCGAGATCGCCGCTGCCGATCCGTCGCGCGCCCTGGCTCAGCATCTGGATCGGGACTGTCATGCGCCGGCTGAGCCAGAGCGCCACCAGCGTCGCGACGGCCAAAAGCACGATCAGCAGAAACGTCGACCGTCCGATCGAGGCGTAGATCGGGGCGTAGGCTTCGGTGAGCGGAAGCTCCACGAACACCAGCCAGCCAAGCGAGGGGACCGTCGCATAGGTCGACAACACGCGTTGGCTCGAAAAATCCTCCTTGACCAGGCCGCCTGAGGGCGGACCGATGCCGTCGAGCGCGGCGCGCACATCCGGATGCGCGGAGAGATCGCTGCGGCGGAGCGCCGGCCACAAATCGGGATGCGCGATCAGCACACCGAGGCGATCGACCACATAGGCCTTGCCGGTGTTGCCGACTCTGATTCCGGCGACCAGGTCCCAGATGAACCGGAGATTGACCTCGGCGATGACGACGTTGGGTGCGCTGCCGGTGCCGCGCGTGGCGATCGTCATGAACGGCTCTGTATCGCCGAAGAAATAGACCGGACCGTAATAGGCCCGGCTTTCATTGGCGCCGCGGAAGGCCGCGAAGGACGACTGGTCGACTTGGCTGCCGATTCTATCGGCGACGCGGCGCGACACGCGCACCTGCTCGCGTCCCTGTGAATCGAGCTGGGTAATCTCGGCGATGGCCGGCGAGAGGCGCAGCAGACGGATCGCGTTCAGGCGCACGTCTTCATTGGTCGACAGCTCCGGCGGCAGGCGCGACAGCCATCTGATCTGGTTCTCGATCTGGCTGATGAACTGGCCGATCTGGATCGCGGCACTTGCGGCCTGTTCGCGCTGGGTCGCCGCCAGCAGCTGCTTCTGCTCGTGATAGGAGAACCAGACGTCGAAGCCGGTGTTGATCGCGAGCGCGGCAAAGGCAAGCGCAACGATCGAGTAGAGATATTTGCGGAACAGCCGTCCGGGAGGCGTCCGCAAATGTCCCTGGTCGATCTCTTCGCTCACTCGCGGATCTCGTCGGCGCGTGCGAGCAGCGTAAACGGGATTTTCAGGTCGAGCGCGCCTGCGACGGTGCGGTTGATCAGCAGCTCGTATTTGCGCGGCGATTGCACCGGCAGATCGCCGGCCTTGGTGCCGCGCAGGATGAGATCGACGTAGTCAGCCGAGCGCACCTCCAGCGTCGGCCCGTAGCTCATCAGCCCGCCCGCATCCATGAAATAGTGGAACGGATAGATCATGGGCACGCGATATTTCGCCGTTGCCGCGATGATCGCCTGCCGGTTCACCACCAGAAAGCTGTCGACGAGCGAGATCATCGCTGCCTTCGGCGGCTCGGCGAAGCGGCTGATCGCTCCGTCGATTTCGGTTGGCTTGCTGATCGGCATGAGAACCACTGTCACGCCCGTGGCCGCCGCCTCCTGCTCGAGCGAGTCGAGATAAAAGCGCCCGGCGCCCGGGGTGCTCGCCGGATTGAACAGGACGCCGACGCGCTGGATATCCGGCACGGCTTCCTTGATCAGCTGAAGCCACTTGCCGCCCATCTCGGGGGTGCTGCTGGTGAAGCCGGTGACGTTGCCGCCGGGACGGGCGAGGCTTTGCACGAAGCCATTGCCGACGGGGTCGTTGGATGTCGCGAAGACGATCGGGATCGACTTCGTCGCCGCCATCATCTCCGCGGTCTCGACGGTCGAGCCGGTCAGGATGACGTCCGGATTGAGAGCGATGATCTCTGCGATGGCAGCCTTCGTCTTCTCAGGTCCGCCGAAGGTGGAGCGAAGCTCGAAATGGTAGTTGACGCCTTCGACCCAGCCTCGTTGCCTCAGGCCGGCAATGAGCCCACCAAGCCGGGTGGTCGCAAATTCGGTCATGCTGCGTTTGGTCAGCTCGTCATCGAGCGGCAGGCTGGTGAGCGAGGCGACGATGCGCAGGCGATCTGACGTTGCGCCAAGCGCAAAAAAGCCCGCGGCAGTTGCGCCCGCAAGGCGAATGAAATCGCGGCGGGCGAACGCCGGCACAACGCGGGCAGGAGCAGGCCGTACCGTCATGAAATATTTCGCAAAAGTTGTCCCTGCGACGTGCATAACGCGAACGGCCGGTGATCACAATTGATCAAAAAGATACGCCTGTGAATGATCATTCGCAGGCATGGGCAGCCCGACGCAGCGGCGCGACCTAATTACCGCCGCAGCGTGAATTCGTCCGGGTTGCGCCGGTGTTCCCACTTCGCCCGCTCGAGCTCGGGCTGGTCGCACTCCGCCTCGGGATAGCCGATGCAGAGATAGGCGATGAATTTCCAGGAGGCGGGCACGTCGAGCACGCCGTGGATGCGCTCCGGATTGAGGATCGAGACCCAGCCGATCCCGATGCCCTCGGCGCGCGCGGCGAGCCACATCGCGGTGATGGCGGCGACGACGGAGTATTCGGTGGTTTCCGGCATCGTGGCACGACCGAGGCCGTGTCCGATATCGCTGGCCTTGTCCGCGAAGACGGCGAGGTGGGCGGGCGCCTGTTCGAGGCCCGAGAGCTTGAGCGCGGCATAGCGGCCGGCGCGCTCGCCGGAGTAGCAATTCAGTGCATCGGCATTGCAAGCTTTGAAATCGTCAATCACGGCGCGGCGACGAGCGGCGTCATCGACGGTGACGAAGCGCCACGGCTGGCTGAGACCAACCGAGGGTGACAGACAGGCCGTCTCGATCAGTCGCTCCACGGCGCCGTCGGGCAGCGCGTCGGTGCGAAAGCGGCGCACGTCGCGGCGCCAGACGAACAGATCGCGCAGTTGCTGGCGGAAAGTGTCGTCGAACTCGACCATCATCCGCCTCCTGTGTGGAGGAAGGCTGCGGCGACGAGCAGGATCAGGATTTCTCCGACCTGTTCGAAAGCGCCGAGGATGTCGCCGGTCTGTCCGCCGATCTGGCGGATGGCGAGCCGTGCCAGGATCAGTCCGGCGAGCGCGATCAGGACGAGACCGATCAGCGCCTTGGCCGGACCGAGCGCAAGGGCAAGACAGAGCGCGCCAAGTCCGAAGGCGATGGCGACGCTGCGGCCAGGCGGCGCTCCTGCGCGCGCGGCAAGCCCGTCGGATCGCGCCGGCGGCACCAGCGACATGAACGCCGGCACGCCTGCACGTGCCGCGGCATGTGCGGCGCATAGCGCCAGCATCACGGCCCATGGATTTGCGATCGCGGCAAGCGCGCTCCAGCGCAGGCCGAATGACAGGATCAGCGCACAGACGCCGTAGCTGCCGATCCAGCTGTCGCGCATGATCTCGAGCTTGCGCTCGCGGGTGCGTCCGCCGCCGAGTCCGTCGGCGGTGTCGGCAAGCCCATCCTCGTGCAGCGCGCCGGTGATGAGGGCGGTCGTGGCGAGCGCGAGCAGGGCGGCAAGGTTCGGTGGCAGTCCCAACCGGCTGGCGACCTTGTAGACGAAAGCGCCGGCGAGACCGACCAGCAATCCCGCGATCGGGAGCGCCCAGGTCGCGCGCGCGACGGCGCCATCGGCCGCCGGTTTCGACGAGGCCACCGGCACGATCGTGATGAAGGACGCCGCGATCCTGAGATCGGCGACGACGTCCTTCAGCATGTCGGCGCGCGGCATCATTTCAATTTCATCGGCAGGCCGGCGACGACGAACTCGACCTCGTCGGCGGCGGCTGCAATCATTTGGTTCATGATCCCCGCGGCGTCGCGAAAGCTGCGCGCCAGCGCGTTGTCGGGCACGATGCCGAGGCCGACCTCGTTGGTGACGAAGACGACGGGGCTCTTGAGGCGGGGCAGATCTGCAGCGAGCGCGCTCACCTCGTGCTCCCAGTCGCGCTCCGCATGCATCAGGTTCGAGAGCCACAGCGTCAGGCAGTCGACGAGCCGTGCACCGCCGCCATCGGTTGCGACCAGCGCGGGCACGAGATCGAGCGGCACCTCGCGCTCGATCCAGTCGGTTCCGCGGCGCGCGCGATGTTTTGCGATGCGCGCCTCCATCTCCGCATCGAGCGCTTCGGCCGTCGCGACATAAACGGGCTGCCCGGGAAAGGCGCGCGTGCGCGCTTCCGCGCGCTTGCTCTTGCCCGATCGTGCTCCACCCGTGATCAAGATGACGGCCATAAAGTCTCCTAGTGGACCTGACTAATCACCAAACGCGGTTAAAGACAAAGCCGAAATCGGGCGGCCGGGGGCTTGCGCTCGCCGCTGGCTTTGCGCAACAGGGGCGGGACAGGAGGCAGGCTGTGTACGTGGGCTTGGGCTTTGCGGGTGCGATGGTGGTGGCGATGGCGGTGGATGCCCTCATGGGCTGGCCGTCGGGGCTGTTCGCGCTGATCGGCCACCCCGTGACCTGGCTCGGCCGGCTCATCAGCGCGATCGACACCGGCTGGAATCGCGAGTCCGATCCGCCGGCGTTCCGCCGCGTTGCGGGCACGGCTGGAGCGCTTCTGG
>JAEWHT010000181.1 GCA_023387695.1 Pseudomonadota bacterium | reverse complement strand
CTCTATCACTACGCATTCGCCATGCTGATCGGCGCCGCCGGCCTGATCACCTGGTTCATGTTCGGCTTTGGAGGCCAGTAAATGACAACCTGGCCCATCCTTTCGGTCACGACGTTCCTGCCGCTGGTCGGCGCGATCATCGTTTACCTGAGCCGCGGTGATGACGAGGCGGCCAGGCGCAATTCGCGCTGGATCGCGCTGTGGACCACGCTGATCACCTTCGGGGTGTCGGTGCTGCTGGTCATGCGCTTCGACCCGTCGAATGCCGATTTCCAGTTCGTCGAGAAGGCGAGCTGGCTCGCCACCGGCATCACCTACCATATGGGCGTCGACGGCATCTCGCTGCCGCTCGTGATCCTGACCACCGCGATCATGCCGTTCTGCATCATCGCAAGCTGGAAGGCGATTACGAACCGCGTCCGCGAATACATGATGGCGTTCCTGATCCTGGAAACGCTGATGATCGGCACCTTCTCGGCGCTCGATCTCGTGCTGTTCTACCTGTTCTTTGAAGGCGGCCTGATCCCGATGTTCCTGATCATCGGCGTCTGGGGCGGTCCGCGCCGGGTCTACGCGTCGTTCAAGTTCTTCCTCTACACGCTGCTCGGCTCGGTCCTGATGCTGCTCGCCATCATGGCGCTGTACTGGAACGGCGGCACCACCGACATCCCGACCCTGATGCACACCGCGGTGCCGCGGTCGTTGCAGACCTGGGCGTGGCTCGCCTTCTTCGCCTCGTTCGCGGTGAAGATGCCGATGTGGCCGGTGCACACCTGGCTTCCCGACGCGCACGTCGAGGCGCCGACTGCGGGCTCCGTGGTCCTCGCCGCGATCCTCTTGAAGATGGGCGGCTACGGCTTCCTGCGCTTCTCGCTGCCGATGTTCCCGCTGGCCTCGCATGACTTCGCGCCGCTGGTCTTCACGATGTCCGCGATTGCCATCATCTACACCTCGCTGGTGGCGCTGATGCAGGAGGACATGAAGAAGCTGATTGCATACTCATCGGTCGCGCATATGGGCTTCGTCACCATGGGCATCTTCGCCGGCACCATGCAGGGCGTTGCCGGCGGCGTGTTCCAGATGATCTCGCACGGTATCGTCTCCGGCGCGCTGTTCCTTTGTGTCGGCGTCGTCTATGACCGCTTGCACACCCGCGAAATCGCGGCCTATGGCGGCCTCGTCAACCGGATGCCGCTCTACGCGCTGGCCTTCATGGTCTTCACCATGGCCAATGTCGGTCTGCCCGGCACCTCCGGTTTCGTCGGCGAGTTCATGACGCTGCTCGGCACCTTCAAGGTCTCGATCCCGACGGCGTTCTTCGCGACCTTTGGCGTGATCCTGTCGGCCGGCTACGCGCTGTGGTTGTACCGCAAGGTCGTGTTCGGGGCGCTGGTCAAGCCGACGCTGATGAGCATGAAGGATCTCACGCTACGTGAATGCGTGACGCTGTTCCCGTTGATCGCTCTGACGATCCTGTTCGGCGTCTATCCGAAGCCGGTGCTCGACATGTCGGCCGCTTCGGTCCAGCAACTCGTCAACAATTACAACACCGCTGTGACGGCCGTGAAGGCCGCCGCACTGCTCCAGTGATCGGGCAGGTCAGGATATCGCCATGAGCTTTACGACTGCAGGTTATCAACTGGCGCCGGTGCTTCCCGAGCTCGTGCTCGCGATCGGCGCCATGGTGCTCCTGATGCTCGGCGCCTATCGCGGGCAGGGGACCACGAGCACGGTCACCACGCTGGCGGTGCTGCTGCTGATCGTGGTCGGCGTGCTCGAATACATGCTGCCCGCGGGCAAGCAGGTGACCTTCGGCGGCAGCTTCATCGTCGACGATTTCGCCCGCTTCATGAAGATCCTGGCGCTGATCGGTTCGGCGGTGACGCTGATCCTGTCGACCGAGTTCCTGGCTGATCCGTCGCGTCGCATTTTCGAATACGCGATCCTGGTGCTGCTCTCGACGCTCGGCATGATGGTGCTGATCTCGGCCGGCGATTTGATCTCGCTCTATCTCGGCCTCGAGCTGATGTCGCTCGCGCTCTACGTCGTGGCGGCCTCCAACCGCGACAACGCCAAGTCGACCGAAGCCGGCCTGAAGTACTTTGTGCTGGGCGCGCTGTCGTCGGGCATGCTGCTATATGGCTCGTCGCTGGTCTATGGCTTCACCGGAACCGTGAGCTTCACCGGCATTGCCGCGGCTGCGACCGTATCGAATGTCGGCCTCGTGTTTGGCCTGGTGTTCCTGCTCGCCGGTCTCTGTTTCAAGGTCTCGGCCGTGCCGTTCCACATGTGGACGCCGGATGTCTACGAGGGCGCGCCGACCCCGGTGACTGCCTTCTTCGCCTCCGCGCCGAAGGTCGCCGCGCTCGCGGTGTTCACCCGCGTGACGCTGACGGCTTTCCCCGGCATCGTCTCGCAGTGGCAGCAGATCCTGGTGTTCGTGGCGATCGCCTCGATGGTGCTGGGCTCCTTCGCCGCGATCGGCCAGAGCAACATCAAGCGCCTGATGGCCTATTCCTCGATCGGCCACATGGGCTTTGCCCTGGTCGGCCTTGCTGCTGGCACCGTCGAGGGCGCGCAGGGCGTGCTGATGTACATCGTGATCTATGTGGCGATGACGCTCGGCTCGTTCTCCGTCATCCTCGCTATGAAGCGCAACGGCCAGGCCGTGGAGAAGATCAGCGATTTCGCTGGCCTCTCGCGGACCAATCCGCTGCTCGCTTTCATGTTCGCGATGCTGCTGTTCTCGCTCGCGGGCATCCCGCCGCTCGCCGGCTTCTTCGCCAAATGGTACGTCTTCGTCGCTGCCATCAAGGCGAATTTGTTCACGCTCGCCGTGATCGGCGTGCTGTCCAGCGTGGTGGGCGCCTACTACTATCTCACCATCGTCAAGACGATGTACTTCGACGAGCCGGCCGGCCAGGTCGATCCGATGCGCTTCGAGGTCAAGGCAGTACTGACGGTTGCGGGCCTGTTCACCATCCTGTTCGCGCTGTTCGCGGGTCCGGTGGTGACCATCGCCTCCGCTGCAGCAAAATCGCTGTTTTAGGATGGGTTTCGCGCTCGGTCCTCGCGCATTGGCGGCGGGCTACAAGCTCGCCGCCCTTGAGCGGACCGGCTCGACCAATGCTGACGCCATCGAAGCGGCACGCGCCGGCGAGTGCGGCCCGATCTGGTTCGTCACCGACGAGCAGATGGCTGGTCGCGGCCGTCGCCAACGTCCGTGGATCGCGCCGAAGGGCAATCTCGCTGCCAGCGTTCTCGAAGTCCTCGACGTCGCGCCTGCGGTCGCCGCCACCATCGGCTTCGCGGCGGGCCTCGCGGAGGAGGCCGCCCTTGAGAAAGTCAGCCTCGAAGCTGCTATGCGGCTCGGCCCCGATCGCCCGCGCTACACCCTGAAATGGCCGAATGACGTCCTTGCCAACGGCAAGAAGCTCGTCGGCATTGGCCTCGAGGCCGAAGCTATTGGTGATCGTCTCGCCATCGTGGTCGGCATCGGCACCAACATCGTCGACGCGCCCGAGGGCACGCCGACCCCGGCCGTGTCGCTCGCAGCCCTCGGCGTCCAGATCAGCGCGGAAGAGCTGTTCTCGGCGCTTTCGGATACCTGGGTCGAATTCCGCGGCATCTGGGACAATGGCCGCGGCTTTGCCGACATCCGTAAACTCTGGCTCGAGCGCGCCGCCCGTCTGGGTGAGCCGATTGCGATCCACACGGGGACCATGGTGCTGGAAGGCATTTTTGACACGATCGACGACACCGGCTGCCTGATCGTCCGCACCGCGGAGGGCCGTCACGTGCCGATCGCAGCGGGCGAGGTGTTCTTCGGCCCGGTCCGTTCGGTGGGAGCTGCGTGATGGCGAGGCCCGACGAACTGGTATTTGCGCCGCTTGGCGGTGTCGGCGAGATCGGCATGAATTTGTCGATCTACGGCCTCGGCAACCGCCAGCAGCGGTCCTGGCTGGCGGTCGATCTCGGGGTCTCCTTCGGCGACGAGGAGCATCTGCCCGGCATCGATTTGATCATGCCGGACATCAGCTTCCTCGAGAAGGAACGCAAGAACCTGATGGGCCTGGTGCTGACCCACGCCCATGAGGACCATTTCGGCGCCATCATCGACC
>JAEWHT010000159.1 GCA_023387695.1 Pseudomonadota bacterium | reverse complement strand
CCACGGTTCCCTTCATCGCCCGCTACCGCAAGGAAGCGACCGGTGCGCTCGACGACGCGCAATTGCGCACCCTGGAGGAGCGCCTGGTTTACCTGCGCGAGCTCGAAGACCGCCGCAAGGCGATCCTCGAATCAGTCCGCGAGCAGGGCAAGCTCGACGCGGCGCTTGAAGCCTCCATCATGGCTGCCGACAGCAAGGCGCGCCTCGAAGACATCTATCTCCCGTTCAAGCCGAAGCGCCGCACTAAGGCCGAGATCGCCAAGGAGGCCGGCCTCGAACCGCTTGCCAACCAGCTCATCGCGGAGTCCGGCAACGATCCCAAAATCGTCGCCGAAGGCTTCATCAACGCGGAGAAGGGCGTCGCCGATGCCGTGGCCGCGCTGGACGGCGCCCGCGCCATCCTGGTCGAGCGCTTCGACGAAGACGCCGATCTGATCGGCGTGCTGCGCGAGGAAATGTGGACCAATGCGCGCATGGCCTCCAAGGTGCGCGACGGCAAGAAGACCGAGGGCGAGAAGTTCGCCGACTATTTCGAATTCTCCGAGCCGCTGACCAAGCTGCCGTCGCATAGAATTCTGGCGATGTTCCGCGGCGAGAAGGAAGAGATCCTCGATCTGCAGATCCAGGCCGAAGCCGAGGTGCCGCCGGCCGGCGTGCCCGGCGTTTATGAGCTGAAGATCATGAAGCGCTTCGGTATCGCCGACCTCAAGCGCGCCGGCGACCGCTGGCTGATCGACACGGTGCGCTGGGCCTGGCGCACCAAGATCCAGGTGCATCTCAACATCGATCTGCGCATGCGGCTGTGGAATGCGGCCGAGACCGAAGCCGTGCGCGTGTTTGCCTCGAACCTGCGCGACCTCTTGCTGGCCGCGCCGGCCGGCACTCGCGCCACCATGGGCCTCGATCCCGGCTATCGCACCGGCGTCAAGGTCGCTGTCACCGATGCGACCGGCAAGGTCGTCGACACCGCCGTGATCTACCCGCACGAGCCGCAGCGGCAGTGGAACGAGTCGCTCGCAACCCTCGGCCGGCTCGCGATGAAGCATCACGTCGAGCTGATCGCGATCGGTAACGGCACGGCCTCACGCGAGACCGACAAACTTGCCGGCGATCTCGTCAAGGGCCTGGCCGAGCTGAAGATGAGCAAGATCGTGGTGTCGGAAGCCGGTGCGTCGGTCTATTCGGCCTCGGCCTTCGCCTCCGAAGAATTGCCTGGTCTCGACGTCACTCTGCGCGGTGCGGTCTCGATCGCCCGCCGCCTTCAGGATCCGCTCGCCGAGCTCGTCAAGATCGAACCGAAGGCGATCGGCGTCGGCCAGTATCAGCACGATCTCGGCCAGGCCAAGCTCGCCAAATCGCTCGATGCGGTGGTCGAAGATTGCGTGAACGCGGTTGGCGTCGACGTCAACACCGCGTCCGCGCCGCTGCTCGCCCGCGTGTCGGGCGTCGGCTCCGGTCTCGCGCAGAGCATCGTCGCGCATCGCGACGCCAACGGTCCCTTCAAGTCGCGCAAGGCGCTGAAGGAAGTGCCGCGGCTTGGTCCGAAGGCATTCGAGCAGTGCGCCGGCTTCCTGCGCATCCTCGGCGGCGAGGATCCGCTCGATGCGTCCGGCGTGCATCCGGAAGCCTATCCGGTGGTGCGCCGGATTCTCGAGGCCACCAAGAGCGACATCAAGGCGCTGATCGGCAGCAGCGACGTGGTGCGCACGCTGAAGCCGAAGGATTTCGTCGACGAGACCTTCGGCCTGCCGACCGTCACCGATATTTTGAAGGAATTGGAAAAGCCCGGCCGCGACCCGCGTCCGGCGTTCAAGGCCGCCGTGTTCAAGGAGGGCGTCGAGGAGATCAAGCATCTCCAGAAGGGCATGATCCTCGAGGGCACCGTGACCAATGTCGCCGCCTTCGGCGCCTTCGTCGACATCGGCGTGCACCAGGACGGCCTCGTGCACATCTCGGCGATGTCCAAGACCTTCATTAAGGACCCGCGCGAAGTGGTGAAGCCCGGCGACATCGTCAAGGTGAAGGTGCTGGACTTCGAAGTCGCCCGCAAGCGCATCTCGCTGACTTTGCGCCTCGACGACGAGGTCGGCGCCAAGAAAGACGCCCCCGGCATGCAGCGTGACAACAACACGCGCAATCCGGCACGGATGACCTCGCAGGCACCGCGCAAGCAGGAGCCCTCCGGTGGTGGCGGCGCGCTGGCTGAAGCAATGCGCAGGGCCGCGGAGAAGAACGGCGGCAAGCGGGCTTAGGAGTCAGCAGTTCGACGTGGGGCAAACTCTCTCCACGTCGTCATTGCGAGCGTAGCGAAGCAATCCAGACTGCCTCCGCGAAAAACTCTGGATTGCTTCGTCGCAAGAGCTCCTCGCAATGACGGGGAGAGAGCGGTGGGTCGCTTTCCTAACTCCCGCGTCAGAATCTGGCGCGTTTGTAAGTTGAAGGGGCCTGTCCCTTCCTCTCATCTAATCCTCCTGGCGCGGTGGCGATACCGCCGTGCAGCACGGAGGATGCTTCGATGGACAACAGGATTCTCAAAGGCCTCACTGCGGTGGCGATCGCCGCAGCGATGGCGCTGGCTTCACCGGTGCTTGCCCGCGGTGGTGGCGGAGGCGGTGGTCACGGCGGCGGCATGGGCGGTGGAGGCCACTTCGGCGGCGGCGGCATGCGCGCCGGCAGCTTCGGTGGCGGCATGCATGTCGGCGGCATGGGCATGGGCGGCGCGCGCTTCGCGCATGCGGCGATCGGGCCGCGCTTCGCTGGCGCCGGCTGGCATGGCGGGCCGTTCATCGGCCGCCACGCCTACTACTTCCACCACCATCATTTCCGCCGTTTCGCCGTCTTCGGCGCGCCCTACTATTATTCGAATTATTACGACGACGGCTGTTGGCGCAGGAGCTTGACGCCCTATGGGTGGCAATGGGTCAATGTGTGCGGGGAAAATTGGTACTAGCATCGCCGGACCGCACCATTGTCGCGATCGCCACCGGGTGGTTCCGCTCAGCCCCGGAACGGGATAATCTGGTGGCGATCGTCGCGCGGAGTTTGTCATGACCGGAGGCCATCGCCGCATCCTTGTCGTCGAGGACGATCCGGAAACCGCAGGTCAGCTCGTCGAGGAGCTGACGACCTCAGGTTATGACGTCGATCTCGCCGCTACCGGCCGCGAAGCGCTCAGCCATGGCGTTGCGCGCGACTATGCCGTGATCACCATCGACCGCATGCTGCCCGACATCGACGGCATCACCGTGATGCGGCAGATGCGCGACGATGGCGTCGCCTCGCCATTCCTGATCATCTCGGCGCTCGGTGAGGTCGATGATCGCGTGCGCGGCTTGCGTGCCGGCGGCGACGATTATCTCGTCAAGCCGTTCTCCTTCGTCGAGCTGCTCGCCCGCCTCGAGGCGCTCGGCCGCCGCAGCGAGACCATCGCCAAGGAAACCATTTTGCGCGTCGGCGATCTCGCCGTCGATTTGATCGCGCGCAATGCCAGCCGCCGAGGTCGCAAGATACCGTTGCTGCCGCGTGAGTTTCAACTGCTCGAATATCTCGTGCGCAACGAGGGCCGCGTCGTGTCCCGCGCAATGCTGCTTCAGCATGTCTGGGACCTGCATTTCGATCCCTCGACCAACATCATCGACGTCTATGTCGGGCGTGTTCGGCGCAAGGTCGATGATGCCCAGGCCTATCCATTGATCCACACCATCCGCGGCATCGGATATTGCCTCCGTGCTCCTGGCTAACACGGTTCGTTCCTCGACCTTCCGTCTGGCGTTGATCGCGATTGCGATCTTCGGCCTGATCGTCGCGGCGATCCTGGCCTACGTCTATTTCGGCACGCTCGCTTATGTGCGAAGCCGGGTCGGCGATGCCGGCGACCACTCCGGCTTCATCGCGATGCTCGAGCTCGCGATGATCGCGGTTGCCGCACTGCTCGTGCTGCTTGCTGGCGTGGCAGCTGTGCTGGTGACGCGGCGGACGGTCGGTCGCATCGAGGAGATCAATGCCACCAGCCGCGCGATCATGTTGTCAGGCCTCGACCGGCGTATCCCCCTGCGCGGCAGCCACGACGAATGGGACCGCGTCGCCGAAAACCTCAATTTGATGCTCGACCGTATCGAGACGCTGATGGGCGAGGTCAAGCAAGTCAGCGACAATGTCGCCCACGATCTGCGCACGCCGCTCACGCGGATGCGTGGCCGGCTTGAAAAGGCCTATCATGCCCCGCGCAACAATGAGGCTGACGCCGCGCTGATCGGCGATACCATCGCTGACCTTGACGCCGTGCTCGGCATGTTCGCCTCGATCACACGGATCTCGGAGATCGAGACCCGCGCCCGCCGGAGCGCATTCCGGGCGTTGAACCTTGCGGAGATCGCCGGCGAAGTCGTCGAACTCTACGACGCTGCTGCAGAGCAGGTTGCGACGCATCTGAGCCTCAGTGGTGATCGCGAGGTCGCAGTCACCGGCGATCGTGACCTGCTGTTCGATGCCATTGCCAATCTCGTCGACAATGCGATCAAGCATGGTCGCCCTGGTGGAAAGGTTACGGTCACTTGCCGCAACACCAGCGAGGGCGCGGTGATCGCCATCGCGGATGATGGTCCCGGCATTGCCGCCGATCAGCATGACCACGTGTTCAAGCGCTTTTACCGACTCGAGCAGAGCCGCTACACACCGGGTAACGGCTTGGGCTTGAGCCTCGTCGCGGCGGTGTCGCGCCTCCATGGCGCCGAGATCGCGCTACGTGACAACGCGCCGGGCCTGACGGTCCAGCTCAGCTTCCCCGGCGCGCTATAGTTCGATCACGCCGCGGCGCGCAGCATGTGCCACCGCGTCAGTGCGGCCGGTGGCATCCAGCTTGTCGAGCAGCGAGCCGACATGGAATTTCACTGTGTGCACGGAGATGTTGAGTTGCCGCGCGATCATCTTGTTGGAGGCGCCTTCCGCCATCAGCGCCAGCACGTCGAGCTCGCGTTGGGTCAGCGCGATATCCTCGGGCATGACGCGCGGATCGCGCGCGACGATCGTCGCATTGGCAGCCTCTCCGGGTGCGGCAACGCGAAGCCCCGCGACACTGCCGAGCAATGTCGCGAGGCGTTCGGCGAGCGCGGGATCATCGATCTCCAGCGCCAGCACGATGTCAGACGTGGTGTTCTCGCTCACGCCTCGGGCCTCTCAGCGATCGTGACCCTGAAGCTCGCCGGCTCGCCGCCGCGACGGACCGCGACATCGACCACCCGGCCGACACTGGCAGGTCCCAGCGTTCGCAGAAGCGCGCGCACGCCCGAGAGCTTCTGATCATTGACCGCCACGATCACGTCGCCCTGGCGGATGCCGGCCGCGGCTGCGGGGCCAGCCTTGTCGACATTCATTACCATGGCACCCGTGCCGTCATCGAGCCGCAACGGCTGCAGCCCGAGTCCGAGATATCCGCGGGCGATACGCCCGCGCGTCTCGAGCTGGACTGCAACGCGCTCGATCGTCGCGGTCGGGATCACCAGCACGCGCCGCGGTCCGAGCACGGCCATGCCAAAAGCCTCGCCCGAGGCGTCGACGGCAAGGCCGCCCTCCTGGCTCGGACGCAGGCGAACATCGAGCTCGATCCGGGCGTCGATCTCGCCGCCGCGCAATGAGCGCCAGCCTTTGCCGGAAACGGACACCATCCCGAGCGCCGCACTCGCCGCCTCGCGATTGGTAGCGACCACGATAGCGAGCGTGCCG
>JAEWHT010000087.1 GCA_023387695.1 Pseudomonadota bacterium | reverse complement strand
ATCTTGCCGCCCTTCCCCGTCACCATCGGCAGATAGCGCACGAAATGCAGGGCATCGCCGAGGCCGTATTCGGCGAACAAGAGCAACGTACGCCCGTCGAGTGGCTCGCCCTGCCATTCGGGCTCGTTGAAGAAGGGATCGCCGTCCGACAGCGTCTTGCATTTGCGACGCCACCGATAGGCTTCGAAGCCTTCGGTGAAATGGCCGTTCATCAGAAGGAAATGCGCGTGATTGTACTGCGCGAGCGGCTGCTCCGGATCGAGCGCAACCGCGCGGGCCGAGACCGTCAGTGCCTCGTCAAGCTCGCCGGCATTGCGGAGCGCGACGGCGAGATTGGCGTGGCCCTTGGCATAGGATGGATCGGCCGCGACCGCGCAGCGATGCGCAGCCACAGCATCAGTGACGCGCTGTTGCTTCTCGAAGATGATGCCGAGATTGGTGTAAGCTGGCGCGTGATCGGGCTTGAGCAGCAGCGCGTGCTCACAGGCTGCAACGGCGTCGTCGAGCTCGCCGAGATCGGACAGGCAAGCGCCGAGATTGGTGGCGATCATGTGATCCGCAGGATCAAGCGCGAACGTCCGGCGGTAGATTTCGGCGGCTTGCTGCAAGTGACGGGCTTCGTGCAGAACGAGCCCAAGCAATCGCAACGCCGCAACATGATCAGGCGCAAGCGCGATGGCGCGGCGGTATTGGACAATGGCCTCTTCGAGCAACCCTTGTCGATACAGCGCGGCGCCGAGATTGCAGAACAGCCCGACATCATCAGGCTCGCCCTCCAACGCGCGGCGATAGGCGTCCGCAGCTTCGCCAAATCGGTTCTGGTCCGCAAGCACATTGCCGAGATTGAGCCAGGCGCCGCGATAGGCCGGCTCGCGCGCGATCACGGCGCGGTAGGCGCCCTCCGCCTCAGTCAGCCGTCCCTGCTCCGCCAGCGCGACGGCGAGGTTGAAGCAAGCACGGGTCAGATGGGCATCGAGCGCGATCGCGCGACGATAGGCCGTCTCGGCCTCGCCGAAGCACGACAGCTCGACCAGCGCCACGCCGAGCTTGTTGTGCAAGGTGGCGTCATCGGACCGCCTGCACAATGCACGCTGAAACGCAGCCACTGCGCCGGCGTGCTCGCCTTTGACCGCAAGCGCATCACCGAGCGTGACCAGCGCCGGCGCGTGGTCGGGATCGATGTTGAAGACGCGGTTGAGCAGCGCAGCGCCATCGGCAGCGCGGTCGGTGACGAAGGCCGCAACCGCAGCCAGATGCAGGGCCGGCACATGATCCGGCTCCGCCCTCAAAACCTCGGCGCAGAGCGCCTCTGCCTGATCCGGCCGACCAGCCGCAAAGTGTTCCGCCGCCTCTCGCACGATCAGATTAACAGCCGCCTCGCCCACGATACCACCGCCCCCGACATCAGAGATGCCGGTTAAACGCGTGAGGCCGCGGATTCCGTCAGTCGATCCGTGCGGCGAGAACGTTCCTGATGCGTTGGGCGTCCTCCGGCGTCGCCGGATTGTAGACGACCATGCCGAGATCGGGCCGGCCGTCGACCGAGAAAGCCGAATATTCGAACGCGATCGGGCCGAGCACGGGATGGCGCAAATGCTTGACGCCCTCGCCGTAGGAACGGACATCGTTGTCGCGCCACAGTTTTGCGAACTCGGGACTCTCGCGGCAGAGCTCGTCGACGAACTCGGCGACATGCGAGACCGCACCGGCGCGCGCCGCATCCGCCCGGAACGCCGCGACCACGAAGCGCGCGACGCTGTTCCAGTCATATTGCGCGGCCCGAATATTCGGCTCGCTGAAGATCAGACGCAGGATGTTGCGTCGTTCCGGCGGCAGTTTCGAATAGTCGGTCAGCACGAGAGTCGCCGCCCTGTTCCAGGCCACCACGTCCCAGATTGCGGTCCTGATGATGGCGGGACTGGTCTCGAGCGCGTCGAGCACGCGCTGCAGCCGCGGCGAGACACCTTCGCTTGCCTGATAACGCACCTCGGGCGGACGGCCGAGCCCGATCAGGAACAGATGCTCGCGCTCGACGTCGGTCAGCATCAGCGCAGCCGCGATGCGATCGAGCACATCGGCGGACGGCGCGCCGCCCCGGCCCTGCTCCAGCCAAGTGTACCAGGTCGGGCTGATATTGGCCCGCTGCGCCACCTCCTCACGCCGCAATCCCGGGGTACGCCTGCGGCTGCCTCCAAAGCCGAAGGCAGCGGCATCGAGCCGGGTGCGGGGATCCTTCAAATAGGTCCCGAGCAGGTTCTCGCTGGTGATCTCGCTCATCCTGTTAGCTATTATACCCTGATAATGTCACTACTTTACCCGGATATTTCTAGCGCAGATGCTGCGGTCCACCAACACTGGAGACCTGCTCATGCGTGTATTCGTCACTGGCGCCACTGGCTTTGTCGGCTCCGCCGTCGTCGCCGACCTGATCGCCGCCGGCCACAAGGTCACCGGCCTTGCCCGGTCTGACACGGGTGCTGCCGCCCTCACCGCGATGGGGGCCGCGGTCCATCAGGGATCGCTCGAGGATCATGCATCCTTGCGCAGCGGCGCGGCCGCCTCCGATGGTGTACTTCACCTCGCCTTCAATCACGACTTTTCCAAATTCGCGGACAATTGCGAGCTCGACCGCCGCGCAATCATGGCACTTGGCGACGAGCTCAAAGGCTCAGAGCGTCCGCTCATCGTGACGTCGGGCGTCGCGCTGCTCGCGCCTGGACGTCTCGCAACCGAAGATGATCTGTCGGCCCGACATTTCCCCCGCGTCTCGGAAGCCGCGGCCGAAGATCTCATGGAGCAAGGCGTGCGCGCCGGCATCGTGCGGCTACCGCCGACGACCCACGGTGAAGGCGATCATGGTTTCGTGCCGCGCCTGATTGCGATCGCGCGCGAGAAAGGCGCGGCCGCCTATATTGGCGATGGCAACAACCGCTGGCCGGCGGCGCATCGCGTCGATGCCGCGCGCGTCTATCGCCTCGCGCTCGAGCAAGGTGCATCCGCGCACCGCTATCATGCGATCGCCGAGGAAGGCGTGCCGTTCAAGGTCATTGCGGAGGTGATCGGCAAACGGCTCGGCGTACCCGTGGTCTCGAAATCGCTAGAGGAAGCCGAGGCGCATTTCGGCTGGTTCGCTCGCTTTGCAGCCGTCGACGTCCCGACCTCGAGCACGCAGACGCGCGCGGCTCTCGGGTGGCAGCCGAAAGAAAAAGGGCTGATCGAGGATCTCGACCAGCCCTATTACTTCCAGGTCTAACGGCGCACCTCGCCGTTAGATCCGACATCAGTCCGTCGTGACAGCGGTTTCCATGTCGGTCGGATCGATCTGCTGGCTCAGACGCGCGTTGAGCTTGTCGCGATCGAGCTCGCCCTCCCACCAGGCGACGATCACGCAGGCCACGCCGTTGCCACAGAGATTGGTCAGCGCGCGGCACTCGCTCATGAACTTGTCGATGCCTAGCACGATCGCCATGCCCGGCACGAGGCGCGGATCGACCACCGCGAGCGTCGCCGCCAGCGTGATGAAGCCCGCACCGGTGATGCCGGAAGCGCCCTTCGAGGTCAGCATCGCCACGACCAGGATCGTGAGCTGCTGGCCGAAGGTGAGATCGAAGCCGAGCGCCTGCGCGATGAACAGCGTCGCCAGCGTCATGTAGATGTTGGTGCCGTCGAGGTTGAACGAATAACCCGTGGGCACCACGAGGCCGACCACGGACTTCGAGCAGCCGAGACGTTCCAGCTTCTCCATCAGGGACGGCAGCGCGCTTTCCGACGACGAGGTGCCGAGCACGATCAGCAGTTCGTCCTTGATATAGGCCAGGAACTTGAAGATCGAGAAACCGGCGAGCCGCGCGATAATGCCGAGCACGACGAACACGAACAATGCCGCAGTGAGGTAGAACGTCGCGATCAGGCCCATCAAATTGAGGATCGCACCGGTGCCGAACTTGCCGATGGTGAAGGCCATGGCGCCGAACGCACCGAGCGGCGCCGCGCGCATCACGATCGAGATCACGCCGAACACCGCGTGTGCCGCATCGTCGATAAAGCTGCGGATCACGTGGCCGCGCTCGCCGAGCCCCATGATGGCGAAGCCGAACAGCACCGAGAACAGCAGGACCTGCAGGATCTCGCCCTGAGCGAAGGCGCCGACCACGGTGTCGGGAATGATGTGCAGGATGAAGTCGACGGATTTCTGCGCCTCTGCCTGCTTGGCGAAACCAGCGACGGCCTGCGCGTTGGCGGCGGCATTGCCGAAGCCCGCGCCCGGCTTCACGAAGTTGCCGATGAAGAGGCCGATGATCAGCGCGAATGTCGACACGACCTCGAAATAGACCAGCGCCTTGACGCCGATGCGTCCGACCTTCTTGGCGTCCTGGATGTGAGCGATGCCGGAGACGACGGTGCAGAAGATGATCGGTGCGATCACCATCTTGATCAGCTTGATGAAGCCGTCGCCGAGCGCCTTGATCCAGTCGTTGGTGGCGACTGACGGCCACAGCCAGCCGACGATTGCGCCGAGCACGATCGCGATCAGCACCTGCACGTAGAGAACTTTATACCATGGCTTGGCCGCGGCCGGTGCGGCCGGTGTCCCGGCCATAGTTGTCGTTGTCATTGTTTCACTCCCCCCTCAAAAACTCAGAGCCAGCCAAGATCAACTTGGCCGGCCCTGTCAATTGGAACATTCCGTATGGTGAAATCTTAGCCGCGGCGGTCGACGATCCGTCGGGCCGCCGGCATCAGCGCAGCGCCCAGCGCGTTCTTCACGATCGAGGCCGCAATGAACGGCGTGACGCCGACCAGCCAGGCTTTGTTCGCGCCAAGTCCGATGCCGTAGGCCAGCCAGCTGAAACCGGCGATGAAAATGACGACAT
>JAEWHT010000059.1 GCA_023387695.1 Pseudomonadota bacterium | reverse complement strand
CCCCAAGAGGATCGTGAATGTTGTCGGCTAGGATCCGTATCGCAACCCGCTTGCTGGCGGTTGCCGCATTGGCGGCGCTGACGGCCGGTTGCTTCCAGCCGATGTATGCCGAGCATACCGACGGCACCCCCGGCTTGCGTGAAAAGCTGATGGGCGTCGAGCTCCCGCCGATCGAGAAGGCAAACGCCTCGCGCGAAGCCCGGGTCGGCGTCGAAGTGCGCAATGCGCTGGCGTTCAAGCTCTACGGCACGGCGACAGGCATGCCGCCGACCCACCGCCTGGTGATCCGCTTCAACACGAGCAAATCGTCCCTGATCGTCGATCCCAACACCGGCCTGCCGAACAGCGAGAATTACGGCATCGACTGCCAGTACAATCTGGTCGAGGTCGTGAGCGGCAAGTCCGTCATGACGGGAACGACGTTCTCGCGTGTGTCCTACGACATGCCCGGCTCCTACCAGCGCTTCGCCCGCAACCGCGCGGTACGTGACGCCGAGGATCGCGCAGCCAACGAAATCGCCGAGAACATCAACACCCGGCTCGCCGCGTTCTTCACCGCAGGCACCTGATTCAATTCCCGTCATTCCGGGGCACGCGAAGCGTGAACCCGGAATCTCGATCAATAATCTCTGGATTCCGGGCTCGCGCTTCGCGCGCCCCGGAATGACTGTTGGGCCCGATGGTCGCGCTGCGCGGAAAAGAGATCGACGCCTTCCTCGCCCGTCCTGACGCGGGCCGTCCGATCATCCTGCTCTATGGTCCCGATGCCGGCCTCGTGCGCGAGCGCGCCGATGCGCTGATTGCATCCGCCGTCGATGACCCCAACGATCCCTTCTCTCTGGTGAAGCTCGATGGTGACGAGCTCTCCGCCGAGCCGTCGCGCCTGGTCGACGAAGCCATGACCGTGCCGCTGTTCGGCGGCCGCCGCGCCATTCGCATCCGTGCTGGCTCGCGCAGCTTTGCCGCCGGCGTCGACACCCTGGCCGAGATGAGTGTGAAGGATTGCCGCGTTGTAATTGAAGCCGGCGAGCTGCGCCCGGAATCACCGCTGCGCAAGGCTTGCGAGAAGGCCAAGACGGCTGTGGCGATCGGCTGCTATCCCGACACCGAGCGCGACCTCGCCAAGCTGATGGAGGACGAGCTCCGCATCGCCAGCTTGCGCATTGCGCCAGACGCTCGCGCGGCGCTGATGTCATTCCTCGGTGGCGACCGCCAGGCCTCGCGCAATGAACTGCGCAAGCTCACGCTCTACGCTCACGGCAAAGGCGAGATCACGCTGGACGACGTGATGTCCGTGGTAGCAGACGCGTCCGAGCTGAAGCTCGATCCGATCGTCGACGGCGCCTTTGCCGGCCGGCCCGATATCGTCGAGACCGAATTCGCCAAAGCCATGGTCGCCGGCACCTATCCCGGCGTGATCATCTCGGCCGCGCAGCGCCAGGCCGCATGGCTGCACAAATCCGCACTCGCCATCGCCGACGGCCAGCTTGCCTCGGCCGTGCTCGACGGTGGATATCCGCGGCTGCATTTTTCACGAAAGCCCATGGTCGAAACAGCGCTGCGGAATTTCAGCCCGGCCCGGCTCGCCGGAATCATCGAGCAGTTAGCGACAGCCGCACTCGATACGCGTAAGCAATCAACGCTCGCCGCGGCAATCGCCCAGCGCACGCTAATGGCGATCGCCGCGAATGCAAAGCGGCGGGGCTGAGCCGCATCGGCTCTCGTGCCCCGGACGCAGCGCACCGCCTCTTAGCGGTGCGCTGCAGAGCCGGGGCCCATGCTTCTACGATCTCGTTCTTGGCCTTCTGGGTCCCGGATCTGCGCAGCAACGCTACGCGTTGCAGCGCGTCCGGGACACGAGAACGGCTGACGCGGCCTACAGCCCGCCCTTCGCCAACCGCTTCATCACCTCGTCGAGTTGATCGAGGTTACGGTAGTTGATCTGCACCGAGCCGCCGGGATCGCGGTGATTGACCGTGACCTTGAGACCGAGCGCGTCGCTGACGCGCTTCTCGAGATCGATCGTGTCAGGGTCCTTTTCCTTACCCGCAGTGGCACGGGCTTTTTGCGGCTTGCGCTCCGGCACGCCCTCTTCATGCGCGAGTGCCTCAGTCTGACGAACGTTGAGGCCCTCTGCGACGATGCGCTTGGCCGCGGCGAGCGGATCGGGCACGCCGATCAGCGCACGGGCGTGACCGGCGGTCAGATCGCCGCTGGTGATCAAGGCTTGCACTTCGGTCGGCAGCTTGGTCAGGCGCATCATGTTGGCGATGTGGCTACGGCTCTTGCCGACGACCTTTGCGATATCGTCCTGGCTACGTTTGAACTCGTTGGCGAGCGCGTGATAGCCGAGCGCCTCCTCCATCGGGTTGAGGTCTTCACGCTGCACGTTCTCGACAATCGCGAATTCCAGCGCATCGCTGTCGCTGATGTCGACCGGCACGATCGGCACTTCGTGCAAGCCGGCCATCTGCGAGGCGCGCCAGCGCCGTTCGCCGGCAATGATCTCGAAGCGATCCTGCGCGCCCTTCACGGGGCGCACCACGATCGGCTGGATCACGCCGTGCTGCTTGATGGACTCGGAGAGCTCCTTGAGCTCGGTGTCCGAAAAGGTACGCCGCGGATTGCGCGGATTGGCCTTGATGAATTCGATCGGCACCTTGCGCTGCGCGCGCGGACGGTCGACGTGCTGAGCCTCGCCGCCGACATCACCGATCAGACTTGCAAGACCCCGGCCCAATCGGGAACGCGCTTCGTCGGCCATTGCCAACTCCCTTGGATTCACGCTGCAGCACTCCAGAACTGAATTGTAGATCGTAGGGCGGATTAGCGTAGCGTAATCCGCCTCTTCTGTTTCCGCGGAGATAGACAGTGGTGGGTTACGCCTTCGGCTAACCCACCCTACGGCATCGTCAATGCGTGACGCGCAGCTCGCGCTCGCGCTGGATCACTTCGGTGGCGAGCCGCAGGTAAGCTTCGCTGCCGACGCATTTGAGATCGTAGACCAGCACCGGCTTGCCGTAGGACGGTGCTTCCGAGATGCGCACGTTGCGCGGGATCATGGTCTTGTAGACCTTCTCGCCCATGAACTGGCGAACGTCGGCGACGACCTGGTTCGAGAGGTTGTTGCGCGAGTCGAACATGGTCAGCACGATGCCGTGGATCGACAGGTTCGGGTTCAGTGTCGAGCGCACCTGCTCCACCGTCTGCAGCAATTGCGACAGACCTTCGAGCGCGAAGAATTCGCACTGCAGCGGCACCAGGATCGCGTCCGACGCCGCCATCGCATTCACCGTGAGCAGGTTGAGCGAAGGCGGGCAATCGATCAGCACGTAGGTGTAGTCGGCGTCCGGCGAGACGTTGTTGTTGAGCGAGGAGATCGCATCGCGCAGCTTGAAGGCACGGCCGGGCGTGGTGCCGAGCTCGAGCTCGAGGCCGGAGAGATCCATGGTCGAGGGCGCGATATGCAGGCGAGGTACGGCGGTCGAGACAACGGCCTCGCGCAGCGGGGCTTCACCGATCAGCACGTCATAAGTCGAGCAGGAGCGGTTACGGCGATCGATGCCGAGACCGGTCGAGGCGTTGCCCTGCGGATCGAGATCGACGATCAGAACGCGCTCGCCAATCGCAGCGAGCGCCGTGCCGAGATTGATCGCTGTGGTTGTTTTTCCCACGCCGCCCTTTTGATTCGCCAGCGCCAGGATGCGCGGGTGACCATGCGGGACTTCAGCGGTCTGGTCTTGCTTCGGCTCGTCAATCACGGTCATCGAAATTCCCCACTCAACCCCTGAACGCTCACCCGCGCCGTTCAGCTGAATTCAGCTCGACGATCCAGCCATCGCCTGTCCGGCTTTGGTGGAGTTGCGGCTGAATATTCCAATATTTAGCGGCTTCGGTCAATTCAGCCTCTACATCTTGACCCTTGAGAAACAACGCTTTTGCGCCCTGGCGCATCAGCGGCTCCGCAAAGCCGATGAGTTGATGTAGCGGAGCCAGCGCGCGCGCGGTGACGCAATCGACGGGGCCAGTGATTCTATCCACATTATCCCCGATCTCAGCGAGATGTACGACTCCCGGAGATGTGGTGACGCGGATCGCTTCACGCAAAAAGGCGGCCTTCTTGGCGATTCGCTCGACGAGATGGACGCTCGCGCCCGGCGTGCCGGCCATGGCGCACGCGAGGACCACACCGGGGAAGCCCCCGCCGCTGCCGAGGTCGGCCCAGCGTTTTGCTGATGGCGCGAGATCGACGAGCTGAAGCGAGTCGGCGATGTGCCGGGTCCAGAGGTGCGGCAGGGTCGAGGGCGCGACCAGATTGGTCTTGGCCTGCCACTCCCGGAGCAATGCAATGTAGCGATCGAGCCGGGCCTCTGTTTCATGTGAAACGGGAGCGAGCTTCAAGGCCTCGCGCTTGTCGGCTGCAATGATGGAGTCGAGGGCCTGATCGTTGGCGCTAGCCTTGTCGATCTTCGGTTTGATTGGCTTCGGGTCGGGGCGACGATTACCCTCACCTGCACCGGGTCGTCGGGTTAGCGGCCTGTCCCCGCCCGGTCCGCGCTGTTTCACGTGAAACGCCTATGCGATTGCTTTGGAGGTCTTCCGTGCCTCACGGCGGAGATAAGCCGCCAGGATGCCGAGTGCTGCCGGGGTCATGCCGTCGATCCGGCCGGCCTGGCCGACCGTGAATGGCCGCGCCTTCTCGAGCTTGGCGCGAACCTCATTCGAGAGACCAGGGACCTGGCTGTAGTCGACATTCGACAGCACCATCCCCTCGTCCCGCCGGAAGGCTTCGACGTCGGCGCTCTGGCGCTCCAGATAGACGTCGTATTTGGCGTCGATCTCGAGATGGGTGGCGATGACGGGATCGATGGCGGAGAGCTCCGGCCAGATCGTGCGGACCTGGCTCCATCCGATGTCCGGATAGGCCATCAGTTCGAAGGCCGAGCGACGCTGGCCGTCGCGGTTCAGGGACAGCCCATGCTTGATCGCTTCGTTCGGAGTGATCGTCAGAGATTTCGACAGCGTCCGGGCCGCGTTCAGGGCGTCCATCTTGGTCCGGTGGAACTGGGTCCGGGCACTGCCGACGCACCCCTGTGCGATCCCCTTCTCCGTCAGGCGCTGATCGGCATTGTCCGCCCGCAGGGTCAACCGGTATTCGGCCCGCGAGGTGAACATCCGATAGGGTTCGGTGATGCCGCGGGTCACGAGGTCGTCGATCATCACCCCGAGATAGCCGTCGGCACGGTCGAAAACGGTCAGCGCGGCGCCGCTGGCAGAGAGGGCCGCGTTCAGGCCGGCCACGATGCCCTGACCGGCGGCTTCTTCGTATCCGGTGGTCCCGTTGATCTGGCCGGCCAGGAAAAGACCGCGCAATCGCTTGGTCTGCAGGGTCGGATCGAGCTCCCGTGGATCGATGTGGTCGTATTCGATGGCATAGCCCGGGCGGACCATCTTCACCCGCTCCAAGCCGGGGATGGTGGCGAGAATCGCGAGCTGGACCTCCTCTGGTAGCGAGGTCGAGATGCCGTTGGGGTAGACCGTCGTGTCGTCCAGCCCTTCCGGCTCCAGGAAGATCTGATGCCCATCGCGATCGCCAAAGCGGACGATCTTGTCCTCGATCGAGGGGCAATAGCGCGGACCGGAGCTTTTGATCTGGCCGGAGTACATCGGCGAGCGATGGACATTGGCCCGGATCACCTCATGGGTGGCTGATGTGGTCCGGGTGATCCCGCACTGGATCTGCGGGGTCGTGATCCGCTCGGTCATCACCGAGAACGGCTCCGGCGGCTCGTCTCCAGGCTGCATCTCGAC
>JAEWHT010000039.1 GCA_023387695.1 Pseudomonadota bacterium | reverse complement strand
ATCTGGTCCTTGAGGATCGCGGAAATTTCCGCGGCGCGGATGTCCATCAGCCTGCCTCTTTCATCGCGTGCTTGATCGAATTGAGTTTGGTGCGAAGCGAGCTATCGATCATGCGGCTGCCAAGCTTCACGACGAGGCCACCGATGATCGACGGATCGATCTTCACGTTGAGCGCGACGTCCTTGCCGGTCACCGACTTCAGGGCAACCTTGAGGGCGTCGAGATTCTTGTCCGAAAGCGCCTCCGCGACCGTGACATCCGCCGTGGCCTCGCCCTTGAACTTGGCGACGAGGGCGCGATAGGCGCGGATGACGTCAGCCACCGCGAACAGGCGGCGGTTGGCGGTCAGCACTTTCAGGAAATTGGCGGAGATGCCGGCAATGCCGGCCTTGTCCAGGACGGCCGAGAGGGCCTTGGACTGGGCGTCAGCCGCGAAAACCGGACTGCGGACCAGGCGCTTGAGATCAGCGCTTTCGTTTAGCAGGCCCTCGAACTTGTCGAGATCGGCCTTGACCTCATCGACCACTTTCTGGTCGCGGGCCAGTTCAAACAAGGCCGTTGCATAACGGCCTGACACACCGGAAACGGACGTATCTTCTGCAGCCACAGACGCGCTCTTTTTGCTGTCAAATTCGCAAGGGAAAAACCGTCGCCACAACGCGGCGCCAAGCGATCCAAGCCCTTGGAATTCAAGCGGGACTTCGATTTTCGACCGACACGGGACGTGCCGGGCTCGTTAAAATCGCGGCTTTGCTAACATAGCAGGCGCGCACGTGCAACATGACGCCAAATTAAAGGCACGAGGTTCTGTCGCCAGTTCGTCGCAGTTCTCGACAGCTTCATGGCGATCGACACGACGACCTGCCACGCCACGGAATTGCCACGCGCGTTACGGCAGCCGGACGCTCATTCGTTCCTGCCCTCAGCGCATAGCGGCCATGAACACGGATCGCTGAGGCGTGACTCCCGCCCGATCGATCTCGTCCGCCGAATACTTACCGAATTCTAAACGCGAAGAATAACAACTTCGCTTTACAGTATTCGTGAGTAATTATTGGGTTAATGAATCGTTAAAGCGAAAGATTACGGAACATCCGCCGAATATCGATTCAGATCACAAGATATTTCATGACGACACGGAACGGATTTACTGCCCAATTCATGCCGCATTGGGAATCGAAACGCCATCCCGCTCGCAAACTGATGGGGGCTCCACTTGCCACATATGTGGCATTACTAGCGTAGGGACCACTAAATGCTGTCTTTGAAGACGCTGGGCACTGTGACCCGGCCGCGTACGGCGATCGCTTTTGTCGCCGCAACTCTCCTCGTCGGTGGAACTGCCACCGAAGCTTCCGCCAAATCCAGGCATCACCGGCACCACCACGCCGCCCAGAACAATTCCTCATCCGACTGGCGCAACGCCAATGCCTCGATGACCCCGTCGTCGGGCGGCGGACACACCTTCTCGGGCATGGCCTCCTATTACGGCAACGAGTCCGGCAGCCGCACCGCATCGGGCGCGCGCTTCAACCAGAACGCCATGACCGCAGCGCACCGTTCGCTGCCGTTCGGCACCAAGGTCCGCGTCACCCATGGCGGCCAGAGCGTCATCGTCACCATCAATGACCGTGGCCCGTTCGTGCGCGGCCGCGTGCTCGACCTCTCCACGGGTGCTGCCCGCGCCATCGGCCTCACCGGCGCCGGCGTCGGCCGCGTCACCGCGGAAGTCGTTTCCTAAGGGCGCTAAGCGCGCATGAAACAAGCCCGTGGTCTTGGGGGACCACGGGCTTTTTTATTTGTCGTCATTCCCGCTCGTGTCCCGGACGCGCTGCAACGTGCAACGTTGCTGCGCTGAGCCGGGACCCAGAAAAGCAACACGGCAGGGTGTGGAGACATGGGCCCCGGCTCAGCAGCGCATCACTACGTGCTGCGCTACGTCCGGGGCACGAGAGGAGAGAGCCGCCCTTACAAAAAGCTCTGCGGATCGACGTCCACTTCCAGCTTCTGATTGCCCGTCGGCTTCGGGCACAACGCGAGCCAGTTGCGCAGATAATCCGACAGATCAAAACCGCGTGCTGATTTTACCAGGATGCGAAAACGATAGCGGCCCTTGATCACGGCGAGCGGGGCCTCCGCGGGGCCCAGCACCACCACGCGCTCGTCGCGCGGAGCAAGTGCAACGATACGGCGGCCCAGGCCTTCGGCGCTCGGCCGATCTCCTGCTGAGATGATCAGGCTCGCGAGCCGGCCGAACGGCGGATAGAGCGTGCGTTCGCGCAAATCGATCTCGCTGTCATAGAAGGCTTCACGATCGCAGGCGATCAGCGCCTTCATCACGGGATGATCAGGCTGATGCGTCTGCAGATAGCCGACGCCGCGACCCTGCTCGCGGCCAGCCCGACCGATCACCTGGTTCAGCAATTGCCAGGTGCGCTCCGCCGCGCGCGGATCGCCGTTGCTCAAGCCGAGATCCGCATCGACCACGCCGACGAGATTGAGCCGCGGAAAATTGTGGCCCTTGGCGACGAGCTGCGTGCCGATGATGATGTCGACGCGGCCTTCCGCGATCTCGTTGAGCTCGCTGCGCATCGTCTCGATCGAGGTGATGAGATCGCTCGACAGCACCATGGTGCGCGCATCCGGAAACAGCGCCGCCGCCTCTTCCTGCAGGCGCTCGACGCCGGGGCCGACGGCAACCAGCGATTCCTCCGCCGCGCAGTGCGGGCAGGTGTGCGGGCGCGGCATCGAGAAGCCGCAATGGTGACAGACGAGGCGCTGGCGAAAGCGGTGATCGACCAGCCACGCATCGCAGATGGTGCAGGCGAAGCGATGGCCGCAGCCACGGCACAGCGTCAGCGGCGCGTAGCCGCGGCGATTGAGGAACAGCAGTGCCTGCTCGCGCTTTTCGACCGCCTTTTTGATCTCGGACGCCAGGCGCGGCGAGATGAAGCGGCCGCGCGCGGGCGGCTCGCGGCGCATGTCGATCGCCTCGATATGCGGCATGTGCTGGCCGCCGAAGCGCGAGGGCAGCGCAACGCGCTGATAGCGGTTCTTGCGCGCATTGACCTCTGACTCGACCGACGGCGTGGCCGAGGCCAGCACGATCGGGATTTTTGCGATATGCGCACGCACCACCGCCATGTCGCGGGCGTGATAATGCACGCCCTCGTCCTGCTTGTAGGCCTGGTCGTGCTCTTCATCGACGACGATGAGGCCGAGATTGGCGTAAGGCAGAAACAGCGCCGAGCGTGCACCGACCACGACCGGCGCGGTGCCTTCCGAGATCGCCGCCCAATTGCGCGCGCGGGTGCGGGGCGTGAGCTCCGAATGCCACTCGATCGGCCGTACGCCAAAGCGCTGCGCGAAGCGATCGAGGAACTGGCCGGTGAGCGCGATCTCCGGCATCAGGATCAGCGATTGTTTTCCACGGCGAATGGTTTCCGCAACGGCCTCGAAATAAACCTCGGTCTTGCCGGAGCCGGTGACGCCGTCGAGCAGCGCGACATGAAAGGTGCCGTTGGCCGCGAGCGCGCGCATCGCATCGACGCCGGCGCGCTGCAGCGGCGAAAAATCCGGCCGGCCGAATTCCGGATCGGGCGCAGGCGGCGGCGGTGGCGGCGGCATCGGCTCGACCGTCAGCGTGCCTTCGTCGACGAGGCCGTCGATGACGCCGGCGGAAACGCCGGCTTCCTTCGCGGCTTCCGATTTGGCGTGCAGCAACTGGTCCGACAGCAGTTCGAGCACGCGCGCCCGTGCCGGTGTCAGCCGCCGCGGGGGATCGCCGACCAGGCGCACGCCGGCGCGCACCCGCTCGGGGCCGAGGTTTTCGCCCATCCGCAGGCACATGCGCAGCACCATGCCGCGCGGGCTCAGCGTGTAATTGGCAACCCAGTCGACGACCGAACGCAACTCGGGCTTCAGGGCGGCAACGTCGATCTTCTCGTTGACCTCCTTGAGGCGGTTGTGCAGGCGCGGATCGGGATTGGCGTTTTCGCCCCAGACCACGCCGAGCACCTCGCGCGCGCCCAGCGGTACGCCGACGAGATCGCCGGCCTTCAGCTCCATGCCGCGCGGCACCTTGTACGAATAGGTCTGGTCGAGCGCGACCGGCACCAGCACGTCGACCGTGCGGGTCGCGTTGGCGGGGGCGGTTGGGCTGGGCGACGTGTGGTCCATGAACGGAGAATCGGAACCTTGGGGGCTCTGAAGGCTAGCCGCGCGGGGCCACCTTAGCGAACGATAAACGGATGTGATGCGATATACTGTGCGGAATCATTACGTCCAGAGCGCATGAGCAAAGCGGCCGCCCCACAGATCGAGCTCGCCAGCGCCGATCCCTCGATCGCGCAGGAGATGACGCGCTGGCTTGCCCATCTTGGCGCTGAGCGACGGCTGTCGCCGAAGACGCTGGAAGCCTATGCCCGCGACTTGCGGCAGTGCCTGGATTTCCTGTGTGCCCATTGGGGCGAGCGCGTGACGCTGGAGCGATTCGCCTCGCTTGAAGCCACCGATGTTCGCGCCTTCATGGCGATGCGTCGCGCCGACGATATTGCGGGACGTTCACTGATGCGCGCGCTTGCGGGGTTGCGCTCATTCGGCCGTTTCCTCGAGCGCGAGGGCAAGGGCAAGGTCGGTGCACTCTCCGCGATCCGCGCACCGAAGGTCGCCAAGACGCTGCCGAAGCCGCTGCCGATGGCCTCCGCAAAACGCCTGGCTGATGCCGACGAGCGTGCCGGCGAGGATCGCGAGACCTGGATCCTGGTGCGCGATGCCGCCGTGATGGCGCTGCTCTATGGATCGGGCCTGCGTATTTCCGAAGCGCTCAGCCTGAAGCGCCGCGAGGTGCCGAAGCCGGGCGAAGGCGACGTGCTGGTCGTGACCGGCAAAGGCAACAAGACCCGCATGGTGCCGGTGCTGCAAAACGTGCTGGCGCTGGTGCATGAATATGTGTCGATGTGCCCGCATACGCTGCCACAGGACGGGTCGATCTTCGTCGGCGCGCGCGGCGGGCCGCTCAGCCCACGCATCATCCAGCTCGCGATGGAGCGCTTACGCGGCGCGCTCGGCCTGCCCGACAGCGCCACGCCGCACGCGCTGCGGCACTCCTTTGCCACGCACCTGCTGTCGCGCGGCGGCGATCTGCGCGCCATCCAGGAATTGCTCGGCCATTCCTCGCTCTCGACCACGCAGATCTATACCGGCATCGATTCTGAACGATTGCTGGAAGTCTATGCGAGCGCGCATCCGCGGCGCTAACGAGTTCGATAATTCCTGACATCAAGCTGTCATAGCCAGCTCTCGCCGCGCATGCCCCTTGCGCAGGCCGCACGGTTCGGTCAATCGTACGGAACCGAACAGGAGGGGATTCATGAGCGCACACGAAAGCATGGAGCACGCCGAGCATGCCGAGCACGCATCCGGCGAGAACAAGAAGATCGCCCTTCTGATCGCGGTGCTGGCACTGTTTCTCGCGATCTCGG
Source organism: Pseudomonadota bacterium (assembly GCA_023387695.1). GTDB lineage: Bacteria > Pseudomonadota > Alphaproteobacteria > Rhizobiales > Xanthobacteraceae > Bradyrhizobium. The sequence continues at coordinate 20,025 of JAEWHT010000039.1, read as the reverse complement.
AAACGCTCGGCAAGGGCGCCCAGACCGAGTCGATCAGCAAGAATGTCGAGGCGTCCAACCTGTGGGCGTTCTTCCAGGCCAAGAGCATTCGCCGCACTGTGGTCCAGACCGCCGCCGACCAGGGCAAGCTGACGCTAGGCAGCGCCAGCGACGACGCCATGAAGGCCGCGGTGCAGAAGCAGATCGACGACTGGACCAAGACCGCGGCGCGCTATCGCTCCGAGCCCGAGACCGGCGAAGGCACCGAGCAGCTCGCCGAGAAGGCCAAGGAAGCCGAGCATCAGCGCGACGAGGCGACCGCGAAATATCATCACTTCGAGCTGGCGTCGGCCGCATTCCAGATCGGCATCGTGCTGGCATCGGCCACGATCATCACCGGCATGCTGCCGCTCGCCTGGGTCGCCGGGTTGTTGACGCTCGCAGGGCTCGGCATGACCGTGCTCGGCGCCTGGGCGCCGCATCTGCTGCATCTGCACGGGTGAGAAGTGCCGACTACGCACACCGCTGTCATGCCCCGGCTTGACCGGGGCATCCAGTACGCCGCGGCTTCTCGTTTCTACTCTCCGTGTCTCTGGAATACTGGATCGCCCGGTTAAACCGGGCGATGACAGTGAGTGTGTGGCAAAGAGCTCAGCGCGCCTCGCGCACGCTCTTGCGGAAGCGCTGGATCAGACGGAGCGTGCGGGAGGACCAGCCTTCGCCGTTGCCGCTGAGCAATTCCTTGATGCGGCGCTTGACCGGTTCGACGATCTCGGTCGCCTTGGCGCGCAGCCGCAGCACCCACTCGTAGAGCCGCTCGAACCAGTGCATCTCCAGCAGCTTTTCGCGCGTGACGTCGAACAAGAAGGCGGTGACGCCGACGCCGAGCATCTTGGCGAACAGGAACGTCGAGACGCCGGTCAGCCAGTATTCATGGGTGAGCAGCCACAGTCCGACCAGCTTGAGCGGAAACAGCGGGATGATCGGCACGACGAAGACGATCAACGTCATCGCCGGCGATAGCGCATCGACGCGATCGGAGAGCCATTCCTTCAGGCGCGCGAGCGGAATGAGCGCGACAACCCGCGCCACGACCGGTTCGCAATGGTCCCAAAGCCAGGCTTCGACCAGGAAGATGATCGCAAGCAGGACCCAGACCGGTTGAAGGAGGCGGCGCAGCATGTGTTTCCCGCCCGATTCGATGCTGGGCGCGATCCTACATATGGATGGCCCGCTTGCCGACTGCAAGCGCGGCTTCCTTGACCGCTTCCGAGCGGGTCGGATGCGCGTGGCAGGTGCGCGCGAGATCTTCCGCACTGCCACCAAACTCCATGAGAACGCAGGCCTCATGGATCATTTCGCCGGCTTCGATGCCGATGATGTGCACGCCGAGCACGCGATCCGTCTTCGCATCTGCGAGAATCTTCACGAAGCCGTCAGTGGTCTGGTTGACCTTGGAGCGGCCGTTGGCGGTAAAGGGAAACTTCCCGACCGTGTAGGCGACGCCGGCCTGCTTCAGCTCGTCCTCGGTCTTGCCGACGGAAGAGACTTCCGGGGTGGTATACACCACGCCTGGGATAACGTCGTAGTTCACGTGACCGGCTTGGCCAGCGATGATCTCAGCGACGGCCACGGCTTCGTCCTCGGCCTTGTGCGCGAGCATGGGACCGGCGACGACGTCGCCGATGGCATAGACGCCCCTCAGGCTGGTGGCGAAATGCGGATCGATCTGCACGCGGCCGCGCGGATCGAGCGCGACGCCGGCTTCCTTCAGGCCGAGGCCTTCGGTGTAGGGCACGCGACCGATGCAGACGAGCACGACGTCGGCCTCAACCGTCTCGGCGGCACCGCCGGCAGCCGGCTCGATCGTCGCCTTCAGCGTCTTGCCTGAGGTGTCGACAGCCGTGACCTTGGCGCCGAGCTTGAACGTAAAGCCCTGCTTCTCGAGGATACGCTGGAATTGTTTTGCAATTTCGCCGTCCATGCCCGGCAGGATGCGATCCAAAAATTCGACGACGACGACGTCGGCGCCGAGACGCTTCCACACCGAGCCGAGCTCGAGGCCGATCACGCCGGCGCCGACGATGAGCAGCTTGCCGGGGACCTTGTCCAGCGACAGCGCGCCGGTGGAGGACACGATGCGCTTCTCGTCGATCTCGATGCCCTTGAGGCGTGCGATATCCGAGCCGGTGGCGATGACGATGTTCTTGGTCTCGATCACCTGCGACTTGCCGTCGGCGGAGACTTCGACCTTGCCGGTGCCGAGGATCTTGCCGGTGCCCTTGAGCACATCGACCTTGTTCTTCTTCATCAGGAACTCGACGCCCTTGACGTTGCCGTCGATGCCCTGCTGCTTGAAGTTCATCATCGCGGGAAGCTCGAGCTTCGGCGCGGAGACGCTGATGCCCATCTTGGCGAAGGAATGCGCGGCTTCCTCGAACATTTCGGACGCGTGCAGCAGCGCCTTCGAGGGCATGCAGCCGACATTGAGACAGGTGCCGCCGAGCGTGGCGTTCTTTTCGACCACGGCGACTTTCATGCCGAGCTGGCTGGCACGCACCGCGCAGACATAACCGCCAGGTCCGGTGCCGATGACGACGAGATCGTAGGTAGCCATGAGAGAAAGTCCCGTAGGTTTAGCGTTGTGAGGATGTGTCAGCGTCCGCGCGGGCCACGTCAGCGACCGCCGGACACATCGAGCGTGGCTGCGGTCACGTAGGAGGCCTCGTCCGACATCAGCCAGACGATGGCATTGGCAATTTCATCCGCGGTGCCGACGCGCTTCATCGGCACCATGTGGGCCAGACGGTGATGCCGATCGGGCTCGCCGCCGGAGGCGTGAATTTCGGTGTCGATCAGGCCGGGGCGAATGCCCGCGACGCGAATGCCTTCGCCCGCGACCTCATAGCCGAGGCCGGTGGTGAAGGAATCGATCGCGCCCTTGGATGCGGCATAATCGACATAGGTATTGGGCGCGCCGAGCTTGGCAGCGACCGATGACAGATTGACGATGACGCCACCCTTGCCGCCATGCTTGGTCGACATCCGCTTCACCGCTTCGCGCGCGCAGAGGATCGAGCCGGTGACATTGACCGCCAGCACGCGCTGAATGCGTTCGGCCGACATCTCGTCGACGCGCACGCCGCTCGTACCGACGATGCCGCCATTGTTGACCAGCGCGGCCAGCGTGCCGAACTTGTCGGCCGCCTTGAACAGATCGACGATGTCGCGTTCCTCGGCGACGTCGCACTTCACCGCGATCGCCTTGCCGTTGCCGGCCTCGATCTGGCTGACCACCTCGTCGGCGGCCGCCTTGTTGGTGGCATAGCCGACCACGACGCGGTAGCCGCGCGCGGCGGCCGCAAGCGCGGTCGCGCGACCAATGCCGCGGCTGCCGCCGGTGATGACAACGACCTTATCCGTCACGCGCGCCTCCATGGTTCGACAGGCGCCGCCGCTACAATCGCGACGGCGCTCGCGGAGCATCAGGGATCAGAGATCGAGCACCAGGCGTGCCGGATCTTCCAGGCTCTCCTTGACGCGAACCAGGAAGGTGACGGCTTCCTTGCCGTCGATCACGCGGTGGTCGTAGGACAGCGCCAGATACATCATCGGGCGGACTTCGATCTTGCCGCCGACGACCATCGGACGATCCTGTATCTTGTGCATGCCGAGGATGCCGGACTGCGGCGCGTTCAGGATCGGGGTCGACATCAGCGAGCCGTAAATGCCGCCATTGGTGATGGTGAAGGTGCCGCCCTGCATCTCGTCGATCTTGAGCTGGCCGTCACGGGCGCGACGACCGAAATCAGCGATGCCCTTCTCGATGTCGGCGATCGACTTGTTGTCGCAGTCACGCACCACGGGCACGACGAGGCCCTTATCGGTGCCGACGGCAACGCCGATGTGATAGTAGTTCTTATAGATCAGGTCGGTGCCGTCGATCTCGGCATTCACGGCCGGGATGTCCTTCAGCGCCTGCACGACGGCCTTGGTGAAGAAGCCCATGAAGCCGAGCTTGGAGCCGTGCTTCTTCTCGAACGCATCCTTGTAGTGGGCACGCAGCGCCATCACGTTGGTCATGTCGACCTCGTTGAAGGTCGTGAGCATCGCCGCGGTGTTCTGCACGTCCTTGAGGCGGCGCGCGATGGTCTGGCGCAGGCGGGTCATCTTGACGCGCTCTTCGCGGGCGGCGTCATCGGCCGGCGACGGCGCACGCACCTGAACGGCGGCAGCGGGCTGGTTGACCGGGGTCGGCGCGGAGGCCGCACGCTCGATCGCGGCCAGCATGTCGCCCTTGGTGACGCGGCCATCCTTGCCGGAGCCGGGAACAGTCGAGGCATCGACGCCGGTCTCTGCCGAGAGCTTGCGCACGGAGGGAGCAAGCGGCGCATCAGCCGGCGGCGCCTTCGCGGCCGGAGCCGGCGCGGGAGCAGCAGCGGCAGCCGGAGCAGCGGCAGGCTTGGCGGGCGCTGCGGCGGGCTTCGCAGCACCGGCACCATCCGTGATCTGGCCGAGCAGCGCGCCGACCGCAACAGTCGTACCATCAGCAGCGATGATCTCGCTCAGCGTGCCGGCGGAGGGCGCGGGAACTTCGATGGTGACCTTGTCGGTCTCGAGCTCAACCAAGGGCTCGTCGACAGCGACGGCGTCGCCGGCCTTCTTGAACCAGCGGCCGATGGTGGCCTCGGTGACGGATTCGCCGAGCGTCGGCACACGAATTTCAGTCATGGTCTTTTCCTTAAGGGATCGCCAATGCGGTCATGAATTTTACAGGTGTCATGCCCCGCGAAGGCGGGGCATCCAGTACTTCGAGGCGTTCGTGGTCATCACGGCCGTCACGGCGTACTGGATCGCCCGCCTTCGCGGGCGATGACAGCGTCTTAAAAAACTTCTCAGCTCAATGCTTCGTCCAGGAACGCCTTCAGCTGCGCCTGATGCTTGGACATCAGACCAGTGGCGGTCGCGGCGGAAGCGGCGCGGCCGACATAACGCGGCCGCCGGCTCACGCCGTTCACCTGGTTCAGCACCCATTCCAGATAGGGCTCGATGAAGTGCCAGGCGCCCATGTTACGCGGCTCTTCCTGGCACCAGATCACTTCCGCCTTCTTGAAGCGGGACAGCTCGGCCACCAGCGCCTTCAGCGGCACCGGATAAAGCTGCTCGACGCGCATCAGATAGATGTCGTCGATGCCACGCTTCTCGCGCTCCTCGTAGAGGTCGTAATAGACCTTGCCCGAGCACAGCACGATGCGGCGGATCTTGTCGTCCGGAACGAGCTTGACCGGCTCGTTCGGCAGCATCTGGGCGTCATCATACAGGATGCGGTGGAAGGTCGTGCCCTTGGCGAGCTCTTCCAGACGCGAGACCGCCCGCTTGTGACGGAGCAGCGACTTCGGCGTCATCAGGATCAGCGGCTTGCGGATCTCGCGATGCAGCTGGCGGCGCAGCACATGGAAGTAGTTTGCCGGCGTGGTCGGATAGACCACCTGCATGTTGTCTTCCGCGCACATCTGCAGATAACGCTCCAGGCGCGCCGAGGAATGCTCCGGTCCCTGGCCTTCGTAGCCGTGCGGCAAGAGGCAGACGAGACCGGACATGCGCAGCCATTTGCGCTCACCCGAAGAGATGAACTGGTCGAACACGACCTGCGCACCGTTGGCGAAGTCGCCGAACTGCGCTTCCCACAGGGTCAGCGTGTTCGGCTCGGCGAGCGAGTAGCCGTATTCGAAGCCGAGCACGGCTTCTTCCGACAGCAGCGAATTGATGACCTCGTAATGGCCCTGCTCGTTGCCGAGATGGTTGAACGGCGTGTAGCGGCTCTCGTCTTCCTGGTCGATCAGGACCGAGTGGCGCTGCGAGAAGGTACCGCGTTCGGAATCCTGTCCGGACAGGCGAACGTGATGGTTTTCGGCAAGCAGCGTGCAGAACGCCAGCGCTTCGCCGGTCGCCCAGTCGATGCCGGCACCGGTGTCGATCGCCTTCGAGCGGTTCTCGAGGAAGCGCTGGATGGTGCGGTGAACGCGGAAACCGTCCGGCACCTTGGTGATCTTGCGGCCGATATCCTTCAGCTCGGTGAGCTCGACACCGGTGACGCCGCGACGGGCGTCCTCTTCCTGGTCGGCGATCTTGAAGCCCGCCCATTTGCCGTCGAGCCAGTCGGCCTTGTTCGGCTTGTAGGAGGTGCCGGCTTCGAACTCGGCATCGAGACGCACGCGCCAGTCGGCCTTGGCCTTGTCGACCTCGCCCTGGGTCATCACGCCTTCATTGACCAAACGGCGGGAGTAGAGCTCCAGCGTCGTCGGGTGAGCCGCGATCTTCTTGTACATCACCGGTTGGGTGAACGCCGGCTCGTCGCCTTCGTTATGGCCATGCCTGCGGTAGCAGAACATGTCGATGACGACGGGCTTGTGGAACTTCTGCCGGAATTCGGTCGCGACCTTGGCCGCGAACACCACGGCTTCCGGATCGTCGCCGTTCACATGGAAGATCGGCGCATCGATCATCTTCGCCACGTCAGACGGATAGGGCGAGGAGCGCGAGTAGCGCGGATAGGTGGTGAAGCCGATCTGGTTGTTGACGATGAAGTGCACGGAGCCGCCGGTGCGGTAGCCCTTCAGGTCCGACAGACCGAAGCACTCAGCGACCACGCCCTGGCCGGCGAACGCCGCGTCGCCATGCATCAGCAGCGGCATCACCGAGATGCGCTGGTCCGGCGGATCGCCATGCTGGTCCTGCTTCGCGCGCACCTTGCCGAGCACGACGGGATCGACGATCTCAAGATGCGAGGGGTTGGCGGTCAGCGACAGATGGATGCGGTTGCCGTCGAACTCGCGGTCCGAGGAGGCGCCGAGGTGATACTTGACGTCGCCCGAGCCTTCGACCGCATCGGGGTTGGCCGAGCCGCCCTTGAATTCGTGGAACAGCGCGCGATGGGCCTTGCCCATCACCTGCGTCAACACGTTGAGGCGGCCGCGATGCGGCATGCCGAGCACGACTTCCTTCACGCCGAGATTGCCGCCACGCTTGATGATCTGCTCGAGCGCGGGGATCAGCGATTCACCGCCGTCGAGGCCGAAGCGCTTGGTGCCGGTGAACTTGGTGTCGCAGAACTTTTCGAAGCCTTCCGCCTCGACCAGCTTCATCAGGATGGCGCGACGGCCTTCGCGCGTGAACGAGATTTCCTTATCCGGACCCTCGATGCGCTCCTGGATCCACGCCTTCTGTGCGGCATTGCTGATGTGCATGAATTCGACGCCGAGCGTCTGGCAGTAGGTGCGCTCGCAGATCGCGGTGATTTCGCGCAAGTTCGCGTATTCGAGGCCCAGCACGTGATCGAGGAAGATCTTGCGGTCGAAATCGGCTTCCGTGAAGCCGTAGGTGCGGGGGTCGAGCTCTTCGCGGTTACGCGGGGCTTCGATGCCGAGCGGATCGAGCTTGGCGTGGAAGTGGCCACGCATGCGGTAGGATCGGATCAGCATCAACGCGCGGACCGAGTCGCGCGTGGCCTGCTGCAGGTCAGCGGAGGAAATGCCAGCGCCCTTGTCGCCTCCCTTGGCCTGCGCCTTGGCGGCGATCTTGGCGCCGACCGCCTTCTCGACTTCGGCCCAGTTGCCGTCGAGGGCGGAGGTCAGGTCGTCGTTGGGGGTCAGCGGCCAGTTGCTGCGCTCCCAAGACGGGCCCTCGGCGTTCTTGCGGACGTCGGCGGGCTGGTCGTTGAGGCTCTTGAAGAACTCCTGCCACTCGGCGTCGACCGAGGACGGATCCTTCTCATAGCGGGCGTAAATTTCGTCGATGTAGGTGGCGTTTGTGCCCTGCAAAAAGGATGACAGGGCAAAGGCTGCGTTCGCGTCCTGGCGAGACATACTGGGTTCCTGGCGATTTCGGTTCGCGCATAGTCAACGGCGCTGGCGCCGAGCTCCCCGACAGGACTCGACGCGACAGGCACCCTTTACCCTATTTGCTGCGAAACTTCGCCCGGAAAAGCACGAAGAAGTGAATTAGCCTTTCAACTTTTCGGCAAGCGTATGGCCGAGGCGCGCGGGAGACGGCGACACTGTAATCCCTGCGGATTTCATCGCGTCGGTCTTGGAACCGGCGTCGCCCTTGCCGCCCGAGATGATCGCACCGGCATGGCCCATGCGGCGGCCGGGAGGTGCCGTGACACCGGCGATGAAACCAACCATCGGCTTCTTGCGACCGCGCTTGGCCTCGTCCTTGAGGAACTGGGCGGCGTCTTCCTCGGCGGAACCGCCGATCTCGCCGATCATGATGATCGACTCGGTCTTGGAGTCGGCCAGGAGCATTTCCAGGACGTCGATGAATTCAGTTCCCTTGACCGGGTCGCCGCCGATGCCGACCGCGGTGGTCTGGCCGAGGCCTTCCTGGGAGGTCTGGAACACGGCTTCGTAGGTCAGCGTGCCCGAACGGGAGACGATGCCGACCGAGCCGGTCTTGAAGATGTTGGCGGGCATGATGCCGATCTTGCACTCGCCGGCGGTCATGACGCCCGGGCAGTTCGGCCCGATCAGGCGCGACTTGGAGCCGGCCAGCGAGCGCTTCACGCGCACCATGTCGATGACCGGAATACCCTCGGTGATGCAGACGATCAGCGGGATCTCGGCGTCGATGGCTTCGCAGATCGCGTCGGCCGCGCCCGGCGGCGGCACGTAGATCACCGACGCGTCGGCGCCGGTCTTCTCACGGGCATCGCGCACGGTGTCGAACACCGGCAGGTTCAGATGGGTCGAACCGCCTTTGCCGGGCGAGGTGCCGCCGACCATCTTGGTGCCGTAGGCAATCGCGGCTTCCGAATGGAACGTGCCGTTCTTGCCGGTGAAACCCTGGCAGATGACCTTGGTGTTCTTGTCGATCAGGATGGACATGAGGTCTGCTTTCGCGAACTAGCTAGTGAGAGGTCAGTGGATGCGGCGGTAGACGCCAGTGAGCACGTCAGCCCAGCCTTCCGCGTCCGGCGAGAACTGGATCTTCAACGAATAGGAATTGTCGTCGAGGATCTCGTAGACGTGGCGCGCATTGCCGCGGAGCGAGCCGCGCACCAGTGTCAGGGTCTTGCCGACCCACCCGCCGGAGGCGGGCGAGGGCGGCGTGTAGCCGAGCGAGTCGTACCAGAACAATTTGTAGGTCCGGTCGTCACGATCGTAGGTGAAGAGGCCGTGAGTGGCGAAAGCCTGCTTGCCGTCGCGCATCTGGACACTGTCCTGGATCAGATAGAATCCGTTCAGATCCATGCGTGCGACGGTGTGCGAGGTGGCCGGCCCGCCGCTGGTCCAGCGCGACGGGAAGACCATCTCTTCACCATTCCATTCACCGGCGAACGCGGCGAGACGCGCGTGCTCGGCAAGCGGGGATGATGCGGAGAGATGGTCCTGGGCCATGGCCTTAGCCTCCCTTGACGGCCTTCACGATCTTCTGCGCGGCGTCGTCGAGATTGTCGGCGGGCACCACGTTCAGGCCGGATTCACGGATGATCTTCTTTCCGAGTTCGACATTGGTGCCTTCGAGGCGAACCACCAGCGGCACGCTGAGGCCGACCTCGCGCACGGCGGCCGTGACGCCCTCGGCGATCACGTCGCACTTCATGATACCACCGAAGATGTTGACCAGGATGCCCTTCACGTTGGGATCAGCGGTGATGATCTTGAACGCGGCCGCGACCTTCTCCTTGCTGGCGCTGCCGCCGACGTCGAGGAAGTTCGCCGGCGCCATGCCGTAGAGCTTGATGATGTCCATCGTCGCCATGGCGAGACCGGCGCCGTTGACCATGCAGCCGATGTTGCCGTCGAGGGTGACGTAGTTGAGGTCGTACTTCGACGCCTCGATTTCCTTGGCGTCTTCCTCGGTCTCGTCGCGCAGCGCGAGCACCTCGGGATGACGGAACAGCGCGTTGTCGTCGAACGACACCTTGGCGTCGAGCACGCGGAGCTGGCCCTGCTTGGTTACGACCAGCGGGTTGATCTCCAGCATCGACATGTCCTTGACGACGAAGGCCGAGAACAGCTGCGCGGTGAGCTTTTCCGCCTGCTTGGCGAGATCACCGGAGAGCTTCAGCGCGTTGGCAACGGTGCGGCCGTGATGGCCCATGATGCCGGTCGCGGGATCGACCGAGAAGGTCACGATCTTCTCGGGGTTGTTGTGCGCGACGTCCTCGATGTTGACGCCGCCCTCGGTCGAGACGACGAAGGAGACGCGCGAGGTTTCGCGGTCCACCAGGATCGAGAGGTAGAATTCCTTGTCGATGTCGGAGCCGTCCTCGATGTAGAGGCGGTTGACCTGCTTGCCGGCCGGGCCGGTCTGGATCGTCACGAGGGTGGCGCCGAGCATCTGCTTGGCGAATTCGGAGACCTCAGCGGCCGACTTGGCGATGCGGACGCCGCCCTTGTCGCCGGCGGAAGCTTCCTTGAACTTGCCCTTGCCGCGGCCGCCGGCGTGGATCTGGCTCTTCACCACATAGACCGGGCCGGGCAGCGCCTTGGCGGCGGCTTCCGCGTCGCTCGCTTTAAGGACCGGCACGCCCTTGGAGATCGGAACGCCGAACTCACCCAGCAGCGCTTTGGCCTGATATTCGTGGATATTCATCTGGTCGCTCCCTGAACCCGCGGGCGGAGACCCCTAGGGGCCCACCTCAGTCTTGTGGCTGGCATACCATATACCACAGGAACTGCAACCCGGATTCTTTGACATCGAAATCGTGGACCCGGACCCGCCCCGGTAATGAGGTCCGGAAATGAAACCGCCGAAGACCGGGTTTCGATCTTCGGCGGGATTGTCTGCCTTAGCGGCCGAGAAGATCGGGTGCGATCTTCTTGCAGGCGTCTACCAGGCCCTGCACTGCGCCGACCGACTTGTCGAAGGCCTCGCGGTCCTTGCCGGCGAGCTCGATCTCGACGACGCGCTCGACGCCCTTGGAGCCGATCACGACGGGCACGCCGACATACATGTCCTTCACAGCGTATTCGCCGTTGAGATAAGCGGCGCAGGGCAGCACGCGCTTCTTGTCACGCAGATAGCTCTCGGCCATCGCGATCGCCGAGGCGGCCGGCGCGTAGAAGGCCGAACCGGTCTTGAGCAGGTTGACGATCTCGGCGCCGCCGTTGCGGGTGCGGTCGACGATCTCGTCGAGGCGCGCCTGCGAGGTCCAGCCCATCTTGACGAGGTCGGGCAGCGGGATGCCGGCAACGGTTGAGTACTTCACCAGCGGCACCATGGTGTCGCCGTGGCCGCCGAGCACGAAGGCGGTGACGTCTTCAACGGAGACGTTGAACTCGTCGGCCAGGAAGTAGCGGAAGCGCGCGCTGTCCAGCACGCCGGCCATGCCGACGACCTTCTTGTGCGGCAGGCCCGAGGCCTTCTGCAGCGCCCAGACCATCGCGTCGAGCGGGTTGGTGATGCAGATGACGAACGCGTCGGGGGCGTACTTCTTGATGCCCGCACCGACCTGCTCCATGACCTTGAGGTTGATGGAGAGGAGATCGTCGCGGCTCATGCCGGGCTTGCGCGGCACGCCAGCGGTGACGATGCAGACCTTGGCGTTGTCGAGCGCTTCGTAGGAGTTGGCGCCGGTGTAGTGCGCGTCGAAGCCGTCGACCGGCGAGGACTGCGCGATGTCGAGCGCCTTGCCCTGCGGCACGCCCTCGGCGATGTCGAACATCACGACGTCGCCCAGTTCTTTCAGGCCGATGAGGTGAGCCAGCGTTCCGCCGATCTGACCGGAGCCAATCAAAGCAATCTTGTCGCGCGCCATGTGAACCTGTCCTTTAGACACGTGAGGAGGGAAAAACTGAATGGGTGGTTATCCCTTTCGCTTCCCCCGTTCAAGTCGCCGGATGCCCAATTGTCGGGCTTGGCTAGAGAGCAGCCAGCATACCCGTCATTCCGGGATGCGCCGACAGGCGCAGGCCCGGAATCCATCGGACCGCAGAGTTGGTGGCGCGATGGATTCCGGGCTCGCGCTTCGCGCGCCCCGGAATGACAGCGGTACCTTCGACTGAAATAGGACTTAAGTCTCGACCAGGCCCTTGGTGGAGCCGCTGGCGGTGGAATCCTTGCGGCCGTGAGGCAGCGCCAGATAGGATTCCGAGCTCATCTCGATCAGGCGCGACGAGGTCCGCTTGAACTCCATCGCCTCGGTGCCCTCATGGGCGAGATAAAGCGAGATCGGGTTGGCATCGGCCGACGCCATCAGCTTCACGGCATTGTCATAGAGCGTGTCGATCAGCGTGATGAAACGCTTGGCGGCGTTGCGCTGGGAGAAGTCCATTACTGGAATATGGTCGACCAGGATGGTGTGATAGTCGTGCGCCAGCCTGAGGTAGTCGGATGCGCCAAGCGGCTTCTCGCAGAGATCGGCGAAGGTAAAGCGCGCCACGCCATGCGCCGAGCACGGCACGTGCAGGGTTCGGCCCTTGATCTGGATGTCGCGCGATTTGCACTTGGCATTGCCGGTCATCTTCACCCAGGCCTTGTTGAGCGCAGCGTCGGCGTCGCCATCCGCAGGCGTCAGCCACATCGGCACGCCCTGAAGTTTTTCCAATCGGAAATCCGTGCGCGCATCGAGCCGCGAGACGTCCATATGGTCGGTGATCTGCTTGATGAAGGGCAAGAACAGCGCGCGGTTCAAACCGCCCTTGTAGAGATCGTCGGGCGCAACGTTGGAGGTTGCGACCACGACGGTGCCGAGCTCGAACAGCTTTGCGAAGAGACGGCCGAGGATCATCGCGTCCGCGATGTCGGTGACGTGGAATTCATCGAAGCAGAGCAGCCAGCTCTCCTCGAAGATCGCTTGCGCGGTCAGCGCGATGACGTCGCCATCGGGGATCTCGCCGCGCGCAATGCCCTGGCGATACTCATAGATGCGCTCGTGAACATCAGCCATGAACTCGTGGAAATGCGCGCGACGCTTGTGCTCGACATTCGAGTGCTGAAAGAACAGATCCATCAGCATGGTCTTGCCGCGGCCGACCTCGCCATGGATGTAGAGCCCGCGCGGCGCTTCATCCCTGTCGCCGCCGCTGAACAGGCGAGCGAGTAGACCCTGCTTGCGCTTCGGGCTGTAGTTCGCGAGCCGCAGATCTAGCGCCGTATAGGCTTCGGCGACTTCGGCCTGCGCAGCATCAGCCTCGATCGCGCCGGAGGCGATCTGGGCCTGATACGCTTCGCTGAAGGAGGAATTCTGGGTGGAGAGCATCGCCCTTTACCGCCAGAGACCGGCGGAAATTGCAAGCCGTCAATTGGTGGACGGGGTATGCGGATTCGTGTCCCGGGCGCGCTGCAGCGTGAAACGCTGCCGCGCAGAACCGGGACCCACCGTTTCGTACATCATCATCTTAGGACGATGGGTCCCGGCTCTTCAGCGCACCGCTCCGCGCTGCGCAGCGTCCGGGACACGAGAGTTGTGCGACCGCTACTCACACAGCTCGTAGGCGTCCTCGACCACATACGGCCCGCCGCCGGTCGATGCGCGCGAGGAGAACAGCACGAACCGTTCCGCCATGAACGCCTTGCTCGGGAAGTAGCCGCGGATCGAGAGATAGTCGGCGACGTCGCGGTCGGAAGCATCGTGCAGACGGGCCAGCGTGACATGCGGAATGAATTTGCGCCCCTCGGGATCAAGACCGATCCGCTGCATCATGCGCTCAAGCTCGGCCTGCAACTCCATCAGCGGCCTGCTCGGTGCGATCGTCGCGACCACCGCGCGCGGCTTGCGTCCGCCGAAGCTTTGCAAGCCCTGCACCTTCACCTCGAAAGGCTTCCGATCGACGCGAAACAACATCGATGCGATCTCGTTGGCGGAGATGCCGTCGATGTCGCCGATGAAACGCAATGTGACGTGATAATTTTCGGGATCGATCCACCGGGCGCCGGGAAGGCCGCCCCGTAAGTTGGAAAGCGACTGGCCGATCTCGGCCGGAATTTCCAGACCAGTGAACAAACGCGGCATCGTTTCGTACTCCCGATGCTTGGGTACAGTCCCTGAGCAGGACCCTATCCAAATTAGAGCCGGCGACGAATCACCGGTACCCTGATTCCTATCGCAGTTGTGTGACTCTGCGAAGCGTAGCTGACGCTACACCGGGAAAACCCTGGGTGTTAGGGTTAGCGTTGCCTGCATTTCAACGGTGTTGCTCGCCGATCGAGCGCACGAATGCCTCGACCGTGGGCAACATCTTGTTGACGATGATGTCGACGCCTTCAGCGGTGGGATGAATGCCGTCGGCCTGGTTGAGCTTCGCGTCGGCGGCGACACCGTCGAGGAAGAACGGATAGAGCGGCACGTCGAACTGCTTCGCCAGATCCGGATAAATCGAATTGAAGCGCGCGCCATAGTCTGCGCCGAAATTCGGCGGCGCCAGCATGCCACACAGCATCACGGCGATCTTGCGCGCCTTGAGACGTTGAACGATGTCGGTCAGCGCAGCCCGCGTCAAGTCGGGGTCGATGCCGCGCATCGCGTCATTGGCGCCGAGCTCGATAATGACGCCCTCGGTTCCGTCGGGCACCGACCAGTCGAGCCGGTCGCGGCCACCGGACGAGGTGTCGCCCGACACGCCCGCGTTGATCATGTCGACGGCTATGCCTTTGGCCTGCAAGGCCTTTTGAAGTTTCGCGGGAAACGCCTGCTGGGCCGGAAGGCCAAGGCCGGCACTTAAGGAATCGCCGAGCGCGACAAGCTTGATCGGTTTTGTCTCCTCCGCCCGGGCGGGCCCGGCGAGCGTCATCAAAGCGAGCAATAACACGGCTATGTGCACGAAGAATCCGTAACGCCTCTCGACCCCGCGTGCGGAGTTGCCATATGACCGGACCATGGACACTCGTATCGATCCCTCTTCGCTTGCCGGCACCACGCCGGACACCATCGCCATCTCCAACGTCAATCTCTCATTGGGAACGGGGGCGGCACGCGTACACATCCTCAAGGATATCAGCTTGCGCGTCGGCTCGGGGGAGACGATCGGCCTGATCGGCCCGTCAGGCTCGGGCAAATCCACGCTGCTGATGGTGATGGCGGGGCTGGAGCGTCCTGATAGCGGAGAGGTGGTGGTCAATGGCACGCCTTTCAATGCCCTCGACGAGGACGCGCTGGCCCGCTTCCGGGGCCGCCAGGTCGGGATCGTCTTCCAGTCATTCCATCTGATCCCGACGATGACGGCGCTGGAGAATGTCGCGGTGCCGCTCGAGCTCGCCGGTAATCCCGATGCGAACAAGCGCGCAGCTGAAGAGCTGCAATCGGTTGGGCTCGGTGATCGCCTGCATCATTATCCGACGCAGCTCTCCGGCGGCGAACAGCAGCGCGTGGCGCTCGCGCGCGCGCTGGCGCCCGATCCTGCCATTCTCGTTGCGGATGAGCCAACCGGCAATCTCGATGAGGCCACGGGAAAGCAGATCGTCGATCTGCTCTTCACCAAGCATGCCGAGCGCGGCATGACGCTGGTGCTGGTGACGCATGATTCCTCGCTCGCGCATCGCTGCGATCGCGTGATCCGCCTGCGCTCGGGGCGCATCGACACGCAGACGACCAAAGCATGAGCATCGCAGTCGAACCGTTTGCGAAGCCGAACGGCGTCGCCTTGTCGCTTCGTTATGCGCTGCGCGAATTGCGCGGCGGTTTGCGCGGCTTCTACGTTTTCATCGCCTGCATTGCGCTTGGCGTGATGGCCATCGCCGGCGTCGGCTCGGTGTCGGCGAGCCTCAGCGACGGTCTCGCGCGAGAAGGCCGCACGCTGCTCGGCGGCGACGCCTCGTTCGTCCTGTTTCAGCGTGAGGCGAAGCCGGAGGAAGTCGCGTTCCTGCGCTCGCGCGGCACCGTCTCCGTGGCCGCGACCTTGCGCGGCATGGCGCGCTCGGCCGAGGGCAAGCTGGCGCTGGTCGAGATGAAGGCGGTCGACGACACCTATCCGATGCTCGGACAATTGACGCTGAACCCGCCGCTGCCGCTGACCGATCTGCTCGCAGAACGTGACGGCGCATTCGGTGCGGCTGCGGATCCGACGCTGCTGGCGCGGCTATCGCTTAGGAACGGTGACCGCGTCACCATTGGCTCTGCAACCTTCCAGATCCGCAGCGCCGTCGAGGCCGAACCCGACAAGCTCGCCGGCGGCATCGGTTTCGGCCCGCGCTTCCTGGTCAGCGAAGCCGGTCTACGCGCCACTGGTCTCATTCAGCCCGGCAGCCTGGTGCGCTGGGTCTACCGCGTGAAGCTGCCGGATACCGCCAACAGTGAGCGCGCCACCGACGCATTCATCGCCGACGCCCGCAACACCGCGCCGCAGGCCGGTTGGGAAGTTCGCAGCCGCTCCAATGCCTCGCCGCAACTCGAACGCAATATCAGCCGCTTCACCCAGTTCCTGACGCTGGTGGGCCTCGCTGCGCTGCTGGTCGGCGGTGTCGGCGTCGCCAACGCCGTGAAGAGCCATATCGACCGCCGGCTCGAGGTGATCGCGGCCTTCAAGGCCGTCGGCGCCACGGGCCGCGACGTGTTCGGCATTTATCTCGCGCAGGTGATCCTGCTCGCCGGAATCGGTTCGGTGATTGGGCTCGCGCTCGGTGCGGCGATGCCGTTCGCCATCGTCGGCCTGTTCGGCAAGATGCTGCCGCTGCCGGTGGTGCCGGCCGTGCATGCCGACGAGCTCGCGCTGTCCTTCGTTTACGGTCTCCTCACCGCGCTCGCCTTCGGCCTGTGGCCGCTCGGACGCGTGCACGACGTGCCGGTCGCGGCACTGTTCCGCGACACCATCAGCAGCGAATGGCACCGGCCGCGCCTGGGCTATCTCGTATTCATGGGCGTCGTCGTCGCGCTGCTGATCGCCGTGGTGATCGGATTGTCGTTCGACAAGCGCATCGCTGCGGTGTTCGTGGCTTCCTCCGTCGTCGTGTTCGCCGTGCTGCGCGGTGTCGCCGCCGTGCTGATGGCGATTGCCCGGCGTCTGCCGCGCTCGCGCTTCACCATGCTGCGGCTGGCAATCGCCAACATTCACCGGCCGGGCGCGCTGACGCCATCGGTCGTGCTCTCGCTCGGCCTTGGCCTCGCCGTGCTCGTCACCATCACCCAGATCGACGGCAATCTGCGCCGTCAGTTTCTCGCAGCGCTGCCCGATCGCGCGCCGTCATTCTACTTCATCGACATTCCGAGCACGCAGGCCGCACCCTTCGACGATTACCTGCGCCAGATCGCGCCGGGCGCGAAGGTCGATGACGTGCCGATGCTGCGCGGACGCATCGTCGCCGCCCGCGGCGTTCGCGCCGAGGATCTCAAGCCCACCACCGATTCCGAATGGGTGCTACAGAGCGACCGCGGCCTGACCTATACCGGCGAGCTGCCGAAGGGCTCCAAGGTGGTCGAGGGCGAGTGGTGGGGCGCCGATTACTCCGGCCCGCCGCTGGTCTCGATGGAAAAGAAGATCGCCGACGGGCTGTCGCTGAAGCTCGGCGACGAAATCGTGGTCAACGTGCTTGGGCGCGATATCCCGGCCAAGATCGGCAATCTCCGCACCATCGACTGGCAGGGGCTCGGCATCAATTTCGTGCTGGTGTTCTCGCCGAACGCGTTCAAGGGCGCGCCGCACACCCATATCGCGACGCTGACCGAGGCCGGCGGAGATGCGACCGGCGACGGCAAGATCATCAAGCAGGTCGCGGATGCTTACCCGATGGTGACGAGCGTACGGGTGCGCGAGGTGATGGAAACGGTTGGCGCCGTCGTCACCAATCTCGCACTCGCGATTCGCGGCGCCAGCGCCGTGACGCTGATCTCGGCGATCCTGGTGCTGGGCGGCGCGCTCGCCGCCGGCCATCGCCACCGGGTCTATGATGCGGTGATCCTGAAGACGCTCGGCGCGACGCGGCTGCGGCTGCTCGGCGCCTATGCACTTGAGTACCTGCTGATTGGGCTCGCGACCGCCGTGTTCGGCGTGATCGCCGGCAGCATCGCCGCCTGGATGATCGTGACGCGGCTGATGACGCTGACGTTCGTCTGGCAGGCCGCAAGCGCGGCCGGCGTCGTTGTGGCCGCACTGGTCGTCACCGTCGGGCTCGGGCTCGCCGGAACGCTGCTGGCGTTGAACAAAAAGCCCGCCACAGTGTTGCGGAATTTGTGACAAAAGGTAGCGGTCGACCGCGTGGGACCGGAATCGCACGATTTTCGGGATTAACCACGTCCGCTTGTCAGGCTCACGTCAGGATTGCGCATCAAGGGCGACATTCAGCCGCGCGTGGACCGTTGCACCGAATGTGTTAGTTTCCCACATATCGGATGGGTTCGGAGCACCCGATTGTTAGCCAAATTTAATATCGGCAGACATCGGTATCCGAGATAGAATTTGACGAACCGGCGGTATGGCAACCCCTATGCCGGACCGGACAACCAACGGGAATTCGACCATGTCGGACCTAGACCGCAATTACGCTTCTCCTTTCGGCCGGGCCGCCGGGCGTGTTGACGCCGCGACGGTCGACGCCGGTCTGCGCGCCTACATGCTGCGCATCTACAATTACATGAGCATCGGCCTCGCCATCACCGGCCTGGCCGCGCTCGGTGTCTACATGGCTGCCGTCACCGACGTTCCGACCGCGGAAGCGGTCCGGGTCGGCAAGCTGTTCCTGACGCCCTTCGGCTACGCGATGTTCGTGAGCCCGCTGAAATATCTGTTCATGCTGGCGCCGCTCGCCATGGTGTTCGTGATCTCGGCTGGCATCAACCGTCTGGCTCCCTCGACCGCCCAGATCCTGTTCTGGGTGTTCTCGGCGCTGATGGGCATCTCGCTGTCGTCGATCTTCCTGGTGTACACGCACACCTCAATCGTGCGCGTGTTCTTCATCACCGCGGCGACCTTCGGCGCGCTGAGCCTCTACGGCTACACCACCAAGCGTGACATGAGCGGCATGGGCTCGTTCCTGTTCATGGGCCTGATCGGCATCATCATCGCGAGCCTGGTGAACCTGTTCCTCGCCAGCACGGCGCTGCAGTTCATCGTCTCGGTGGTGGGCGTCCTCGTGTTCGCGGGCCTCACCGCCTGGGATACCCAGCGCCTGAAGAACGACTACATCTACGGCTACGCTTCGGCCGGCGGTGACATCGCAGAGCGCGCGGCGATCTCGGGTGCGCTGTCGCTCTACCTGAACTTCATCAACCTGTTCACGCTGCTGCTGCAGCTCCTCGGCCAGCGCGACTAAGCGCCAGACCAGAGAGAACGGACACGAACCCCGGCCGCGAGGCCGGGGTTTTTGTTTTGGAGGGCCTCCGTCATGCCCGGGCTTGTCCCGGGCATCCACGAACTACGCAGCCACACATGCGGAAGAACGTGGATGGCCGGGACGGGCCCGGCCATGACGCATGCGGAAATGGCGTTGCTCACAGCAAGGCCCCTGCTAATCTTCCCCTATGTCCGCACCAGAAATCAGGCCCACCACCGAGGCCGACCTTCCCGCCATCACCGCCATCTATCAGCAGGCTGTCCGCGAGGGCACGGCGACGTTCGAGATCGAGCCGCCTGATATCACCGAGATGACGCGCCGCTATCGCGCGCTGGCCGATGGCGGCTATCCCTATTTCGTCGCCATCCTCGACGGCCGCGTCGCCGGCTACGCCTATGCCGGCGCTTACCGGCCACGCCCGGCCTATCGCTTCACGGTCGAGAACTCGATCTATCTCGATCCCTCGTTCCACCGCCGCGGTATTGGCTCGTTGCTGCTGGAGCGGCTGATCAGCGAATGCGAGGCGCGCGGCTTCCGCCAAATGATCGCAGTCATCGGCGATTCCGCCAATGCCGGCTCGATCGGCGTGCACACCCGCGGCGGCTTCAAGATGATCGGCACGCATCCGAATGTCGGCCTGAAATTCGGCCGCTGGCTGGATACGGTGATGATGCAGCGCGATCTCGGTGAGGGCGCCACGACGGTACCGACGAAGTAATCGCGGCTAAACCACCGCCAGCTTCCGGTCGATCACCAGCAGCACGCGGTCGAGCTCGTGGCCGCGGCGAAGGATCAGGCCGGTCGCCGAGATGACGCTGTACATGCCCTGCTTGCGCG
>JAEWHT010000003.1 GCA_023387695.1 Pseudomonadota bacterium | reverse complement strand
CCAGGCGATCAGCTCCTCGACGGTACGCACGGATGCGGGCGGCTCGATGGTCTCTTCGGCTTTGCCGACGCGCTCGCGCACCCAGGCGAAGTACTTCACCTTCATACCTCATCCTCCTTGATGAGGTGGTGAATGCCGGAGCGGAAGTAATCGTAGCCGGTGTACATGGTCAGGATCGCCGAGGCCCACAGCAGGACGAGGCCGATCAACGAGACCACGGGAACGACCTCGTCGCCGGCCGGGCCTGCGAGCAGGAAGCCGATGGCGACGAGCTGCACGGTGGTTTTCCACTTGGCGAGCTTCGTGACGGGGACGCTGACACGGAGGGCCGCGAGATATTCGCGCAGGCCCGAGACCAGGATCTCGCGGCACAGGATCACGATGGCAGCCCACAGCGACCAGCCATGGATGATGCCGTCGGCGGCCAGCATGAGGAGGCAGGAGGCGACCAGCAGCTTGTCGGCGATCGGGTCGAGCATCCGGCCGAACGCGGACTGCTGATTCCAGATCCGCGCGTAATAGCCGTCGAGATAATCCGTCACCGCCGCGACGATGAAGATCGCGACCGCGACCCATCGGAGCCACAGCGGGTAGTCCATGATCGACTGCGCATAGATGCATCCGACCACGACCGGGATCGCGGCGATCCGGCCATAGGTCAGGATGTTCGGGAGGGACATCGCGCGGCTGGTCGTCCCTCGTGTCGTGGCGATGTTCATTCGTCCTACCAATACCGCTGAAGCCTGAAGGTCAACCGTCCCCTCTCCACATGGAGTACGGGATGCGACGACCATATGACTACCGTCCCTTTAGTTTACCCCGGCTGGGGATGGAAATAGTCGAAAATCCTGCGGGCGCTTTCGGCACTCACCCCAGGAACCTTGCCGAGATCGGCGATCGAGGCCCGTTCGATCTCCTTCAGGGTTCCGAAATGGTGCAGCAAGGCACGTTTGCGTGACGGGCCGATGCCAGGAATCTCCTGCAAACCGGCCTCGCGGATGTCCTTCTTGCGCAGCTTGCGGTGTGAGCCGATGACGAAGCGGTGGGCCTCGTCCCGCAGGCGCTGGATGAAATAGAGCACGGGGTCGCGCGACTCCAGCTTGATGGCTTCGCGTTCCGGCATGAACAGGGTCTCGCGGCCGGCATCCCGGTCCGGCCCCTTGGCGACCGACATCAGCGATACCTGAGTCAGGCCAAGATTTGCAAAGATCTCCCGGACGGCGTTGAGCTGGCCGCGGCCGCCGTCGATGATCACGAGGTCGGGCCATTGCGGGAAATCGTCGTCCTTGGCTTTGGCCGCGCCCTCTTCGGGCGGGTTGATCAGACGCTTGAAGCGGCGCTCCAGCACCTCTCGCATCATGGCGAAGTCGTCGCCCGGCGTGATCCCTTCCGACTTGATGTTGAACTTGCGGTACTGGTTTTTGACGAACCCATCGGGGCCGGCGACGATCATGGCGCCGACCGCATTGGTGCCCTGGATGTGGCTGTTGTCGTAGACCTCGATGCGCTTGGGCGCATGCGGCAGATTCAGCGTCGTGGCCATGGCGTCGAGCAGGCGGCTTTGCGTTGCAGTATCGGCGAGCTTGCGGCCGAGCGCTTCGCGCGCATTGGTCAGCGCGTGAGCGACGAGCTCTTTCTTCTCGCCGCGCTTGGGTGCAATGACCTCGACCTTGTGGCCGGCCTTGATCGACAGCGCGTTGGCGAGAAGCTCCATCTCCTCGACCTCGTGCGAGAGCAGAATGGTCTTCGGCGGCGGCTTGTCGTCGTAGAATTGGGCGAGGAAGGATCCGAGCACCTCCTCCGGCGTATAGGTCTTCTCCGCACGCGGGAAATAGGCGCGGTTGCCCCAGTTCTGGCCGGTGCGGAAGAAGAACACCTCGACGCAGGAGAAGCCGCCTTCCTGATGGATGGCGAACACGTCGGCTTCTTCCACCGTGCGCGGATTGATGCCCTGCTGCGACTGGATCGCGGACAGCGCGGCGAGGCGGTCGCGATAGAGCGCCGCGCTCTCGAATTCGAGCTCGCCGGAGGCCTTTTCCATTTCGCCTGCGAGCTCCTGCTTCACCGCTTGGCTCTTGCCGGAGAGGAAGTCGCTCGCCTCACGCACCAGCGTCGTGTAGCCGGGAAAGTCGATCTCGCGGGTGCAGGGGCCGGCGCAGCGGCGGATCTGGTAGAGCAGGCAGGGCCTGGTGCGGCTCTCGAAGAAGGAGTCCGTGCAGGAGCGGATCAGGAACGCACGCTGAAGAGCGGTGATCGTGCGGTTGACGGCGCCGGCGGAGGCGAAGGGGCCGAAATAACGTCCAGGCCGGGTCTGCGCGCCGCGATGCTTGAGGATCTGTGGCGCCCAATGGTCGCCGGTGATCAGGATGTAGGGAAACGATTTGTCATCGCGCAGCTGCACGTTGAAGCGTGGCCGCAGCTGTTTGATGAGGTTGGCTTCCAGCAGCAGCGCCTCGGTCTCGGTCGTGGTCGAGACGATCTCCACCGTCACCGTTGCCGCGATCATGCGCAGGATGCGCGCGGGCAGGGGCGCGCTCTGGCGCGCGTAATTAGACAGGCGCTTTTTGACGTTCTTGGCCTTGCCGACATAGAGCACGTCGGCGCTCGCACTGAGCATGCGATAGACGCCGGGCGAGGTCGGGGCGAGGCGGACCGCGCGCTCGATCGCCTCGTGACCTGTCGCCAGCGGCTCTTCGCCGATGGCGCCGTTCTCCTCGAGAATATCCGGCAGCCGCGCATCGTCCTCGTCATCGCCACTCGCGGCAGCTGGATCAAGGTCTGGCGGCGCCGTCTCCTGGGGCGCGGCGTCGGTCGCTGCCGCGTGCGGCGACTTGCGCGCGCGGTCGTCCGGATTGTCGGTGGAATCGTGAACCATGGTGCGAATTTAGGTGCTGGGAGGACCGATTTGAAGTTCCGGCCGTACCGCGCACACAGGATGGCGCGCAGTTCCCGGTAACGCTTCCTTAAGTCTGTTAACAGCGCGGTAACGGGTCTTAACAGGCCTTTAACTTAAAACTCTCGATAAATCTTACGCGAAAGAGTGGTGGTTCCGTAACCATGCGGTTGGGCCTCGCGCGGCGGCGCGGACATCGCAGGGCGGTTACGGCAGTTGCGTTGGAGTGTGGAATGAAGAGGCTCGTTTTGGGCGCAGCCGCGTTGGTTGCAGCCGGCTGGACAGCTTCGGCAGAGGCCGCCGATCTCAATTACGGGCAGCGTGCGCCCTATACGGTCAATCAGCCGCTCAATGCCTACAGCTGGGCTGGTCCGTATCTCGGCGCCAATCTCGGCTATGAGTGGGGCTCGGTGAGCAACACGCCCGTGAAGCCATCGGGCTTCGTCGGCGGCGTGCAGGCCGGCTACAATTTCCAGTCCGGTCCCTGGGTGTACGGCATCGAGGGCGACATCCAGGCGGCCGGTGCCGATGACACCTTCGCGCCGTGGAAGTTCTCCAATCCCTGGTTCGGTACCGTGCGCGGTCGCGCCGGCTACTCCTTCAGCAACGTGCTGGTCTATGGCACCGCCGGCCTCGCCTTCGGCGAGCTGCGCGCGCAGACCTTCGGCTGGACCGAGTCGCACACGACCGCCGGCTGGACTGCCGGTGTCGGCGCAGAAGTCGGCTTCGCGCCGAACTGGAGCGCGAAGCTCGAATATCTCTACGTCGATCTGTCGTCGAGCCAGTTCGCAATTACAGGCGTGTCAAACGGCTATAGCGCCAGCATTGTTCGTGCAGGCGTGAACTATCACTTCTGATAGCCAAATAAGAAAATACCGGACAACAGCCTCCCGGCCGCTCGCGGCCGGGACTTTTTTTGCGCCAGATTTTTTTGGTCGGGTCCGCTATGACAGGATCACGAGATTGACCGCCTTCGGCCCCTTCCCCTTCTTGTCCGGTTCGACTTCGAACGTAATGCGCTGTCCTTCGGCAAGGTCCTTCAGTCCCGCCCGCTCAACTGCAGTGATGTGAACGAAGACATCGCGACCGCCGTCGTCCGGCTTGATAAAACCGTAGCCGCGCTCGCCATTGAAGAACTTAACTGTTCCCGTATTGGCCATCGGGAAACTCCCCCTCATTGCTCCTCCGTCGCAACGCAGACGCGCGTCGCGACATGACCGGGCAATACGGAGCCCGGGAGAGCTGGCCATCCTTGGGCAGACCTATCGGTCCGACCGGATCTTTCTTAGGCCTTCACTCCGCCGCAACCATTCGCGGAAGCGGAACGTAAAGCCAGTCACGCAAACAGCATAATACGGTTCTTTGCAGATTGACTACCGCTACTGCATATTTTTCCCAAGGATGGCGGCGGTTTAGGGCTTCGGCACCTCTAATCGGAATCTGGCAGCTCCACCCTGGCCCAGCGGCATTTCCAGCTCGGGCAGGATGGTCTTGAGTTCGCCTTGCAACGTGTAGGGTGGATTGACGATCAGCAGCCCGGTCGAGGTGAGCGCCGCACCATCGACCTGCGGTGCAACGCTGAATTCGAGGCGGAGACATTTTCCCGGAGTCTTTGCTGCAGCTGCGGTGCGCGCCACGAGTTGCGCCAGCGTATCGGTGGCGCGCCGGCTCTTGGCGGGGTACCAGATTACATAGATACCGGTTGGCCATTTCGCGAAGGCGGTGGCAAAGGCCTCGCCCAGTCTTTCGAACTCGTCTTTGGCCTCGAACGGCGGATCGATCAGCACGAGTCCGCGACGTTCCTTCGGTGGCACGAACGCCGGCAGCGCCATCCAGCCATCGAGATCGACCACGCGCGCCTGTTCATCGCGCCGCAACACGTCGATCAGTGACTTGCGTGCCTTCGGCTCGAGCTCGCAGGCCACGAGCCTGTCCTGCGGCCGCATCAGGCCGCGCGCGATCAGCGGCGATCCCGGATAGGCCTTGAGCTCTCCCTTCGGATTGAAGGCGCGAACGATGTCCATGTAGGGCTTGGTCAGCGCGACGCTTTCGTTCGAGAGGCGCGCCTGCATCAGCCGCGCGATCCCCGTCAGCCATTCCCCGCTGCGGCGCGCCTCGTCGCTGTCGAGATCATAGAGGCCGGCACCTGCATGGGTGTCGATGACGCGGAAGGCGGCCGGCTTGTCCTGCAAATAGGTCAGGATACGTGCCAGCACGATGTGCTTGATGACATCGGCAAAGTTGCCGGCGTGAAAGGCGTGGCGATAGTTCATGGCGGAGAGTTACGACATCACGGGATGAAAGTAACTCCCGTCATTCCAGGCTCGCGCTTCGCGCGCTCCGTAATGACGGTTGATGGTCGTTCTAACCGCCTCTGATCGGCGGCATCGTCACCTGGTCGCGGCGGCAGG
>JAEWHT010000236.1 GCA_023387695.1 Pseudomonadota bacterium | reverse complement strand
GTGTTCGACATCATCGCCGCCGAGTTCGAACCCAAGCCGGCCGCGCAGACCTATGACAAATTCCTTCGTCTGCACGCGGTCGATCCGACCAAGGCCGCCATGTTCGAAGACCTCGCCCGCAACCTCACTGTCCCGCATGATCTCGGCATGACCACGGTGCTGGTGGTGCCTGATGGCACCAAGGAAGTGGTGCGCGAGGATTGGGAACTCGAGGGGCGCGACGCCGCCCATGTCGACCACGTCACGGATGATCTGGCGGGGTTCTTAGCCGGGCTGTTGCGGTAAGGCTGTAGCCCGGGACGACGGCCGAGTGAGCCTTGACTCCGCCTCCCCAAATCCCGAAAAGGCGCCCCAATCCATCAAAATTCCCGCATCGAAGAGGAAATCACGATGTCCCTGTCCGCCCTGGAATCCACCATCAACAGCGCCTTCGATGCGCGTGACGGTATCTCGACCTCGACGAAGGGCGAGGTCCGCGACGCCGTGAATCAGTCGCTGGAGATTCTGGACAAGGGCGAGGCGCGCGTTGCCGAGCGCGGCGCCGACGGCAAGTGGAAGGTCAATCAGTGGCTGAAGAAGGCCGTGCTGCTGTCCTTCCGCCTGAACGACATGGACGTCATTCCCGGCGGTCCGGGCCAGGCGAACTGGTGGGACAAGGTGCCCTCGAAGTTCGAAGGCTGGGGCCCGAACCGTTTTCGCGAGGCTGGTTTCCGCGCTGTGCCGGGCGCTGTCGTGCGCCGCTCGGCCTTCATCGCCAGGAACGTCGTGCTGATGCCGTCCTTCGTCAATCTCGGCGCTTATGTCGATGAGAGCACCATGGTCGACACCTGGGCGACCGTCGGCTCCTGCGCGCAGATCGGCAAGCGCGTGCACATCTCCGGCGGCGCCGGCATCGGCGGCGTGCTCGAACCGCTGCAGGCCGAGCCCGTGATCATCGAGGACGATTGCTTCATCGGCGCGCGCTCGGAAGTCGCTGAAGGCGTCATCGTCCGCAAGGGCGCGGTGCTGGCGATGGGCGTGTTCCTGGGCGCCTCGACCAAGATCGTCGATCGCGAGACGGGCGAAGTCTTCATGGGCGAAGTGCCGGAATATTCCGTGGTGGTGCCCGGCGCACTGCCCGGCAAGCCGATGAAGAACGGCCAGATCGGCCCGAGCACCGCTTGCGCCGTGATCGTCAAGCGCGTCGACGAGCGCACGCGGTCCAAGACCAGCATCAACGAGTTGCTGCGGGATTGATCGCTCTCTCCTCCCCCTCTCCCCGTTCTTACGGGGTCGGGACGAGCTTCACTCGCCCTGAGAGGGTTGGGGTGAACCCACCCCTCCTCCATCGCGACCAATCTCCGGGCGCCTCTGCGGCCCGGAGCCTTTCGCATGGACTGGATCTGGTACTTCTTCCGCTTCGACGGCCGCATCAATCGGGCCCTGCTGTGGCAGGCGCTGCTGATCGTCGCCTTGCTCGCGGGCTTGCTGGAGGTCGTTGGCCAAGTCGTGCGGGCCGTCGAAGGCGGTACATCCCTCGCCCTCAAATTCGGCTTCGACATCGACTTTGATTTCGCGCTCGACGATGTCTTCAAGGCGCTCGATCCCCGGACCTACCATACGCTGGCATCAGTGGATCGCGCGACCTTGATCCTCAAGGCTCTCGGCACGTCGCTGTTCTTCTGGATCTTCCTCGCGACCGCGATCAAGCGGCTTCATGATCGCGACAGGAGCGGATGGTGGATCGTCCCGTTCGTCTTCGTCCCCAGACTGCTTTTTCATTTCTCGGACTTGTTTCCTGCATCCAGTTGGTTCGCTCCGATCGAGTGGGCCATCTCCGCGCTGTGGCTGTGGGGTCTCGTCGAATTGTTCGTTGTGCCCGGCACCTCGGGCCACAACCGGTTCGGCCCCGATCCGCTTGCCGAGATCGAGGCGCCTTCCGCGCCCGCGACCTCACCTGCGAAAAGCTGGGACCAGAGCCACGAGCTCGAAATTGTGCCGCCTAGCGCTAGCCCACCCGGCGGCATGCATGTTAAGCGGGGCTCATGACCGATGCTCTCTCCATTGCCCGCGACCTCATCCGCTGCCCCTCGGTAACTCCGGCCGACGCCGGTGCGCTGGGCGTGCTTGAAAAAGCCCTGAACGCAGCAGGCTTCATTTGTCACCGCGTGACCTTCAGCGACCCCGGTATCGCCGACGTCGACAATCTCTATGCGCGGATCGGCACTGAAGGACCGCACATCACCTTCGCCGGCCATACCGACGTGGTGCCGCCCGGAGACGAGAGCGCCTGGAGCGTCGGCGCGTTCTCCGGCGAGGTGAAGGACGGTTTCCTGCACGGCCGCGGCGCGGACGACATGAAGGGCGGCATCGCCTGTTCGGTCGCAGCAGTCCTGGAGCATCTCGCCGCGAACGGCGGCAAGCCGCGTGCGGATGGGACGGGTTCGATCTCGTTCCTGATCACCGGCGACGAGGAAGACGTTTCCATCAACGGCACCATCAAGCTGTTGAAATGGGCCGCCGAGCGCGGCGAGAAGTTCGATCATTGCGTGCTGGGCGAGCCATCCAATGTCGAGACGCTCGGCGACATGATCAAGGTTGGCCGCCGCGGCTCGCAGTCCGGGACGCTCTATGTCGATGGCGTGCAGGGCCACGTCGCCTACCCGCATCGCGCCGCCAATCCGGTGCCGGATATTTCGCGATTGATCGTGGCGATCTCCGACGAGCCGCTCGATCACGGCAGCGCGCAGTTCCAGGCCTCCAATCTCGAATTCGTCTCGGTCGACGTCGGCAACAAGGCCTTCAACGTCATTCCGGGTGAGGCCCGCGCCAGGTTCAACATCCGCTACAACGACAACCACACGCAGGCGAGCCTGCGCGAGCTGATCGAGACGCGCCTCGCCAAAGCTTGCGGCAACCGCATCAAGGCTCGCATCGTCTGGGAGCCGTCGAACTCCAACGTGTTCGTGACCAAACCGGGCCCGTTCACCGACCTCGCAGTGTCCGCGATCGAAGAGATCACGGGCCGCAAGCCGGAGCTGTCGACGAGCGGCGGCACTTCGGATGCGCGCTTCATCTCGAGCTACTGCCCGGTGATCGAGTTCGGCCTCGTCGGCCAGACCATGCACCAGGTCAACGAGCGCGTGCCGTTGGCGGATCTGGAGAAGCTGACGAAGGTGTATCGCGGGATACTGACGCGGTATTTTGGGTGAGGCGTTAGTCGCCACCAAAATCTCCGCCGTCATGCCCGGGCTTGTCCCGGGCATCCACGTTCTTTGCCGCCGCAAACAGGAAGTCCGTGGATGGCCGGGACGAGCCCGGCCATGACGATGTGGTGAGAGCCCGGCCAACCTCACTGGACAATCGAATCGTAGAGATCCTTCCACTCGGGGTTATCCTTGAGGATCAGCCTGACCTTCCACGTCCGTGACCAATGCTTGATGTTGTGCTCACGCTGGATTGCGGTTTGGATCTCCTCATAGCGCTCAAAATAGACGAGCAGCTTGACGCCATACTTCTTGGTGAAGCCGGGCACGAGTCCGTTCCGATGCTCATAAACGCGGCGAATGATGTCGTTCGTCACACCGACATACAAAATGCCGTTCGCCGCGCTCGCCAGGATGTAGACCCATCCACCATGCATGATCGCATGTTGACGCACGTGGATGGCCGGGACAAGCCCGGCCATGACGCCCGCGGTGACATCAGGCGCTAGTAATCCACCTTCATCAGATACAGCCCTTCTGGCGGCGCGACGATGCCGCAGGCGGCGCGGCTGCGGGCTTCGAGCGCTGCCGACAGATCGTCCGCGGTCCAGCGGCCTTCGCCGACCCAGACCAGCGAGCCCACCATCGAGCGCACCTGGCTGTGCAGGAACGAGCGCGCCGAGGTGACGATGATGATCTCGCGGCCGTCGCGCAGCACGTCGAGCTTATCAAGCGTCTTCTCCGGCGATTTGGCCTGGCACTCGGTGTCGCGAAAGGTCGTGAAATCGTGCTTGCCGAGCAGCCGTTGGGCTGCCGCATGCATCGCGTCGCTATCGAGCCGGCGTGGCACGCGCCAGGCATGACCGACATCGAGCGCGAGATTAGCGCGGGTGTTGATGACGCGATAGCGATAGTGGCGCTTTACGGCCGAGAAACGCGCCTCGAACGTGTCAGGGACAATCTCCGCTTCGAGCACCGCGACTGGATGCGGGCGCAGATGCGCGTTCAGGCCATCGCGAAAGCGCCCCGGCGGAAACTGCTTGTCGATATCGACGTGGGCGACCTGGCCGCGCGCATGCACGCCGGCATCGGTGCGGCCGGCGCCGTGTACGCGCAAATCCGCGCCGGTCATCGCCTTCACCGCCGCTTCGAGCGCACCTTGCACCGACGGCAACGTGTCCTGGATCTGCCAGCCGAAGAACGGCGCACCGTCATATTCGATGGTGAGCTTGTAGCGGGGCATCAGAGCAGCCGCATGGGCGGCTCGAGCTTTACGCCGCGCAAAAAGTCCGCCGCCAGCATCCGGCCCTTGCCCTCGCGCTGCAGCTCGAGAATGCGGATCGCGCCCTCTCCGCAGGCGATGGTGAGCTGGCCATCGAGCACCGTGCCCGGCGCACCGGAACCCTTGGCGAGCTCGCAGCGCAGGATTTTCACACGTGCATTTTCGCTGACGCCGTCGAGCTCCGCCCAGGCGCCGGGAAACGGCGACAGGCCGTGAATGTGGCGCAGGACAGCGTGCGCGGGCTTGCTCCAGTCGATCCGCGCCTCGGCCTTGTCGATCTTGGCGGCGTAGGTGACGCCGTCTTCGCTCTGCTTCTTCAGCTGCAACCCGCCGCGGTCGAGCGCGGCCATCGCGCGGACCATCAGGTCGGCGCCGAGGCGGGAGAGGCGATCGTGCAGATCGACCGCGGTCATGTTGTCGGTGATGGCGAGACGCTCGGCCATGGCAACGTCGCCGGTGTCGAGGCCGACATCCATCTTCATCACCATCACGCCGCTCTCGGCATCACCCGCCATGATCGCACGGTTGATGGGCGCGGCGCCGCGCCAGCGCGGCAGCAGCGAAGCGTGAAGGTTATAGCAGCCGAGCTTCGGCGCATCGAGGATCGCCTGCGGCAGGATCATGCCGTAGGCGACGACGACGGCGGCATCGGCCTCAAAGGCGCTGAACTCGTCGAGGGCTTCCTGCGTCTTCAACGTCTTCGGCGTCAGCACGGGCACGCCGAGCTTTCGCGCCGCTTCCTCGACCGGGGTCGGCTGCAACTGCAGCCCGCGCCGCCCGCCCGGCTTCGGCGCGCGTGTGTAGACGGCCACGATCTCGTGGCCGTGCGCGACCAGTTCGAGCAGCGTCGGCACGGAAAAATCGGGCGTGCCCATGAAGATCAGGCGGAGGGGCATAGAACCTTACTCCGCGCGCTTGGCGGCTTTCTCGAATTTCTTGATCACGCGGTCGCGCTTGAGCTTCGACAGATAGTCGACGAACAGCACGCCGTTGAGATGGTCGATCTCGTGCTGGATGCAGGTGGCGTAGAGGCCTTCGGCATCCTCCTCGTGCAGCTTGCCGTCGAGATCCGTGAAGCGCACGCGCACCTTCGCGGGCCTCTCGACCTCCTCGTAATATTCGGGGATCGACAGGCAACCTTCCTCGTAGACCGACAGGTCCTCGGAAGAGGCGATGATCTCCGGATTGATGAAGACGCGCGGCTCCGGCTTGGTCTCACCGTCCTGGTTGGGCTTGGCGAGGTCCATGGTGATCAGCCGCAGCGGCTGCGCGATCTGGATCGCCGCCAGGCCAATGCCGGGCGCGTCGTACATGGTTTCGAACATGTCGTCGGCAAGCTTGCGGATCTCCGGCGTGACCTTTTCGATCGGCTTGGAGACCAGACGCAGCTGCTTGTCGGGCAGGATGATGATTTCTCTGAGGGCCATGGCGGGCGATTTAAGCCGCGCGCGACATGCGGTCAATGCGGCGCGGAACGCGTTAACGTTTCGCTAACCATAAAACTTAAGCTTTCGGTAACCATAAAAATCAGGGGGCCGTTAGCCCCATTGTTCCCTCTTCGTTCGCGCGGGCTCGCGAATCGGCTACAAGGGGCGGCATGAACGAGATCATTTTCATGCTGGGTGACTGGCCGGTGCGCACGATCGATGCGCTGATCGGCTTCGGCACCCTCGTCCTCATCCTGCTGCTGGTGATTGCCGTCGTGATCGCCAGATCCGGGCGGCGCGGCGCGGAACTCGCGATGGCGAACGCCATCCGGGCCGACGAGCTGGAAGAGCGGCTCAGCCAGGTGCTGCACGCCCAGAGCGAGGCCTCGGGCCGGGCCGACGCCATGAACCAGGCGCTGGCCGGCCGCCAGGCCGAGATGGCACGGGGGCTCAACGAGCGACTGGATTCGGTGACCCACCGGGTCGGACAGTCCATGGAGCACTCGACCCGCAACACCATGGAGAGCCTGCGCGCGCTGCACGAGCGGCTCGGCATCATCGACAGCGCCCACAAGAACCTCACCGACCTCACCACGCAGGTGACGACGCTCCGCGACGTGCTCGCCAACAAGCAGTCGCGCGGTGCGTTTGGTCAGGCGCGGATGGAGGCGATTGTCCAGGACGGCCTGCCGAAGGGCGCATACGAATTCCAGTTCACGCTCTCGACCGGCAAGCGACCCGATTGCGTGGTGTTCCTGCCCGACCAGCGCCCACTCTGCATCGACGCGAAATTCCCGCTGGAAGCGATGACCGCGCTGCACGACGCCCGCACCGACGAGGAGAAGCGTGTCGCGACCCAGCGGCTACGCGGCGACGTGATGAAGCATGTCAGCGACATCGCCGAAAAATACCTCGTCACCGGAGAGACTCAGGAGATGGCGCTGATGTTCGTGCCGTCGGAATCGGTCTACGCCGAGATCCATGACGGCTTCGACGACGTGATCCAGAAGGCCTACCGCGCTCGCGTCGTGCTGGTGTCGCCTTCGCTGCTGATGCTCGCGATCCAGGTGATGCAGCAGATCATGAAGGACGCGCGCATGCGCGACGCCGCCGACCAGATCCAGACCGAAGTGATCAAGCTCGGCGACGATTTGGGACGCCTGCGCGACCGCGTGGTCAAGCTGCAGAAGCACTTTGCCGACGCCAACGAAGACGTCCGCCAGATCCTGATCTCCGCCGATAAAATCGAGAAGCGGGCGGGACGAATCGAGGAGCTCGATTTCAGCAAGACCGACGCGCCGGCGGAGGGGCCGCGGCTGGTGGCGTCTGGCGCGCCGGAGCTGTTTCCGAGGAAGCTTCAAGCTGGGGAGTAGATTTGCGGCACACTGTCGTCACGTGGCGCCAGAATCTGCTAACACCTCCCCATGACCGCCCCCGACGCGACGTCCCCCGCCGGCTCCGATGCCCCTGCGACCTCCTGGCGCGACAGCCTGGCTGTTTACCTGCAGCCACGGGTGCTGATTGTGCTGTTCCTCGGATTCTCGTCGGGGCTGCCGCTGGCGCTGTCGGGCTCGACGCTGCTGGTGTGGATGCGCGAGGCCGGTGTCGACCTCAAGACCATCGGGCTGTTTGCACTGGTCGGCACGCCCTACACGCTGAAGTTCCTATGGGCGCCGCTGGTGGATGCGCTGCATGTGCCGCTGTTCACGCAAGCCTTCGGGCGGCGGCGCGGTTGGCTGGTGTTTTCGCAGATACTGCTGATCATTTCGATCCTGCTGCTCGCGATGACCGATCCCGCGCGCTCGCCGTTCTATGTCGCGCTTGGCGCGGTGCTGGTGGCGACGACGTCGTCGACGCAGGACATCGTGGTCGATGCCTTCCGCGTCGAGAGCCTCCCCGAGAGCGAGCAGGCCGCCGGCATGGCGGCCTACGTTGCGGCCTATCGCATCGGCATGCTGGTCTCGACCGCGGGCGCGCTGTTCATGGTCTCGGGCTTCGAGAGCACCGGCATCACGCGCGCATCGGCCTGGATGTGGGGCTATGTGGTGATGGCCGCGATGGTGTTGATCGGGACGGTCACGGCACTGGTCGCGACCGAGCCCGAAAAGTCAGTGCAGGCGGAGGCTGCAACGCAAACCGAGACCGCGTTCACGCGCGTGCTGCATGCGGCGATCGGTGCGTTCTCCGAATTCCTGTCACGCAAGGACGCGCTCGCGGCGCTTGCCTTCGTCGTGCTGTTCAAATTCACCGACGCGTTCTCGGGCACGATGACGGCACCGTTCGTGATCGATCTCGGCTTCACCCGCAACGACTATGCGGCGATCGTGAAAGGCGTCGGCCTCGCCGCGACCCTGATCGGCGGCTTTGCCGGCGGTTTCGTCGCGCGGCGTTATTCGCTGGCAAATTCACTCTGGATCGGCGGCTTGGTGCAAGCGCTGGCCAACCTCACCTTCTCCTGGCTTGCCGTGGTCGGCACCAATCAATGGGCGCTGGCGCTTGCGATCTGCGCCGAGAATTTCACCAGCGCGATCGGCACGGTGATCTTCGTCGCGTATCTGTCAGCGCTGTGCCAGAACCCGCTGCACACGGCGACGCAATATGCGCTGCTCACCGCGCTCGCGGCGGTGGGGCGGACATATCTGTCATCGAGCGCAGGCTACGTCGCCAGCGCCACCGGCTGGCCGCTGTTCTTCGTGATCTGCGTGCTTGTGGCGATTCCGAGCCTGATACTGCTGACCTGGCTGCAGAAGCGCGGACATTTTGAGGAACTGGGGCCGGTGCGGGTTTAGGACACACTTCTCTCCTCGTCATTGCGAGCGAAGCGAAGCAATCCAGAATCTTTCCGCGGAAGGATTCTGGATTGCTTCGTCGCAAGTGCTCCTCGCAATGACGACGGAGGGCGTATTACTTCTTCACCAAACTCCATTTCGTGACTACTGCCTCACTCATCTGGCCGGGATCGCTGGCGCAGGCGATCTCGTCGACCTTGACCGAGATCTCTTTGCCGACGAACGATTTCAGCTGCGAGGCCTGCGCGTCGCTGGACGTGACAAGCTGAAACGTCTCCGGCCCCGTCTCGAGATCACACAAGCCGCTCGGCGCCGGAAGGCGGCGCGGCTCGGAGGTGATCTGGTACATCGCGACCCGCTTGCCGGCATTCTTGGCATCGCGAATCTTCATGGCGTTCAGCTCGCCCGAGAGCACTTCGCCGGTGCTGATCAGCTTGCCGGGCTTTGAGGCCGGAGCCGCCTCGTCGTCCTGCTGCGCAGAGACGGCCGGTGTCACCACCAACAGCATCGTTGCGACCAAAGCCAAGCGTGTGGCGAAAAGTTTCGTCATGTCGTCCGTTCCGTTAAATCTAGATAGCTAGAACAGGGTCCGCTGCCGCATGGCGGCTGATAGCGTGCCCTCATCGAGATAATCAAGCTCACCACCGACAGGCACACCGTGAGCCAGCCGGGTTACCTTTACGTTGGCGTCCTGAAGCAGGTCGGTGATGTAATGCGCCGTGGTCTGGCCGTCGACCGTCGCATTCAGCGCTAAGATGATCTCATGCACCTCGGGCGCATGCGCGCGCGCAACCAGCGCGTCGATGGTGAGGTCCTGCGGGCCGACGCCGTCAAGCGGCGACAAGGTCGCGCCCAGCACGTGATAGCGCCCTTGCGTCGCATTCGCCCGTTCCAGCGCCCAGAGATCGGCGACGTCGGCGACGACGACGATGATGGCGGGATCGCGCTTCGGGTCGGTGCAGACCGTGCAGGGATTTTGCGTGTCGATATTGCCGCAGGTCTTGCAGACCTGGACCTTGTCCAGCGCAACCGTCAACGCTGAGGACAGCGGCATCATCAGCGCTTCGCGCTTCTTGATCAGATGCAGCGCCGCACGCCGCGCGGAGCGCGGGCCCAGGCCCGGCAGCCGTGCGAGAAGCTGGACCAGCCGCTCGATTTCGGGACCTGCAACCGCGCCCATCTTACTGGCCGAACAGCCCCGACGGCAGGCCGAGCCCGCCGGTGAGGGACTGCATCTTTTCCTGCATCGCCGTCTCCGCCTTGCGGCGGGCATCACTGAGCGCGGTGACGAGCAGATCTTCCAGCACCTCGCGCTCCTCAGCCTTCATCAGCGAGGGATCGATCTTGATGCCCTTGACGTCCATCTTCGCGGTCATGCGCACGGCGACGAGACCGCCGCCGGAGATACCCTCGACCTCCACATTGGCGAGAGACTCCTGCATCTCCTGCATCTTGGATTGCAGCTGCGCTGCCTGCTTCATCATGCCGAGAAAATCAGCCATGGGTGTTCGTCCTTAAAACTGGCTCTAGAGATCGTCGTCGGCGTCGGAACCGTCAGGCGGATCGTCAGAACCATAGTCGGCGTTAATATTGGATTCCGGCGTCTCGGAGGCAAGCCTGCGGACCTCGACGACCTTCGCACCGGGGAAGCGCGACAGCACCTCCTGCACGCGCGGATCAGCCTCGGCGCTGCGCGCATGTTCCTGCTTCGCCGCCTGGCTCACCGCGCGCAGCGTCGGCTCGCCCTGCTCGTTGGACACGATGATGGTCCAGCGCCGGCCGGTCCACATCTCGAACTTTTTCGCGAGTTCGGTGATCATAGTCTTGGAGGCGTTCGGCTCGAGCGCGATTTCGAGCCGGCCCTCCTCGAAGCGAACGAGGCGCATGTCGCCCTCGAGCGCGGCCTTGGTCATGACGTCGCGCTTCTGACTGGCAAGCGCGACGAGCTGGGTGAAGCTGGTGACGCGCACCTGGGGAGCCGCGCCTTGCGGATCCGGCGCGGGCGCTGCCATCTGCGGCCGGGCACTTCCACCGAACGCTGTCGGCGACGACGTCGGCATGCGGACCGGCGCAGCAGAGGTCACGGATGTCGCGGAGGCCATCGGGGCAGACGATGCGCTACTGCGCGCACCACCGCCACCACCCACAACCGGCGAACCACCGCCGTTCTGCTCCAGCATCCGGATCGCTTCATCCGGCGTCGGAAGGTCCGCGACATAGGCGATGCGCACCAGCACCATCTCGGCGGCGGCGGCGGGCCGCGTCGCGCCTTGCACCTCGGTGATGCCCTTGAGCAGCATCTGCCACATCCGAGCCAGCACGCGATTGGAAATCTTCGAAGCGAAATCCTTCGCCCGGACCCGCTCGGTCTCGCCATAGGCGACGTTCTCGGCGGTCGCCGGCACGAACTTCACCCGGGTGACGAAATTGACGAACTCGGCGAGGTCCGACAGCACGACGATGGGATCGGCGCCGACATCGTACTGGTCGCGGAACTCAGTGAAGGCGGCGGCGATATCACCGCGTACCAATGAATCGAAGAGGTCGATGACGCGGGTGCGGTCGGCGAGCCCTAGCATCTGCCTGACGGCATCGGCCTTCACCTGCCCCGCCGCATGCGCGATCGCCTGGTCGAGCAGCGACAGCGAATCGCGCACCGAGCCTTCCGCCGCGCGCGCGATGATGCCGAGCGCTTCGGGCTCGATCTCGACGTTTTCCTTCGCAGCGATGTTGGCGAGATGCTTCATCAGCACGTCGGCCTCGACACGGCGCAGGTCAAAGCGCTGGCAGCGCGACAGCACGGTGACCGGAACCTTGCGGATCTCGGTCGTGGCGAACACGAACTTGGCGTGCTCCGGCGGTTCCTCCAGCGTTTTCAGGAAGGCGTTGAACGCCGCCGTCGACAGCATGTGGACTTCGTCGATGATGTAGACCTTGTAGCGGGCGCTGGCCGGCGCGTAGCGCACGCTGTCATTGATCTGGCGAACGTCGTCGACGCCGGTATGCGAAGCCGCGTCCATCTCCAGCACGTCCATGTGCCGGCTTTCCATAATCGCCTGGCAATGCACGCCCAGCGTCGGCATGTGGATGGTCGGGCCCTTCACGGAGCCGTCCGGCATCTCATAGTTGAGTGCACGGGCGAGGATACGCGCAGTGGTGGTCTTGCCGACGCCGCGGACGCCGGTGAGGATCCAGGCCTGCGGAATGCGCCCGGTCTCGAACGCATTCGAGACGGTGCGGACCACGGCCTCCTGGCCGATCAGATCGTCGAAAGAGGAAGGACGGTATTTGCGCGCCAGCACCCTGTAGGGCTGGCCGGCGCTATCAGGGTTCGGAGGGGCGCCAGCGTCGGTCATCGGTCGATCCGCAATGAAATGTCTCTCGGCCGGCTTTTGCGGAAAGGAGCGCGCTGGCGGGATGCCCGCCGGCGCAATTTGCTCGAAAAAACAGGTAGGAGACTGACGAGCGACCCGATCCGGACCTCGTTAGGGCTGCTTCCTTCCGGACCTGACCCGGTTGGCGAGTGGCTCGTCCACCGCCAATCTCCCGGTCCCTATTTGGGGCCAAAAAGGCGGGAACGCAAGCGGGTATCACATTGTACAGCTTGATCTTGCCCAGCATCCGGGCAATTCCGGGCCTGCCCAGCCGATAGGCTGTGCTTTCGCTACCAAGGCCGCCTTGGTAAGAACGCTGCCGGAACCCTTCCAACCAGAAAAGCGATTGATCCCAATGGTTACA
>JAEWHT010000422.1 GCA_023387695.1 Pseudomonadota bacterium | reverse complement strand
ATACGATCCGAAGCTGGTCTTCAACAAGACGTTCCAGCACATGACCTGCCGCGGCGTGTCCTACCACGAAACCGCGTCAGGTGCCGTCGACAGCAGCGGCGCCCCTGCGCCCGCCGAATGCCTCCGTCGGATCTTCCTGCCGGTCAATGACGGGCGCATGATCGCTCTCGATGCCGACAGCGGCAAGCTCTGCGACGGTTTTGGCGATCACGGCAGTCTCGACCTCCAGCAAGGCATGGGAGACAAGACGGCAGGCTTCTTCGAGCCGACGTCGCCGCCTGTCGTCAGCGACAAGATACTGGTCGTCGCTGCTGCGGTGATCGACAATTATGGGGTCGACGTGCCCTCGGGCGTCATCCGCGGCTTCGACGTCTACACCGGAAAACTGGTTTGGGCCTGGGACTCCGGCGCGGCTGATGAAAACGAGCTGCCGTCGCCGACGCGCCACTACACCAATGGCTCGCCGAATTCGTGGATCTCGGCCTCGTTCGATCCGAAACTGAATCTCGTCTACATCCCGACTGGCAATAACGGTCCCGACATCTGGGGCGGCAATCGCAATGCGCTGGTCGAGCGCTATTCGAGTTCGATCGTCGCGCTTGATGTCAACACAGGCAAGCGCGTCTGGTCGTACCAGACGGTGCATCACGACCTCTGGGACATGGACGTTCCGTCGCAGCCGAGCCTGGTCGATGTGACGACAGCCAAAGGCGTCGTTCCCGCGATCATCCAGCCGACCAAGGTCGGCAATATCTTTGTGCTCGATCGAAGGACCGGCGAGCTGATCGTGCCGGCGCCGGAGCGTCCTGTGCCGCAGGGCGCCGCCCCGGGCGACCACGTCGCGCCGACACAGCCGTTCTCTGAACTAACCTTCCGCCCCGAGGCGAAGCTGACCGGCGCGGACATGTGGGGCGGCACGATCTTCGACCAGCTGTTGTGTCGGATCATGTTCCATCGACTCCGCTACGAGGGCACGTTCACGCCACCCTCTTTGCAGGGCACGCTCGTCTACCCCGGCAATCTCGGCATGTTCGAATGGGGCGGCATCGCGGTCGATCCCGTCAGACAGATCGCCATCGCCAACCCGATGTCGTTGCCCTTCGCCTCAAAGCTCATTCCGCGCGGCCCGCAAAACCCGCCGGCGCCGACGGACGAGAAGCCTGTCGGCAGTGAAGTCGGCACGCAGCCGATGTATGGCACGCCGTTCGGGGTGGATATCAGAAGCTTCCTCTCGCCCCTGTACGTGCCGTGCTACCGGCCACCCTGGGGCTCGATGGCCGCAATCGATCTGAAGACGATGAAGATCGTCTGGCAGCATCCCAACGGCACGATCCGGGACACCACGCCGCTGCCCCTACCGTTCAAGATGGGCGTGCCAATGCTAGGCGGACCAATCACGACGGCCGGCGGGGTCGCCTTCTACACCGGGACCTACGAGTACACGATCCGCGCCTACGACGTCCGCGACGGCAAGGTGCTGTGGGAGGATCGCCTGCCGGCCGGCGCCCAATCAACGCCGATGAGCTACGAGGTCGACGGCAAGCAATATGTCGTGACGGCGGCCGGCGGCCACGGCTCGTTCGGCACCAAGCGCGGTGATTACGTCATCGCCTACGCGTTGAAGAATTGAGGACGCAAGCGTCCTTCTCTGAGGTGCTTGGAGCGGGTGAAGGGAATCGAACCCTCGTATTCAGCTTGGAAGGCTGCTGCTCTACCATTGAGCTACACCCGCGACAGGGGCTCCCTAACACGGCCGGGCGGCGGTCTCAACTGCTCTGGAGGCGGCTTTCGGGCTGGTTTTCCCGCTTCCGCACAGGGCCAGTTCCCCTCGCCCCGCCCGCCCCTTAACAGGCGCGCGCTTCCGGCCTATATTGATGTCTCCCGTAATCAACGAAAGGAGGTGATCCAGTGTCTCTTACCAAGCGCTGTCACCTCGCTGGGATCGCCCGCTAAGCTTTAACTAGGGCTTGGCATCGGGGCGCTCTCAGCCCTGGACCAGCGAGCAAGAAATCGGGCGCGACGGGCAATTGCCCGCCGCGCCTTTTCCTTGGTCAGGCCGGTTCTTTGACCAGGCCGGCATGGCGCGCCGCTCAGAGCGGTCCCCCGCCCGCGAGCATCTCGCGAATCTTCTGCGACAGGTCAGCCTTCCGATACGGCTTGCGGAGCAGCGCCACACCGGGGTCGAGATGTCCTTCGTGGACGATGGTGTTGTCGGCATAACCGGAGGTGTAGAGCACCGGTACCCCCGGCCGACGGAGCAGGACTGCCTCGGCCAGTTCCCTTCCGTTCATGCCGCCGGGCATGATGATGTCGGTGAACAGCAGATCGAACCTCGCCCCCTGATCGACCAGCGCAAGCGCTGTTGCGCCATCGCTGGCAGCGAGCGTGCGATAGCCGAGGCTGCCGAGCTGAGCGATGACATAGCCCTGCACGAGAGGATCGTCCTCGACCACGAAGATGGTCTCGTGCCCGCGTGCCGGGGCGGGCGCCGGGACCAAGCCGGTTCTCACCGCAGCCTCGCCCGCCGATCGTGGCAGGAACAGCCGCATCACCGTGCCACGGCCCACTTCGCTCTCGATCGCGACGGTGCCGCCGCTCTGCTTGGCAAAACCATAGACCATGCTCAGGCCAAGCCCGGTACCGCGACCGACCCCTTTGGTCGTGAAGAACGGCTCGAACACGCGGTCGCGGATCTCGGCGGGAATGCCGTGGCCGGTGTCGGCCACCGCGACCATGACGTAGGAGCCGGCCTCGCTGTCGCCATCGCCGCCGCCCTCGAGTTCCCGGTTTGCGGTCTCGAGCGTGAGCCTGCCGCCATCCGGCATCGCGTCGCGCGCATTGACCGCCAGATTGACGATCGCCGACGAAAGTTGCGACGGATCGGCCATGGCCGGCCACGCATCGTCAGCGAGACGAGTTACGATCTCGACATGCTCGCCGAGGATCGGCCGCAACAGCTTCGCCGTCTCGACGACGAGAGCGTTGACGTCGATCTCGCGCGGCTCCAGCGGCTGGCGCCGGGCGAACGTCAGCAGCTGTGACGTGATCTCGGCGCCGCGCGAGGCCGCATCGTCAATCAGCGCGGCGATCGAAGCGAGCTGTGGCTTGTCCGCAAGCCCCTCCTGGATGATCTCGATGGTCCCCATGATGACGGTCAGCACGTTGTTGAAATCGTGCGCGACGCCACCCGTGAGTTGACCGATCGCATCCATCTTCTGGGACTGGCGAAGCCGCTCCTCCGTCTCGTGCTGCGATGTGAGATCGGTGGACGAACCGCGATAGCCCATGAAACGCCCGTCGTCGGCGAACACCGGCTGACCGTTGACGCTGAAATAGTGCAGACGCCCGGCCCCGTCGCGGCCGCGATATTCGAACTTGCGAAACGGTTCGTGGCGATCCAGCGTCGCCATGTGGTCGTGCCATTTCTGCACGTCGGCGTCCTGGTCGACGGCGGCATCCGGACGTCGCTTGCCGATCAGGGCCTTGCGGTCCATGCCGAAAGCGCCGGCCCGATCCGATATGTAGGTAAATTCGTGATCCGGTCCCGTTTCCCAGAACCAGTCGGATGCGGTTTCGGCATAGTCGCGAAAGCGCTGCTCGCTCGCACGTGCATCCTCTTCGGCACGCCGTCGGATCTTCAGGTCTCGTTCGAGATTCGCATTGGCCTCGCGCAGCTCGTCATAAGCATGCCCAAGGTTGGCGCACATGGCGTTGAACGCTTCGATCACCTTGTCCAGCTCGTCGGGATCGTAAGGAGGCCGGCGCTCCAGATGCAATGGCGGTGGCGGCCGCGCCAAACTGTATTTGCTGACGAACTCGGCGATGGCGACCAGATGCCGTGTCACCAGAACATGAAACATGTAGATGATGAACAGCGAGACGAGGAACGTCTTTGCCGCCTGGCTTGCCAGGATGACGAGGGCCCGATTCAGCAATTGCCGATAGACGTCGCTCAGCGTCGC
The DNA here is from genome assembly GCA_023387695.1 of Pseudomonadota bacterium. Lineage (GTDB taxonomy): Bacteria > Pseudomonadota > Alphaproteobacteria > Rhizobiales > Xanthobacteraceae > Bradyrhizobium. The sequence continues at coordinate 1,144 of JAEWHT010000422.1, read as the reverse complement.
CTCGACATGGAGCACGCCGATGCGGCGCGCAGTCCCCTGCAGGGTGTAGGTCAGAGGATAGTCGCGCGTCACGATCGAGCGGGTGCCTCGCTCGCCGACGGCGACGTCGATGGGATTGGGGCGATCGGCGATCTCGCGGACCTCGGCGGCGCGCATACCGGGCAGCCGCAGGATACCGTCGAGCTGGAGCTTGAGCTGGTTCTGGTCGAGATTCCAAAGGCTCTCACCAAGGCTGGCCGTGGTGCTGCGACCGACCTCCTCGAGCCTTGTCTCGATCACGCCGACCTCGCGGTCGTAATCCAGATAGAGCTGCAGCACAGTCAGGGTCAGCGTCACGACCGAGGAGAACAGCAGCACGGTCGCAAGCAGGCGCGGCCCGACACCGCTGCGCGACCAGTTGAATATCCGCGACAACAGCGTCGCGAGCATCGGGGACGTCAGCGCAGTCCCGATACCGCTCAAATCCTGCTTCGCGGCCGCCGGCGCAACAGCACGGCTGCGATCGGGATTCTCGTCACCTGGCTTGCCCATGCATCCCGTCCCGGAAAATGGCGGCACTCCTCTTCAGCCTGCCGGTCACAGCCGCACGCGATTAGACGGTTTTGATTCTTCCTCGGCACGCGATGCGCGCAGCGATCCTGTCGGCCCTTGGGCGATCTGAGGTCGGCGGGGTCATATCTTGCACCCAGCAGCAGGATTCTGGGGTAAACTATCACCTCGCGTGCTAGAATGACATTGGTGATATCAGGGAGTCGCCTGCATGGCGGGCGGGCTGTGAGCATGATGGCTCCGCGCGATCGCCATCTCCGGTAGACCGCGCGGGCATCGATACCCATTGGTAGCAAGTACGGCCGAGAGGCGCTCATGTGGCGGATCGTCGTCGTATGCGTGTCGCTGTTTGTAGCCAGCTCATCCCACGCGCAGTCGGTGATCCGGCTGGCGCGGATCGCCGACATTCCGGATCAATATGTCGGCGGCGAGATGCTGCGCGCTGTCTACGCCAAGCTGAACATCAAGCTCGAATTCGTGGACGTTCCCGGCAAGCGGGCACTGGCGCTGTCGAGCGCCGGCGAGGTCGACGGTGAAATCCAGCGAATCGAAACGCTATCGCGCGAGTACCCGACGCTGCTGCAGGTGGCGCCCG
>JAEWHT010000411.1 GCA_023387695.1 Pseudomonadota bacterium | reverse complement strand
CCACGTCAACGGCGTGAACCAGTTCGCCTACACGGCCGATTTCGGCCAGGGCATCACCGGTTCGCTCGCGTTGGAAGAAGAGACCTCGGCGTCTAACGGTCAGTCGAACCTGTGGAACGTCACCGGTTTCACCGCTTCCGCTGCTGCTAACGCTGCGGGTGGCGTGACCGTGACCTCGGCTGCCGCGAACGCTGCCGCTGCCCTCATTCAGGGCAACTACGGCGTCAACGATTGGGGTGGAACGCGCGTTCCCGACATCATCGGCGCAGTGCGCGTTGACCAGGCCTGGGGTCTGGCCCAGATCTCGGTCGTTGGCCATGACATCCATGCCGGCTACTACAGCACGACCGAGCCGAGCAACCATCCCGCCGACAAGTGGGGCTGGGCTGTTCAGGGTGCCTTGTCGATCAAGAACATCCCGACCGGCGCGGGCGACGTCATCAACCTGCAGGCTGTCTACACGGACGGTGCTACCCGCTACAACTTCCAGAGCCTGTTCCCGCAGAGCTTCTTCATGTTCGGCGGCAGCAGCTCCGGTGCCTATCAGAGCATCGCATTCGCCGGTCTTGCTGACGGCGTCTTCGGTGCCGGCAGCAGCATCGATACCGTCAAGACCTGGGGTCTCCGTGGTGGCTACACCCACAACTGGAGCCCGAACTGGGCGAGCGCCGTCTACGGTGGTTATGCCCAGCTGAAGTACGGCACGACGGGCAAGGCCCTGATCTGCGCGAACTTCGCGACGATCGCCGTGGCTGGTGCGACCTGTAACCCGGACTTCAACTTCGGCGTCGTCGGTGTCAACACCGTGTGGACTCCGGTGAAGAACCTGGCGTTCACGGCCGACCTGAGCTGGTCGCGTCTCGACCAGAAGTACTCCGGCTCCATCACGGCTCCGGCCATCTCCACCGCGGCGAAGCCGGGTGCGGTGTACGAGCTGAAGGACCAGAACTCGGTCACCATGATGCTGCGCGCTCAGCGCAACTTCTAATCGATCGCGCGTATCGATCAGAGAGCCCCGACGGGAAACCGCCGGGGCTTTTTCTTGAAGAGAAGCCGATTTCAAAAATCAGAAATCTCCTCCGCGAGCGACGAAGACGAGCTATGCGATTCGATCGCTGCCAATTTTATTTACTTACCTGAGTTGGTCAGCTATATAGGGATCAGCCGGTTTCGAAAGTCACGGCTCTTAGCTTCACGCTAAGCCTCCAGAAACCTCCGGTAGTGCCCTGCCGGAGGTTTTTCTTTGTGGGGAGAGGGTGCGGCTTGCTTCAGCCGCGCATGACACGCGCGCGCGAGTTCGGTCGATAGGCGAGGCGGCTGTGGCCGGTGCAATAGGGCTGTCCGTCGTGTGCGGTATTGCCGCAAAAGCAGAAATCTTCCGCGCCCGGCGTCGATATCGGCCAGCGGCAACGGTTCTCGCTGAGCTCCATTAGCGAGCAGCGATTGGCCTCATCGATCGGGCCGGTCGCGACAGGGACCTCTGCTTCGCCATAGATCGTGGCGAGCATTTCAAATTGGATGCGGGGCACGGCCTTGGGCGCGCGCGGCGCGCTGATCCTGTCCAGATTTCTGTCTTGGAGCCTGCGCTCGTCGACCGAGCGACCGCGTGTGAGATTGAGGCGCGACAGCTTGCCGATCACGGCATTGCGGCTGACGCCGATGTCGGCCGCGATCTCGCGGCAGGACAGGCCGGCCTCGAAATGTTGCTTTAAAAGTTCAATTCTTTCGTTGGTCCAGGTTGGTGAGAGCACAGGCATTTGTAAACGGTCCCAGGTTGCGACAATTGACCAAACGTCGCTGAGATCCGTCCGCTTCACGTTCGGCGCGGCTTACGTCCTGCCATTGTCGCGAATCGACAAAAGTCCGTCCTTGATGGCGAGACGGATGCCTTCCTCGATCAAAGTACGTGCGACGCCGGGAACGCTGGTGCCGTGGGTGCCCTGTCTCACCAACTTCTCCAGGTAGGTGATGGTCGAGAGCGCCAAGGTTACGGGAATGCGGTCAGTCTCGGCTTTTTCGGTGGCCATGGCCCGAACGCTAGCCTCTTACTCGGGTACATAAAAGTAACGATTAAGACTCTATTTAGGTTCGGGGGTGGAAGTCAAATCCGGGCTTTTGCGGTCATGCAGCACATTGGAATCGCTAAGAAAAACTGGCGCGCGCTGAAGCGCCGCGCGAAAACCCGCACGGCGGCGTGACGTCAGCAGGTCAGGAGGTGTGGTCGGGGCTCAGCCGTGCACGATCGCTTTTTCGATCATGCAATGGATGCCCTTGGAGCCATTGACGGTCTGGGTCACCCGCAGATCGGCCGCCAGACTGCACAGCGTATAGGCATCCTCGCGCGACAGGTTTCGTGTTTCGCCGAGCAGGACGATCATGTCTCGCAGCGCCCGTACCGCGCACTGGTCGAGGTCTGGGTCCATTGCCATCGTTATGTAGTGGGTCGACGTCTCCGCGCGGGGATAGGCGAACCGCAGATCCTTGCGCAGCGTCAGGCGGAAGCGGCCCTGCAGTGCGGTCTCGATCGCAGTGACGCAGACCTCGCCGTCGCCCTGCGCGCCGTGCCCGTCGCCGCAGGAGAACAGCGCGCCCGGCACGAACACCGGCAAGTACAATGTCGCGCCGGCGCTCAGCTCCTTGTTGTCGAGATTGCCGCCCATCGCGCGCGGGATCAGCGATGAGATGCGGCCCCAGGCCGGCGGCGGCGAGACGCCCATCACACCGAAAAAGGGCTTGAGCGGCAGATCGAGGCCCCACGGCATGCGGCCGACCATGCGCGTCCGGTCCAGCGGGATGTTGATGATCCGCGTCTCGTGGAAATCATCGGGCAGGGTGCCGGACAGGGGCTTGATCAGATTCCAGCCCCAATCCTGTCGAAGCTGGACGTCGATGATATCGATCTGGAGCACATCACCGGGTTCGGCGCCGTCGACCGCGATTGGGCCGGTGAGGATGTGGCCGGGGACCATGCGTTCGCTTTTGGCGTGAACCTCGAGCATCTCCGGCGGGATGTGAAACTTGCTCCGGTCGGGCAGGACGTCCGGGCCGCCGCTGATCGTATCGACGGTGACCTCATCGCCGCTCTTGATGGTGAGAACGGGCTTGAGCGCGGCTTCGAAGAAGCCCCAATGACAGGTCTCGGGGCTTGAATGCAGGTGATGATGGGTCATTTGCCACGTCCGTCCGGTTTCATCAGAATTCGCCATGAGAACCCGTGACGCCCGGGCTTGACCCGGCGATCGATCCTCTTCCAAGAAGATTTCTGAAGATGGGCGGGCAGGTCAAGCCCGCGCGTCGCAGGCGCGATCATTTCAGCGAGGTTTGTCCTGTTCTTCGTTCTTTCCAAGACATTTGGCGCCGCGGTGTTGCCGATCAATCTTCTGGTCGAGCTCGGGATCGTCTCTGTCGTGCTGATGGCAACGCGATTTGCCGTGCTTGGCCGCAGATTGGCGGCGACGACGCTGGTCCTGCTCGCGCTCACCGCCTTTTCACCGCTCGGCAATCTCCTGCTGTATCCGCTGGAGTCGCGCTTTCCTCCGTGGGATCCGTCGCGCGGCGCGCCAGATGGCATCATCGTGCTGGGCGGCTCCGTCGATACCGATTTGTCGGCGGCACACAACACGCCGGTCGTCGCGCACGCAGCCGATCGCCTGTTGGCGCCGGCCGAGCTCGCGCGTCGCTATCCGCACGCGCGTGTCGTATTCACCGGGGGCTCTGCCAACCTGATCGCAAACGATGCGAGGGAAGCCGACTATTCGGCACCGGTTCTGGAAAATGCCGGCATTTCCAAGGAGCGCCTGATCGTGGAGCGCGAGTCGCGCAACACCTACGAGAACGCCATCTTCACGAAGCGCTTGGTGTCCCCGAAGCCGGGCGAGCGCTGGCTTCTGGTCACGTCAGCCTTCCACATGCCGCGCTCGATGGGAATCTTCCGCAAGGCGGGTTTCGACGTTGAGGCCTATCCGGTTGATTGGCGGATGGGCGGTCGCGACGATTTATTCTCTTTCACAAACATGGCCGCGGATGGCCTCGGCCGAACCGAAGTAGCGGTCCGCGAGTGGATTGGCCTTCTGGTCTACCGCCTCAGAGGCAGGACCAGCGAGTTGCTTCCCGGGCCGCGCAAGGACTAGAACGAGAGCTGCAGAACAAGAACACAGCACCGGCGCGTGATCGCCGGCCGGGAGGACGCCATGCAGCAGCAGAGTGCAGACAGAATTGATCTTGCCGGCATCGTCGCCGATCTCAACAGCCTGTTGCGGCTGAAGACGACGGTGATCGGGATGAAGCTGTTCGCGCATGCGGCCGAGATGGAGGCGATCCCGAAGATCCGTCGGCCGAATGCGGTCCATACCACCGACCAGATCGTCAGCATGGCCTCGCGGCTCGGCTGGACCGTCGGCATCACCGGCGAGGATCTCGTCGGCGCGCAGTGCCGTGCGGTGATCGGGCTCGCGCCGCAGGACGAAAAATGGCTTGCCGGCGAAAACTACGTTGGCGTCTGGCACGGCACCGCGGAGGATGCGCGCAAGCGCCAAGAGGCGCTCGACGTGGTTCCATTCGGCCAGTATCAGGCGCTGGCGGTCAGCCCGCTTGCCAGCGGCCGGCTTGATCCGCCGGACATCTGCCTCGTCTATGCGACCCCCGGGCAGATGATCATTCTGATCAACGGGCTTCAGTATACCGGATACAAGAAATTCGAATGGGGCGTTGTCGGCGAAACCGCTTGCGCGGATTCCTGGGGGCGGGCGCTCAAAACCGGTGAGCCCAGCCTGTCCTTGCCATGCTATGCCGAACGGCGCTATGGCGGCGTGCCGGACGAGGAGATGCTGATGGCGCTGAAGCCGCATCATCTCGCCAAGGCAATTGAGGGCATGAAGGCGCTGGCCAAGAACGGCCTGCGCTATCCGATCCCGCCCTATGGTATTCAAAGCGACGTCCGTGCCGGCATGGGCGTGAGTTACGCAAAGAAGTAAAGGCCGATCATGAGCTCTGCGAAGTTCGACATCGTTGTTTACGGCGCGACCGGTTTCACCGGCCAGCTCGTCGCTGAATATCTGGCGGCACACTACAAGAACGACAAGCAGCTCAAATGGGCGATGGCGGGCCGCAGCCTCGACAAGCTGAAATCCGTGCGCGATGCGATCGGCGCGCCGGCTGACACACCGCTCATCGTGGCCGATGCGTCGGACGCCGCCTCGCTGAAGGCGATGGCGGAGCAGACCATGTCGGTCATCACGACGGTCGGTCCGTATCAGCTCTACGGTGAGGAGCTTCTCGCCGCCTGCGTTGCGACCGGCACGGATTATTTCGATCTCTGCGGCGAGCCGATCTGGATGCGGCAGATGATCGACAAGTATGAGGCGGATGCAAAGGATAGCGGCGCGCGTATCGTGTTCTCCTGCGGTTTCGATTCCGTGCCGTTCGAGCTCGGTACGTTCTTCGTCCAGGAAGAAGCCAAACGTGTGTTTGGCGCTCCGGCCGCGCGCGTGAAGGGTCGCGTGCGCGACATGCGCGGCACGCTTTCGGGCGGCACTGCGGCGAGTGCCAAGGCGACCTTCGACGCGGTCGCCAAGGACATCAGCCTCGTCGCAATCCTGAACGATCCGTTCGCGCTGACCCCGGGCTTCACCGGACCGAAGCAGCCGCGGGGCAACAAGCCGCTGCTCGAGGACGACCTGCAGTCCTGGGCCGCGCCGTTCATGATGGCGCTGATCAACACCCGCAACGTCCATCGCTCCAACATGCTGATGGGCTTTCCCTATGGCCAGGACTTCGTCTACGACGAGATGGTTCTGACCGGTCCCGGCGAGAGGGGCGAGGCCAACGCCAAGCGCGTCATGGCGGCCAATGCCGAGAAGACCGGCCCGAGCGCGCCGAAGCCGGGCGAGGGGCCGTCGAAGGAAGAGCGGGAGAACGGGCTCTTCAACCTGCTCTACGTCGCGAGCGCCCCCGACGGACGCATGGTCCGCGCCGGCGTGACCGGCGACCGCGATCCCGGCTACGGTTCGACGTCGAAAATGATCTCGGAATGCGCAATCTGCATGCTGCGCGACACGACGGACGTGGCTGCCGGCTTCTGGACGCCCGGTGCAGCGATGCAGCACAAGCTCATCAAGCGGTTGCGGGACAACGCGGGGCTGACCTTCGAGGTGGAAGCGTAAGGTCGGTGTCCTCGAAGTTCGACATCGTTGTCTACGGCGCAACGGGATACACCGGCCAGCTCGTCGCCGAGTATCTCGCTGCGCACTACATCGGCGACGGCGCACCGACATGGGCGATGGCGGGACGCAGCAGAGACAAGCTTGCGTCCGTGCGCGATGCGATCGGCGCACCTGCTGATACGCCCCTCATCGTTGCCGACGCCGCCGATCCGGCGTCGCTGCAGGCGATGGTCGATCAAGCGAAGCTCGTCGTCACCACGGTTGGTCCGTACCAGCTCTATGGCACCGACCTGCTGGCCGCATGTGTTGCCTCGGGCACCGATTACATCGATCTCTGCGGGGAGCCGATCTGGCTGAAGCAGATGATCGACAGGCATGAGGCGGCCGCGAAGGCGAGCGGTGCGCGCATCATCTTCTCCTGCGGCTTCGATTCCATTCCCTTCGAGCTTGGTGCGTTCTTCGTGCAGGAGGAAGCCCGACGCGTGTTCGGCGCGCCGGTCCCTCGCGTCAAGGGGCGCGTCCGCGACCTCAGCTGGAAGTTCTCCGGCGGCACCTCGGCGAGCGCAAGGGTCACTTTTGAAGCCGTAGCGCAGGATCTCAGCCTGGTGTCGATCCTCAAGGATCCATTCGCCTTCACGCCCGGCTTCGAGGGGCCCAAGCAACCGCGTGGCAACAAGCCTGTTTTCGAGGAAGACCTGCAGTCCTGGTCGGCCCCATTCGCGATGGCGACGCTGAATACGCGCAACGTCCATCGCTCCAATATGCTGATGGGATTCCCCTATGGCAGGGACTTTGTCTACGACGAGATGGTGCTGACAGGAGCGGGCGACGAAGGCCAGGCCAATGCCAAGCTGGTGATGGCCGCCAACAGCGAAAAGACCGGTCCCAAGGCACTCAAGCCCGGCGAAGGACCGTCGAAGGAAGAGCGGGAGAACGGTCACTATGATCTGCTCTATGTCGCGATCGCACCCGATGGCCGTCAGGTTCGCGCAGCGGTGAAGGGCGATCTCGATCCCGGCTATGCGTCAACGGCCAAGATGATCTCCGAATGCGCGATCTGCCTGCTGCGCGACACGCCCGATGTTCCGGCTGGTCTTTGGACGCCGGGCGCAGCCATGCAGCACAAGCTGATCAAGCGGTTGGTCGATCACGCCGGGCTGAGGTTTGAGGTAGAAGGCTAGGCGCTTAAGCTACGCGGCCCGCGCATCATACGCGTACATGAAATCCATGCTCTTCGAGCCCAGTGGCAATAGCCATTTGATCATCTGATTGCGAATGAACGCGCCGGTGGCGCTGAGCTCGCGCTTGTTGTTGCCGTTGCGGCGGGCAAGCGCAACGATCTTCTCGGCGCGCGGACGCCGGTCGGCCTCGAAGGCCTGGAAGGTAGCGCTGAGCTCCTGGCCCTCCTGCATCAGACGGGCGAGCCGCATCGCGTCTTCCAGAGCGAGCGAGGCGCCCTGGCCGGCATGGGGGCTGGTTGCATGCGCGGCATCGCCGATCAGCAGCGAGCGTTTGCGCGACCAGGTTGGCAAGGTCGCGACGTCGAGTGTGTCGGTGACGACGATGTTCTCGGCGGCCTCGATGATGGCAGGGATCGGATCGTGCCAGCCGTGATGGAAGCCGCGCAGATGCTGCTTCAGCGTCTGCGCGTCGAGCGCGCGGAACATGGCCGCATCCATGCCGTGCGCGGGCTGGGTGCTCCACCACATCACGCCGTCCTTCGGGTCCGGGCTGCAATGGCCATAGCCGAAGAAGCCGCTTTGTCCGAACGTGGTCTCGACGTTCCTGCCGACTGCGCGGCCGTCGAGGACCGCATGCGGTACGAAGCCGCCGAAGCCGATTAGGCCAGTGTTGAACGGCTTGGGCCCATCAGGCACGACCTGTCGCCGCGTGATCGAATGCACGCCGTCCGCGCCGATCAGGAAATCGCCCTCGGCCGTGGTGCCGTCGGCGAAATAAGCGATGATCGACTGATCGCCACGATCCTCGATCTTGATCAGGCGCTTGTCGAAATAGAGCGAGACGCAGGCGCACCAGGCCTTGTCGATCAGCATTTCGTTGAGCGTGGCGCGGCAGACATTGACGGCGGGCTGGCCGAAGCGTCGCGCCATGTCGCGATTGATCGAACCAAGCCGTCGGCCTTCTTGCGAAAAGAAATCAAAGGACTCCGCGATCGAGCCGCGGCTGATCAACTCGTCTGCGAGCCCGATCTCGTCCATGACATGCATGCCGTTCGGCGCGATCTGGAGGCCGCCGCCCATGCCCTTGGAGTAGGGCCAGGCTTCGTAGATCGCGGATTCGATGCCGGCGCGGCGCAGCAGGATTGCGGCAACGGGACCGGCGATGCCGGCACCGATGATCAGGGCCTTGCGGGGACGATGAGACATTGGCTTGCTCCCGACGTTTCCGTGGTGCTAGGAGAAATTACGGTCACTAAATCTCTTAGTGACTAAGATATATATCGACTAAGATATGAGGCCGGCCTTGTCAAGGACGAAAGCGCGCACTGCGTTGTTGGGTGAACTGGAGGAGGCGATGCGCCGGTCCTCCGCGCAGGGCGTGCTGTACGGACAAGCCGTTGCGAACGTGGCCGGAATTGCCAATTCCGACCTCGAATGCATGGACATTCTCTATCTCGAGGGACGGGTGACCGCGGGCCGCCTTGCCGAGGTCACGGGGCTGACGACAGGCGCCATTACCGGCGTCGTTGACCGGCTCGAGAAAGCAGGGCTGGTGCGCCGCGAGCGGGATGAAGCCGATCGCCGCAAGGTGTTCATCGCCGTCGTGCCGGAGACCGCGATGAAGATCGGTCAGCTCTACGTGCCGATGCAGCAGGCGATGGAGAAGGTGTTCAGCGCCTACACCGATGAGGAGCTGCGTCTGCTGCTGCGTTTCGCCACCGAGGGCTACAAGAGCATCCTGGCTGCGACCGCGACGTTGAAGGGGCTGATCGAAACACCGCCGGAGAAGCGGCCCGATCTCAAGCTGAAGAAGCGTCCACGTCAGACCTGATCCTGTAGGCCTGCGCGGCCGCGATCATGCCCCACATCGCGCCCAGCATCATCCAGAAGTGGCGCCAGTGGTCGGTGTCGATCACGAAGCTTTCGCCGACGGTGCCGACGAAGGCCGAGAACACCGCCAGATACGCGCGCTGCCAGGGTACGCGAACGAAGATGTGGCGGAAGCCCGTGATCACTGTGGTGAAGACCAGCGCGGGATAGCAGACGCCGGAGAGCCAACCGCCGGACATGAAGGCGTTCAGATAGGAATTGTGGGTGTCTTCGGGGAAGAAGCGGTGGAACTGCAGCGGGCCGATGCCGAACGGCAGGTCGAGTGCCATCTCCGCGCCAAGGATGTGCCGGCCGAAACGGCCGAAGCGGCCCTCGTCGTAGCTCTGGTCGAAGCTCGCGCGCTGCTTGAACATTTCGGCGATGGAGTCGAATGACAGCAGCACCGCGATCAGCGCAAGGCCCAGCACCACCGCGACGATGGCCATGATGATGATGCGCGAGCGCTGCGCATTGGTGCGGCTCGTCAGCACCATCAGGGCCAGCATGAAGGCCGAGGTCAGCACCAACCCGCCCCAGGCGGCGCGGGAGAAGGCGAGCAGGATCGCCAGCGACATCACGCCAAAGGCGATGACGTTGCGGAATGCCTTGGCGAACTTGTCCGAGACCACGCTCTGAAGCGCAAACAGAGCCGGCAGGATCAGGAAGGCGCCGAGCACGTTCGGGTCCTTGAACGTGCCGCGCGCGCGCTCGTAGAGCGTCAGGAGATCGTGCCCCCCGGGAACGAGGTTGAAATAGCCGGCGATCGCCGAAAGCGAAGCCACCATTGCGCCGACCACGAGGCCGCGGCGGAGCATGTCGAGCCGCGCTGCCGTGTCCTCGGACGTGATCATGGCAAAGAACACCACGGTCACCGCCATGTACCATGAGGTCGCGATCCAGCTTGCGACTTCGGACTGCTCGAGCAGCGGAATCGCGCTGATAGTGTAGCCGAAATTAAGAAGGACCAGCGCCAGCACCAGCGGCATCAGCACGAGCTTGAGCCGCAGGCCGGTGGCGAAGAAGGCGACGGTGGCGAGCAGCGTCGCGATCTCGTAGGGGCTCGGCTCGATGAAGACGATCGCGCCTGATGCGCCGACCAGCCACACCAGCGCGCGCTGAAGGGCCAACACGCCAGGCGCAGCCGGTGCGGCTACGGTCATTTCCCCAGCTGTTGCCGCATACGCCATCACATGCCCACGCTAATAGTACGCCACAAACACGCTGTCACGGCCCGGCCTGACCGGGACATGGCACCACAACTCAGTACGCGTTCTCGTTCTTGGTCAGCAGCGAGATCGGCGTTTTCAGGAGAATGACGAGGTCGAACAACACCGACCAGTTCTCGATGTAATAGAGATCGAACTCGACGCGCTTCTGGATCTTCTCTTCATTGTCGATCTCGCCGCGCCAGCCGTTGATCTGAGCCCAGCCGGTGATGCCGGGCTTGACGCGGTGGCGGGCGAAATAACCGTCGACGGCTTCGTCGAACAGCCGGCTCTGCAGCTTGCCCTGCACCGCGTGCGGACGCGGGCCGACGAGAGAGAGGTTGCCGGAGAACACCACGTTGAACAGCTGCGGGAGCTCGTCGAGGCTGGTCTTGCGGATGAAGCGGCCGACGCGGGTGACCCGCGGATCGTTCTTGGTCACGACCTTCGCAGCCGTCGGGTCAGCCTGGTGATGATACATCGAGCGGAACTTGTAGACGTCGATGCGCTCATTGTTGAAGCCGAACCGCTTCTGGCGGAACAGGATCGGGCCGGGGCTGTCGAGCCTCACTGCCAACGCCACCAGCGCCATGACCGGAAGCGCTGCGAGCAGCGCGAGAGCGCCGACCACGCGATCGAACAGCCATTTCATCACCAGATCCCAGTCGGTGATCGGCGCCTCGAATACGTCGAGCGTCGGCACCTCGCCGAGATAGGAATAGGAGCGGGGACGGAAGCGCAGCTTGTTGGTGTGGGCCGAGAGGCGGATGTCGACCGGCAATACCCAGAGCTTCTTCAGCATTTCCAGGATGCGCGTCTCCGCCGAGATCGGCAGTGCAAACAGCACCAGATCAACGCGGGTGCGGCGGGCGAATTCGACGATATCGTCGACCTTGCCGAGCTTGCGCGCACCGGCGCAGGTGTCGAGCGCGCGGCTGTCATTGCGATCGTCGAACACGCCGAGCACGTGAATGTCGGAATCCTCCTGCGCCTTCAGCGCCTCCACCAGTTCCTCGCCGTTGCGGTCGGAGCCGACGATGATGGTGCGGCGATCGAGCCGGCCCTGGCGCGCCCAGTTACGCACCATCGAGCGGAGGATAAGGCGCTCGGCGACCAGTGCGGCGAGGCCGAGGAAGTAGAAGGCTGCGAGCCAAAGCCGCGACGTTGCACTGCCGAACTTGGCGAAGAAGGAGATGCCGATGAACAGTAGGAAAACGAATGACCAGGACGAGATCATCCGTGTCATTTGCCGAAGCTGGCCACGAAACAGCTGCACCTCGTAAATGTCGGCGGCCTGGAAGCAGACCACGGCGGCGACCGCGACGGCGACGATCTCAGCAGGATAAGTCCAGCTGAAGCCAGACATCGGCATGACATAGCCGACATAGAGCGCAATGCCGACGACGCTCAGCAGCACGAAATCGACGACGCGAACGGCGCCGGCGATCACGATCGGCGAATAGGCGCGGGCGACTTTCTGGTTGACGACGTCAAGCGCAGCCGGGGTCAGGCGGCGGCGACGTTCGACGAAGGGCTGATCAGACGATTGAGCCGCGGCGCTGGTCGCGGCATCGAGCATCGAGCGTGCGTTGAGCGTTTCCACGGGCGTCCGTCCATTCCAAAGACCCGCGGGCGCAACCTTGCGTCCCGGGCGAAGCATCCCCTGGTCGCTTGGAGTATCGGACAAATCGGAAGATTCTCTAAAGCGGCCCGGAGAATGGTTAATGATTGGTAAATGCGTCGCGGTATCCCGCGAGCACGCCGTCCACCATCGCCTGCTGGGAGAAATGCGCCGAGATCCGGTCACGTAAGGAGGCCGCGCGCTGCGCCGTTCCTTGCGGATTGTCGAGCGCGGCCGCGATCGCCTCGGCCATGGCGTCGGCGTTGCTCGCGGCGAATAGGGCAGGGCTCTCGCTGCCAAAAATCTCTGGAATGCCGCCGACTCGTGCCGCGATCATGGGAATGCCGGCCGCGCCCGCCTCGATCACGACATAGGGCATCGAATCGCCGCGCGAGGGCACCACCAGCAGTCGCCCCTTGGAGAAGCCGTAGCGCGCCTTGACGTGACCGATGAAGCGGATCTTGTCCGTCAGGCCGAGCCGCTCGACCTGGGCCTTCAGCGCCGCCGTCTCCTCGCCATCGCCGCCGAGCGTCAACGTCACCTGTTTGCCGCTCTCGCGCAGCCGAGCCACCGCATCGACCAGGAGATCGGCGCCCTTGATGTGCCTGAACTCACCGACATAGGCGAGGTCGGTTGCGTCATCGGCGATGACGATGGGCTCGAACTCCTCCGGCGTCACGCCGTTGAACACGCAATGCACGACGCCCTTGGGCGTGCCGACGATGCGCTGATAGGTGTCGCGGGCAAAGGCGCTCTCGAACAGGAACAGGTCGGTCGAATCCATCAGCGTGCGTTCGAGGCGCGCGTAGAACTCGCCCTTCAGCGTGTTGAGCGGATAGTGCAGCGAGCCGCCATGCGGAGTGTAGATGCGGATGGTGTCGTCCGCACGGCGACGCATGCGGACGAAAGCGCCGGCCTTGGCGCCGTGGCCGTGCAGGACGTCAGGCTTGAGCGTGGCGATCAGGCGGCGCATGCGCAGCCACACCAGAAAATCCTCCGGCGACGGTTCGCGGCGGATCGCCAGCCGATGCACGCCGAGCTTCAGTCGCGGTGCCAGCTCGGCCAGCGCCTTGTCCGCACGCTCGCCGCCCGTGAGGCTATCGGCGAGAATGCCGACATGGTGCCCGCGATCGACCTGGCCGTTGGCGAGATCGAGGATGTGGCGGATGATGCCGCCGACAGGGGCGCGCACCGCGTGCAGGATTCGAAGCGGCTGGTCGGGAGAGGGGGGCATGATCAAGACCAGCGCTCGACGTCGACAATGTTCTCGAAATATCGAGATGGATTAAGGGGCCTCGTGGTTAACAAAAGGTGACGGGTTCGCGGGTGATGTCGGTGCGCGTCCGCGATTAACCCAGCGGCAACCTTAATGGAGTGTAATCGCCGCCATTGAGGTCGGTGAGTGGCGTTGCCCCGCGGGAGTGTTCGATGCGTTTAGCGTTCTGGCGTGCCGGCAAGGACAAGGCCGTCATTGAGCGGGCCGTTTCGAAGGCCAAGCCCGAGGCGAGGCCCAACGTTGAAGCCATGCCTGCGCCGATTGCTGTGAAGCAGTCCTCGGTCGAATCCGGTGACATCGATCTGCACGCGCTTGGCGGCGCACTTGCCCGCAAGCGCCGCTGGATCATCGTGCCGACAGTGCTGGCGCTCGTTGGCTCCGTCGCAATCGTCAACCTCATCACGCCCCGCTACAAGTCCGAATCGCGCATTTTGATCGACGGCCGCGAGAACGTGTTCCTGCGCCCGAGCAGCGACCGCAGCACCGAGGAGCGCCAGGCGCTCGACCCTGAGGCCGTGACCAGCCAGGTGCAGCTCGTGCTGTCGCGCGACCTCGCGCGCGAGATCATCAAGAAGAACAAGCTTGCCGAGCGGCCGGAGTTCGATCCGGTGCTGCAGGGCATCTCGCCGCTCAAATCGCTCGCGGCACTGGTGGGAATCGGTCGCGATCCGTTTTCGATGACGCCGGAAGAGCGCGTTCTCGACGCGTATTATGATCGGCTTCAGGCCTACGCCGTCGACAAGTCGCGGGTCATCGTGGTCGAATTCCAGTCGGCTGATCCGGATCTCGCTGCGCGCGTCGCCAACTCGATTGCCGACGGCTACCTTGTGCTCCAGCAGAATGCGCGCCAGGAGCAGGCCAAGAACGCCAGTTCGTGGCTGGCCGGCGAGATTGAGAGCTTGCGCAAGAAGGTCTCCGATGCCGAGGCCAAGGTGGAAGACTTCCGCTCGAAGTCGAGCCTCTTCGTCGGTACCAATAACACCACGCTGTCGAACCAGCAGATGGGCGAGGTCAACACCCAGCTCAACAATGCGCGCGCGCTGAAGGCCGATGCCGAGGCGAAGGCGCGCCTGATCCGCGAGATGCTCCAGAGCGGCAAGCCGATCGAGGCCTCCGAAGTGCTGAACTCGGACTCATTGCGCACGCCAAACCAGCAGCGCGTGGCGTTGCGGGCTCAATTGGCCGAGCAATCCTCGACGTTGCTGGGCAATCATCCGCGCATCAAAGAGTTGAAGGCGCAACTCGCGGACCTCGACAACCAGATCCGGGATGAGGCCGCGAAGATCGCCCGTGCGCTCGAAAACGACGCGCGCTTCGCCGGCGGACGGGTGCAGGAACTGTCGGTCAGCCTCGAGCAGCTCAAGAAGCAGGCGACCGCCACCAACGGCCAGGACGTCCAGCTCCGCGCGCTCGATCGCGAAGCCAAGGCGCAGCGCGACCTGCTCGAGACCTATCTCGCCAAGTATCGCGAGGCCAGCACCCGCGAAACCATCGATACCGCACCGACGGACGGGCGCATCATCTCGCGCGCCATCGTCTCCAACATGCCGGCCTATCCGAAGAAGCTGCCGATCGTGCTGATCGCGACGCTGGCGACGCTGTTGCTGTCGTCCGGTCTCGTCGTCACCGGCGAACTCCTGCGCCAGACCGCGCCGCGTGCCGTCGCTACGTTGACGCCGGCGGTGGCCCGTCGCGAACCTGCGGTCGATGCCGTTGAGATGGACCCGGCGCCGCTCCAGCCGGACATGACGGCGGATGCCGAAGTCAACGAATTGGCCGAGATTGGTCAGGTGGCCGAGAGTCTGAGGGCTGCCGGGGCAAGCGCGAAGAAGGTCACGGTCCTCGGCACCGCACCGGAAGAGGCCATTACGCTGTCAACGCTGACGCTCGCCCGGCATCTGGCGCGCGACGCGCGCGTCGTGGTGATCGATCTGGCCGCGTCCTCGCCGACCATTGCTGCCGTCTCTGTGGACGCCTCGGCGCCCGGATTGGCCGAATTGATGCAGGGACAGGCGTCGTTTGCGCAGGTGATTACCCGCGACAAGCTTTCGCGGCTGCATCTCGTCATGGCTGGGCGCCCCGGCTTCGACCACAGCTTGCTGCAGTCGCCGCGGGTAGCGCTTGCGGTGGATGCTCTGATGCGTGCTTACGACTATGTGTTGCTCGACGCAGGTGGCGCCTCCGATCTGCCCGCCGAGCTCCTGACGACGAATGCCCGCGCGGTCGTGGTGCCTGATGTCTCGATGGAGGCGGATGCACGTGTGCTGATGTGCGAGCAGCTCAAGGCCGTCGGCTTCAGCGACGTGAAGATGCTGGGCCGGCCGGTGCAGCCGTCGGGTGGAGTTGAGACTCCGGCGCGTGTCGCGGCCGCGTGATCCCACGAGAGGGCAGCTTGCAAGCGGCTTGAATTCTTCGGGGCGTGGGCGTGCTAGCCGAACGCCTGCCGCAGCCTGCGCGCCACGTCGAACAGCATCTGGTTCTGCTTCACCAGCCGCTTGCCGTGATTGAGTGAGGACATGGCCATCGCCGCAAGCTTGCCGCGAGAGGTCAGGGGCACAAAGCTGTCGAAGATGTTCTCGTCGTCCTTGCAGAACATGCGCTTGTAGTCGTCCGAGCCAATGCCCAGGTCGAGCGAGCGGTAGCCGCGTTCGGCGTAACGATCGATGATGTAGCGCATCAGGATCAGGCCCGGGCTGTAGCGGGCGTGCTCGGACATCGTGTAGGTGTTGAACATCATCGAGAAGCGCTGGCCGTCGGCGACGCCGGCGAAGATCGCGATCACTTCGTCATTGCACTCGAGCGCGTGGATGTCGATGACACGGCCTTCTCCCCGCGGTGCAAGGCAGGCGCTCCGGATGAATTGTTCGACACCGGGTTCGGCAAAGACGTTCGGCAGCTTCTGCTCGGCCATCCGCACCGGCTTGACGCGGAAGAACCAGTCCAGCAGGCGGCTGACGTCCGCATCCGTCGTTGCGAGGTGGTAGCGGTAACCGGCGAACGCCTGGAGCTTCTTCTCCTTGCTCTTCAGCCGGCGACGGAAAGAATTGCTGATCCGCGATGCGGGCGGGCCGCCCGGCTCCATCACCAGCAGGGGACAGCCATTGATCGTGCTCTGCTGCGGCAGGAGCGCGAACGGGTTCTGCTGATCTTGCCAGCGCTTCGGCTGCTGCGTCAGGGCGAGCACGTCGACATGCGCCTGCAGCGGGGCGAACAGCGTGTCGAGATCGGCGGCAACGACTTGGGCTGCGAAATCGGCGTCCCACAGCCCCATGTTGAAGGTCGTGTGCTTTCCGCCCATGAAGCAGGCCGTGCGAACGCCGTGGCCCCGGCGCAGTGCGAGCGGAAGCAGCGCGAGTGGTGTCTGCTCAGCGTTGCGGGCGATCACGATGAAGGGACGGGCGCCTTCGTGGCTTCCAACCAGCCGCTGCCACGGGCTCAACAGGTCGAACCGCTGGTAGGGCGTGGCAAGATGGCCGGGCTCTTCGAAGCCACGCCAGACCGCCTCGGCCTCGCCGAGATCGGTGACGACATCGACCCGCGCGATGCGGCTCGCTTTCGACCGCGCTGGCGATTCTGCCGTCCGGCTTTGCATCGCCGCAGCCATGGTCATTCGCGAAACCTGTCGAGAAAACGAAAAATACGTATTTCGGCCTGCGGCCGACCTTTGCAAACAAATGTCAACAAAGGGTAATGACAATGAGCGAGGGAACGGGCCGCCGGCGAACGCGAAGGTGGGGTATTGGCATCCGAAGACAGATGGCTGGAGCGGCTGCGGCTTGAACTGACCTGGTTCACCGGCCAACCCTTGCTGCGTAGCCGCGGTGCCGGGGCGATCCTGCGCTTTCAGCGCGTGCGGCCGCGGCGACGCAGTGCGTTCCAGCCGTTGCGCGAACACGAGATCACGCCGCGATTTCTCGATCGCGCCATTCGCGCGCTGAAGCGCTGGAATTATGACTTTGTCGGCATGGACGAAGTCTGCCGGCGCGCGGTGACGCTGCCGGAGAATCGGCGCTTCGTGGCGCTCACCTTCGACGGCGCGAGCAAGGATTTCATCAGCTTCGCCTATCCGGTGCTGGCGCGCCACGCGGTGCCCTTTACGCTCTACGTTCCGACCGCATTTCCCGATGGTGTCGGGGAAGCGTGGTGGCTCGGGCTCGAACAGGTGATTGCGCGCGAGAGCCGCATCAGCCTGATGATGGGCGACAGCGAGCAGCGTTTCAACGTGACTGATAACGCCGAGAAGCAGGCGCTGTTTTCGCATCTCGAGAGTTGGCTGCGCTCGCTTGCCCCAGTGGATCTGTCAGTTGGGATCGCCGATCTCTGCACGCGCTACCGCATCGATCTCGCCGCACTCTCGCGCGAGGCGTCGATGAATTGGGAAGATCTCGCCAAATTGGCTGCCGATCCGCTGGTCACGTTCGGGAGCGCGACCGTGAACTATCCCGTTCTCGCCAACATGAAGGATGCGGCTGCGCTGCGCGAGATGACGATGGGCAAGGCGGTGGCAGAAGCATCGTTCCGCCGCGAGATCGCGCATCTCGCTTTTCCGTTCGGTGATCGCTCGTCGTTTCGGCGCAACCATGTCGTGATGGCGGAAGAGGCCGGCTTTGCCAGCGCGGTGTCGACCATTCCCGGTATCGTGGACGCGGAGGGGCGCACCAATCTGCGCGCGTTGCCGCGCATTTCCTGGGACGGACGCGTGCGCTCGCTGCGCATGCTGCGCGTACTGGTGTCCGGTGTTGCCTTTGCGCCGGTGAAGCCGACGGGCAGCGTTACGAGCTAGATTTCGCGCGATCAGGCCGCTGCATCCAGCTCACGATCGGCATCGCCGGCAGCACCCAGCCCATGCCGACCACGACGTAATAAATCGCCTGGCGCCAGCCGGATTCGGCAATCCACGGCATCTGCGCTGCCGCCATGCCGAGCAGGGCCCAGACGGTGGCGAGCACCAGGAGCAGAATGGCGCCGAGGAACTTGCGGGTACGGATCGTCATGGCGGAACCGTTGCGGCTTTCGCGTAACTTGCACTGCGGAAGCGGGGGACTATAAGGGGCACGCAGTCCGGTTCAAGCCTTCAAGTCCTGGTTTTGCCCCTGAAATGACAACGAATTTTGCCCCGACCAGCCCGTATCGCGCCGTGCGCTGGTGGCTGATCTCCGTGGCCGCCCTGATCGCGCTGATGGTGCTGGTCGGCGGTGCGACGCGGCTGACGGAATCCGGTCTCTCGATCGTGGAATGGAAGCCGGTCACCGGCAGTGTGCCGCCGCTGTCGGAGGCGCAATGGACCGACGCCTTCGAGGCCTACAAGAAGATCCCGCAATATCGCGAGCTCAATGCAGGCATGAGCCTCTCCGAGTTCAAGCAGATCTTCTGGTGGGAATGGAGCCACCGGCTGCTCGGTCGCTTCATCGGCGTCGCGTATCTGCTGCCGTTCCTGTTCTTCCTGTGGCGCGGCGGACTATCCGGTGAATTGAAGCGGCGGCTGTGGCTGCTGTTCGGGCTCGGTGGCCTCCAAGGTGCAGTCGGCTGGTGGATGGTGGCCTCGGGTCTCTCCGAGCGGGTCGAGGTGTCGCAATATCGGCTGGCGACGCATCTGGTGCTGGCGCTGCTGATCTTCGCCGGCATCGTCTGGACGGTGCGGCGGCTCGCCGAACGGCCGCAGATTGCCGTTCCCGCGCGATTGCGTTTCACCAGCGCGGTGCTGGTGATCCTGACCTTCATCCAGATCTATTTCGGTGCGTTGGTCGCGGGCCTGCGCGCCGGGCGCGCCTACAACACCTGGCCGCAGATCGATGGCGCGTTCATTCCGTCAGCGGAACGACTGTGGTTCGAGACGCCATGGTGGCGCAACATGTTCGACAACGTGCTGACGGTGCAGTTCGAGCATCGCATGACGGCCTATCTGCTGTTCACGCTGGCGGTGCTGCATGCGATCGACGCGGTGCGCTCGCGTGCGGGCTCGGCGGCGAGCGGTGCGCTCTGGCTGCTGGCGGCCGTGAGTGTGCAGGCGGTGCTCGGCATCCTCACGCTGATCAACCAGGTGCCGATCGATCTCGCGCTCTCGCACCAGGCCGTTGCGATCGTTGTATTGACGCTTGCTGTGGTGCAGGCGGAACGGCTGGCATCGCGGCAGTCGGCTGAAATGCAGACGCGCGCAGTTCCGGTTGGTCAGCCCGGCTGATCAGATCAGCAGTAGCCGTAGATGCCGCAGGAGTAGGGTAGGCGCCAGAAATAGTCGACCTGCTTCCCGCCGTAATACGAGCCCTGATAGTCGTAGTCCCAGGGGCGGCCGTAATAGCCCGGCAGCGTGTGGGAGCCCGGCAGCAGCGGGGTGCCCGGCAAGTTGCTGACATAGCTGCCGACGCCATCGGCTGGCGAGATCAGCGCGTCCGGATCGGTCTCGACATAGACTTTTGCTGGAGCAGCGGCCTTTCGCTTCGGATGGGCCGGTAAGTCAGCCGCGTTTGCGGCTGAGACTGTCAGCATCACTGCCAGGGCAGGTACCATCCAGCGCAGCATTGTCGGCTCCGAATCAAAGGGGGGTGATCCAAGGACGATGTATGCGGCAGATATGGTTAACGACTGTTAACTGCGGTCCGTTCGAGGGCGCAGATCAGGCAGGAAACGTCCTGACCGGGGTGACGACCGCGTCGAACTGAATGCTCACCCGGTTCTTCAGAACGTGCTGGATGACCTCGATTTCCGAGTGCTCGAAGAATTCGTCCCAGTTCGCGGCTTGACCGAACTCCCTGGAGAAATCGATTTCGGCGAATGTTCCGAGCAAGAGGGCCGTGACATCAGACTCCCTGTTCTTCGCGAACAGGTGCTTCTGTCCGGACTTCCGCATGTACAGGCCGATCATGCGGAGCGCCTTGTAGACCAGCGTGCTGTCGTGAAAGAGAATGACTGCGTCGCTCTTCACCAGTGGAAGCGTCCACAGGAAGTCCCTGAAGCAGGCGATATCGGTGTGCTCGCCATCGATGAAGGCGATCTCAAAACTGTTTTCAGCGCCTTGGACGGAATCGACGGAGCCGTCGAACGTCGTCAGCTTGGACGTCGGCACGCCGCGCGACACCAGATTGTTGATCATCGTCTGGTGCGTGATGCCGGAGTAGTCGTACTTTGCTCCGCGCTCGTCCGGTTGCTGCCGGCCTCTTTCATCGATTGAAAGAACCGCTTTGCAGCCGGGGTCCAGCAGAAATGGGGTCAGGCTCCCACCGAGATAGGAGCCGATCTCGACATAGGAGAATGATCCGAGGATTCTCTTGGCGAGAGCGATGGTCTGCAACAAGAACCGTTTGTCGTGAGCGCTCGTTTGCGAGGGAATTGGAAACAGCGTTCCGATGTCCGTTACGGCGATATTCATGGCCATCCTTGTGCAGTCGCAATCACCACGCTCAGATTGAGTCGTGGACGTTGAGCGACTGTGGCAACGGAAGCTGGCGCGGAGCCTTTGGCAGCGGAGCCTTGGGCAAGGCGCAGCGCCAGATCCCGGTGCGGATGGCGGGCGTGAGGCTCTCTACGCGCTCAGCGCCTGTTCCAGGTCTGCGATCAGATCTTCCTTGTCCTCGATGCCGATCGAGAGCCGCACCACGTCGGGGCCGGCGCCTGACTTCACCTTGGCGGCGTCGTCGAGCTGGCTGTGCGTGGTCGACGCCGGATGGATCACCAGCGAGCGGGTGTCGCCGACATTGGCGAGATGCGAGAACAGCTGCAATTTCGAGACGAGGCTGACGCCGGCATCATAGCCACCCTTCAGACTGAAGGTGAACACGGCGCCTGCGCCCCTCGGCGCGTATTTGCGCGCGAGCTGGTTGTACTTGTCGCTGGCGAGGCCCGCGTAGCTCACCGAGGCCACCGCCGGATGGCCGGCGAGGAATTCGGCGACCGCCTTGGCGTTGTCGCAATGCTTCTGCATGCGCAGCGGCAGCGTCTCGATGCCGGTCAGGATCATGAAGGCATTGAACGGCGACAGCGCCGGGCCGAGGTCGCGCAGGCCGAGCACGCGGCAGGCGATGGCGAAGGCGAAATTGCCGAAGGTCTCCTGGAGACGAATGCCGTGATATTCCGGCCGGGGCTCCGACAGCATCGGATATTTGCCGCCGGTCGACCAGTCGAACGTGCCGGCATCGACGATGATGCCGCCGAGCGAATTGCCATGGCCGCCGAGAAATTTCGTCAGCGAGTGCACGACGATGTCGGCGCCGTGATCGATCGGTCGGATCAGGTAGGGCGAGGCCAGCGTGTTGTCGACGATCAGGGGCACGCCCGCCTTACGCGCGACCGACGAGATCGCCTCGATGTCGGTGATGCTGCCGGCGGGATTGGCGATGGATTCGATGAAGATCGCCTTGGTGCGTGGCGTCACCGCGCGTTCGAAGCTCGCGATGTCGTCGGGATCGGCCCACACCACGTTCCAGCCAAAGCTCTTGAACGCATGAGTGAACTGGTTGATCGAGCCGCCATACAATTTGCGTGCGGCGATGAATTCGTCGCCGGGCTGCAGCAGTTGCTGCAGCACCACGACCTGCGCGGCATGGCCTGAGGCCACCGCGAGCGCAGCCGTGCCGCCCTCGAGCGCGGCAACGCGCTCTTCCAGCACCGCGTTGGTCGGGTTGCCGATGCGGGTATAGATGTTGCCGAATGCCTGCAGGCCGAACAGCGAGGCCGCGTGGTCGGCATCATTGAAGACGAACGACGTCGTTTGATAGATCGGAGTTGCGCGCGCACCGGTGGTCGGATCGGGCTGTGCACCGGCATGCACGGCGAGGGTCGAAAATCCCGGAAGGCGATCGCTCATTGGGGGCGTCCTGTTCTTGTGGCCTGAAATCGCGCGGCATGCTGATCGGCGCCGCGCCCGCCGTCAAGGCGAGGCTTCACATCGCAACGATCGTGCTACGCATTGTCGCGTTCGCGAAATGAATCCTTCGCAATTGCGTCAGCTTTGCTCAGTCTTGTTTTTGGCTGCGCGATCGGAGGCGGCCGTGTCGCCACCGCCGACACTCATCCGATTGAGGGATAGACGCATGCCCTGCGTCGGCGCCGGCGGACGTTTGGAACTGAGCGTGCGCGAATTGACACCCATCCAGGATATTTCCGACGACAGCCGGCCATATTCGATTTTCGGGCAACGGTTCATCACGACCTTGATGCCGGCGGCCTCGGCTTTTTCCGCCGCCGCATCGTCACGCGCGCCGAGCTGCATCCAGATCACCTTCGGCAGCGGATCGAGCGTGAGCGCTTCCTCAACGACGGGCATGATGTGGCTGGAGTTGCGGAAGATATCGATCATGTCGATCGGACGGCCGATGTCGCGCAGCGAGGCGACGAAAGGCTTTCCGAGCAGGTCCTTGCCGACATGGCCGGGATTGACCGGGATCATGTCGTAGCCGCGCTGCGCCAGATATTTGAACGCGAAATAGCTCGGCCGCACGTTGACCGGCGAGGCGCCGACCATCGCGATCGACTTCACGCTGTTGAGGATGCTGCGGATGTAATTATCGGGATAGGCGTCGTGGTTCATTGCTTGTCTTTTCTTGTCACTCATCCCGCCATGTCGGCGTGCGCTTTTCGATGAAAGCGCCGATGCCTTCTTCGGCGTCGCGGGCCATCATGTTTTCGGTCATCACCTCTGCCGCATAGCGATAGGCATCCGCAAGGCTCATCTCGGCCTGGCGGTAGAAGGCCTCCTTGCCGAGCTTGACGGTGTAGGCGGATTTCAGCGCGACTTGCTTCGCCAGTGCGATCGCGGCGTCGCGTTCGGTACCGGCGGCGACCACGCGATTGACGAGGCCGATCTCTCTCGCGCGCGCAGCCGGGACGGGTTCGCCGGTCAGCAGCATCTCCATCGCCTGCTTGCGCGGGATGTTGCGCGACAGCGCCACCATCGGCGTCGAGCAGAACAGGCCGATGTCGACACCGGGCGTGGCGAAACTCGCTGCTTCCGACGCGATCGCAAGATCGCAGCTTGCCACGAGCTGGCAGCCGGCCGCGGTCGCGATGCCCTGGACGGCAGCGACCACCGGCTTTGGCAGACGCACGACGGCCTGCATCATCGCGCTGCAGGCATTCATGGCCTCCGCAAAGAAGGCGCGGCCGCGATCGGGATCGGTCCGGCGTGCGGTCAGCTCCTTCATGTCGTGCCCGGCCGAGAAGGCGGGACCGTTGGCCGCCAGCACGACACCGCGAATGGCTTTGTTCTTGCCGATATCATCGAGCTCGGCATGCAAGCTCGCGATCATTGCCGTCGACAGGCTGTTGCGCGCGGCCGGCCGATTCAGGGTCAGCACTGCGATAGGCCCCACCATTTCGCGCAGCAGAATTGGCGGTTGCGGCGAGGGGGCGCGGGCGGCCTGGGTGGACATTGCGGCGTTTCCGGTTGGATTATTACAGTGAGATGATGCAGATAACCTAATGTAGCAGGCGACACGAAGCGAGGGTGGGGAACAGCATGGCGGCAGCGAAAATGAGCGTGGCGGAGGTCGAGCAGTTTCTCCGCGACGAATTCCCCCAGGCCTTCAGCGGCGATGACATCACCATCGAGAGCGCGGACGGCCAGACTTGCCTCCTGCGCCAGCGCTATAGCGAGCGAATGCTGCGTCCGGGCGGAACCGTTTCCGGTCCCACGCTGATGACACTGGCTGATTTCGCCATGTACGTGGTGTTGCTGTCGGCGATCGGGCCGATCGGCCTCGCGGTGACCACCAACCTCAACATCAATTTCCTGCGCAAGGGCCAGCCCGGGCAGGACGTGCTGGCGGAGGCCCGGCTGCTCAAGCTTGGCAAGCGCCTGGCGGTCGGGGAGGTGAAGCTGCTCTCGGGGACCTCGCCCGATCCGATCGCCCACGTCACATCAACCTATTCCATTCCAAATGTTTGATCTTTTCGCAGGTAATATAGCACCATATTTTTAAGATATTGATTCTGCTTGTATAAATTGCGCTCTTAGGCATTGACCGTTGCGTGTCTCTTCTCTAGAAACCCGCGCAGTCCGGTGCGGTGTTCGCGCCGATGCTCCCCGTCCACGGAAACTCTGACATGAAAACCTTTTCGGCAAAGCCGGCTGAGGTGACGAAGAAGTGGGTGCTGATCGACGCCAAGGGTCTGGTCGTCGGCCGCCTCGCCACCATCGTTGCCATGCGCCTGCGCGGCAAGCACCTCCCGACCTACACCCCGCACGTTGATTGCGGCGACAACGTCATCATCATCAACGCGCAGCATGCGGTCCTCACCGGTCGCAAGCGCGAGCAGAAGACTTATTTCAAGCACACCGGTTATGTCGGCCACGTCAAGGAGCGCACCGCGCGCCAGATCCTTGAAGGCAAGCATCCCGAGCGCGTGCTCGAGAAGGCCGTCGAGCGCATGATCCCGCGTGGTCCGCTCGGTCGCGTCCAGATGGGCAACCTCCGCGTTTACGGCGGTGCCGATCATCCGCACGAGGCCCAGACGCCCGAGAAGATCGATATCGCCAAGTTGAACCGCAAGAACACGAGGGCCGCATAATCATGGCCGAATCCATTCAGTCGCTCGACCAGCTCTCGCAGCTCAAGACCGCGGCGGCGCCCGATGCGCCCAAGCACGAGAAGAAGGTCGACAAGTTCAACCGCGCTTACGCCACCGGCAAGCGCAAGGACGCGGTCGCCCGCGTCTGGATCAAGCCGGGTGCCGGCAAGGTCACGGTCAACTCGCGTGAGGTCGAGGTTTATTTCGCTCGTCCGGTGCTGCGCATGATGATCGAGCAGCCGTTCTCCGTGGCCGCGCGTTCCGGACAGTACGACGTGATCTGCACCGTCGCCGGCGGCGGTCTGTCCGGTCAGGCTGGCGCTGTCCGTCACGGCATCTCCAAGGCTCTGACCTATTTCGAGCCCGAGCTGCGCAGCGTCCTCAAGAAGGGCGGCTTCCTGACCCGCGACTCGCGCGTGGTCGAGCGTAAGAAGTACGGCAAGGCCAAGGCCCGCCGGTCCTTCCAGTTCTCGAAGCGTTAATCGCTTCGGTCACATTCGCCGCGAAAGCGGCTTCAATGAGATGCAAAAAGGCGCTGATTTCAGCGCCTTTTTTGTTGTTCGTTTGTACGCAAATTGAGCGCGTGTTTCCCGAAAACTTGGCCTCCCGTGAAAACCTGAATGGAACCCGCGGGACATAGCGTCGCATCTGGAAGGGCGCGCAAATCGGATGTGCCGATCGCGTAACTGCTATGTTTAGAAGGGGGCCGACATGATGTCGCTCGATAGCATCACGCTCTATTTGGTCGCCACGATGGTAGCCGCATTGCTCGGCGCCATGATGGTGTTTTTCGGCAAGCAGGAGAACAGCCCCGCGCTGAAATGGTGGGGCACCGCCTATCTGCTCGGCGCGTCCTCCGTTGCGCTGTGGACCGCGACCGGTGACAAGCTCGGCCCGCACCTCTATCTCGCACTGAACGCAGTCGGCTTCGTCGCCTGCGGCATGGTGTGGAATGCGGCGCGCGTCTTCCACGGCCGTACGCCGAACTGGCCGGGCCTCGTGCTCGGTGCGCTCGCCTGGGCAGCGGCCGTGACGCTGCTCGATCCCGCGGCCTCTATGCTGCGCATGATCGTCGGCGCCGGCATTGTCTCGATCTATGCCGCGCTGACCGCGAGCGAGCTTTGGGTCGAACGGCGCAAGAGCCTGCAACGGCGCTGGCCGGCCTTCGTCGTGCCCGTGCTGCACGGCTGCGTATTGATGCTGCCGATCCTGCTCGGCAGCTTCCTTCGCCCGAACGATGCCGGCTTCTCAGGCAGCGTCTGGGTCACCGTGTTTGCGGTCGAACTGATCCTTTACGCCGTCGGCACCGTCTTTGTGATCTTTATGCTGGTGTCCGAGCGTACCGTCACTGCGCACCGCACCGCTGCGTCGACCGACCCATTGACCGGCATGCTCAACCGTCGCGGCTTCTCGGAAGCCTGCGCGCGCATGATCGAGCGCGAGGCCAAGGGCGGCCGTCCGGTCACTGTGATGATCTTCGACATCGATCATTTCAAGTCAATCAACGACCGCTTCGGCCATCCCGCCGGCGACGAGATGCTGAAACTGTTCTCGACCGTCGTCGTCAACAATCTGCGCATCTCGGATCTGTCGGGCCGCATCGGCGGTGAGGAGTTTGCCGCACTGCTGCCCTGCGCGCTGGAGGAAGGTGTGCTGGTCGCCGAACGCGTGCGCGAGGCGTTCGAGACCTCCGGCGTCGTGGTCGATGGCGGCGCGGTCGACACCACCGTCAGCATCGGTGTGGCCGGCGGTCCCGCGGGCACCGAGCTTGAGGTCCTGCTGGCGTCAGCCGACACTGCGCTCTACCAGGCCAAGCGCGGTGGCCGTAACCGTGTCGAGGCGGCGGAGGAGCTGCCGCTGTCGCTGGAGAACTGGCGCCGCCAGAGCGCCGCCCGCATCGGTGTACCGAAGGTACAGCCGGCGGCCGTTTGAGACGAAAGGGCTTCCCGGTAATCCTCTGTTTACCATTCGGTTCCTACCATTGCGGCTATGGAATCGATCCGTCGACAGAATCCGCAAGCTGCCCTGATGTCGCTCGAAGCCGCTGCGGCCTCGGCGCGCGGCGGTTTCGCCTGTCTGTTCTCGACCGCAGACGAATACGAGACCGCGCTGATCGCCGAGCGCCGCGCCCAGGGCCGTTACACGCAAGCCCGCAACTATTGGCCGGTCGCCTTGTTCATCGGTTGCACGCTGATTGTCCTGGGCACCGCGGTGCTGTTCTCCTGAGAGCATCGCATTTCCGGTCGGGCAGGGCGCCGTTTCGGCGCCTTTTTCTTTGGCCCTGACTGCGGTAGACACGGCCACCAAACAAAAGGGGTGGAAACCGATGATCACCGAGATCGCGCAAATCGACGTCAAGCCGGGCAGCGAGAAGGATTTTGAGGCCGCCGTCGCCAAGGCCAAGGCCGCCTTCGGCCGCTCCAAGGGCTTTCACGGTTTTGAACTGCACAAGTCGATCGAGAAGCCGCAGCGCTACCGGTTGATGGTGCAATGGGCGACGCTGGAAAACCACACTGTCGATTTCCGTGGGTCCGAGAATTTCACCGAATGGCGCGGCCTCGTCGGCCAGTTCTTTGCCTCGCCCCCGGAGGTCGAGCACACCGAGACCGTGCTCACCACCTGATTGAGGTCACGCCGCCTCGGCAAGGGGCGGCGCCTCATATGTCTTGAAATGGTCGATCATGACCTTGACGATGGCGACCAGAGGCAGCGCCAGCGCCAAGCCCCAGATTCCGAAGACGACGCCGAGCAGGATCTGGAACGCAAATAGCGTGGCTGGCGGAATGTCCAGCGCCTGGCGCTGGAGGATTGGCGTCAGCACGTAGCTCTCCATCGCGTGCACACCGAGAAACAGCACCAGCGCCGAGAGCGCCGGGATCCAGCCCGAGGCGAGGCTCGCCAGCACCACGACGACGCCGGCGATGATGGCGCCGACGGTCGGGATGAACGCAAGCAGGCCGGCCTGGATCCCCAGGATGAACGATCCGGGGATGCCGATGATCGCAAGCCCGATCCAGGTCACGACGCCAACCGCAATCATCACGATGATCTGCGCGATCAGCCATCGCTCCAGCGTCTCGCCGATGCGGTCGATGATGAGCGTTGCGCGGATGCGGTGCTTCGCGGGGACGAGAAACAGCAGGCCGTCGTGATAGACGCTCGGCTGCGCTGCGAAGGCGAGCCCCAGGAACAGCACGATGAAAATGTTGCCGACAGCGCTGATCGCGCCGAACAGCAGCTTGAAGGTCTGGCTCACGATCGCCCCGCCGCTGGAGGCGAGTGCGCCTGCGCCTGGCAACGGGCTGTGCGAGTTCTGGTTCGGAGCAGGGGACGGCGTGGTCTCGCCTGATGATGCGGCGGTGGAAGTGGCATTCCCGAGGTCGAACACGCTGGTGTCGATGCCGTGGTTTTCCAGGAGGGATCTCACATGCGAGATTTGCGACTTGATGGTATTGCTGAGGACCGAGGCCTGATCGGCAATGGTCGCGCCGCCGAGATAGGCGACGCCCAACAGCAGGGCGGCCAGCACGGCGCAGACGATCGCAAGCCGGACCGCGTGCGGCAGGTGCACGCGGCGACCGAGTGCGTTGGTCAGCGCGTTGAGGCCGACGCCGAGCAGCATGCCGGTGAAGATCAGCAGCACAGTGGTCGCAAAGTACCAGGTGAAGACCAGAGCCGCGGTAAACAGCACGATCGCGATGCCGCCGACCGAGATCGCCCAAGCGAGATCGGTGCGCGTCTGGGCCCGTTCATCTCTGGAGATCGTCACATCAAGTCCTTTTCGGTGGCCGCGGGCGAGGCACTCTTTCGGCAAACGCGCTTCCGATCAAGACCGCGTCAACGCGCTGGTTTGACGCTGCCGCGCGAACGGTGCAGACCGTTGAGAAAAGAACAGGTGGGGGGCGCTTGAGTTTCATCAGCAAATGGGCCGGTCTGCTCGGGCTCCTGGCCGTGATCGTGATCGGCGACCAGATCCGGATCAATCGTCCAGGCCACAAATACCGCCTCACGGTCGAAGTGACGACGCCTGACGGGATCAGGACTGCCTCCGGTATCTTGGCCGTCGTACCCGACCGCAACTACAACCGCGGCGGCCGCACCACGCTACGCGGGGAGGCCGTGTTCGTCGATCTCGGACAGGGCAAGAACCTGGTGGCGCTGCTGGCGCATCAGCAGGGCGCTAAGCTCGACCTCGACGACATCAACTACGTCGCGATCCGCGCCTACGGCGCCGGGCGCGGCAACCGCGTCTCTTTCAGCGACATCAATCGGCAAACCGGCATTGTCCCGGTGCAGGGCGAGGTGATCCCGGTGCTCGTGAGCTTTGGCGATATTAAGGACTCCACCACCGCACGCCTTGTCGCTGCCGATCACGCGGATGTGGTTCTGGGCAGCGGCTACGCGATCCGCGGCCTGACCGCCGAGGTGGTACCGAACGGATTCTGGCCGATCGATTTCGGCGGCGTGCTCGGCGAGCCCGTGACGCGCGGAATCGAGGCGAAATTGCCCTGGCTGGCCGGGTCGGGCGACCAGGCGGCGATCGCGCTGAAGGCCGCCGGCTTGCCTGCCACAGGTGCGACCGAGGCGAGAGAGGCATTTGCGCGAAAATAGCATTGCCGTCCCGCGATCCCTTCTGTTGAATTTGTTCCATCCGAGGGGCATCCTTAGGGAATCTTTTTCGGCAGGAGGTCGGAACGGGAGATGAGAAAGCCGGTCGTCGGCGTGATCGGGAACGCCCATCGCGTCGAAAATCGATTTCAGGTCCAGATGGTCGGCGAGCGCAATTTGCGCGCCGTGGCTGAGGTCTCCGGCGGCTTGCCGATGATGTTCGCGGGCTCGCCCGACATCACCGATATCGCCGCATTGCTCGATGCCGTCGATGGCATCGTGCTTACCGGTGCCCGCGCCAACGTGCATCCGACCCGTTTCAACGTCGACCCCTGCGAGAAGCACGAGCCCTACGACATCCACCGCGACGAGGTCGCGCTGGCGCTATCGGTCGCCTGCGTCTCGCGCGGCATCCCGCTGTTCGGCATCTGCCGCGGCTTGCAGGAGATGAACGTCGCCTTCGGCGGTTCGCTGCACCCTGAGATCCGCGAAATCCCCGGCCGCATGAACCACCGCATGCCCAGGCTCGATAATGGCGAAATCCATCCCGATCCGACTGTCGTGTTCGCTGATCGTCATGACGTCGACCTCACGCCGGGCGGCGCCTTCGCGAAGCTCCTCGGCTGCGAGAAGATCCGGGTCAATTCGCTGCACGGGCAGGGCATCCTCGATCCCGGCAAGCGCGTTCTGATCGAGGGCACCGCCGAGGACGGCACCATCGAGGCGATCCGCATCGCGGAAGCGCCAACCTTCGCACTCGGTGTGCAATGGCACGCCGAATACGATCCGCAGCACAATCCCATCAATCGCAGGCTGTTCGAAGCGTTTGGTGAAGCGATGGTGGCGAAGCAGAGGGCGGCGGCTTAGGCAGCGTAG
Source organism: Pseudomonadota bacterium (assembly GCA_023387695.1). GTDB lineage: Bacteria > Pseudomonadota > Alphaproteobacteria > Rhizobiales > Xanthobacteraceae > Bradyrhizobium. Next base: position 5,664 of record JAEWHT010000411.1, on the reverse strand, counting down.
CTACTCGGCACACGCGCGCCACATCGTCATTGCGAGCGAAGCGAAGCAATCCAGAGTCTTGCCGCAGCGGAATTCTGGATTGCTTCGCTTCGCTCGCAATGTCGCGGGACGAATTGCACCTTCTAATCGTCCAATGAATCTCGTTCGAATAAACCAATCAGCAAGAATTGGCGCGCGCCGATTTTTTCGATTCCGATTCGTTCTTTGAGAACGAAGTGGAGTCAGATGCAGAACGAAAGTTGATGAGCCAAACAAAAAGGCGCCCCGAAGGGCGCCTTTCGCGTGTCGTGATCACTCGAGCCGATTAGCCCGAATAGTACATTTCGAACTCGACCGGGTGCGGGGTCATTTCGAAGCGGGCGACTTCGGTCATCTTCAGCTCGATGTAGGCGTCGATGAAGTCGTCGTCGAACACGCCGCCGGCCTTGAGGAAGCCGCGGTCCTTGTCGAGGTTCTCGAGCGCCTCACGGAGCGAACCGCAGACGGTCGGGATCTGCTTCAGCTCTTCCTTCGGCAGATCGTAGAGGTCCTTGTCCATCGCCGGACCCGGATCGATCTTGTTCTTGATGCCGTCGAGGCCGGCCATCAGCATCGCGGCGAAGCCGAGATAGGGATTGGCCATCGGATCGGGGAAGCGCACCTCGACGCGCTTGGCCTTCGGCGAAGCGGTGTAGGGGATGCGGCAGGAGGCCGAACGGTTGCGCGCGGAGTAGGCGAGCAGCACGGGGGCTTCATAGCCCGGGACCAGACGCTTGTAGGAGTTGGTCGACGGGTTGGTGAAGGCGTTGATCGCCTTGGCGTGCTTGATGATGCCGCCGATATAGTGGAGGCAGGTCTCCGACAGGTCGGCATACTTGTTGCCGGCGAATACCGGCTTGCCGTCCTTCCAGATCGACTGGTGCACGTGCATGCCCGAGCCGTTGTCGCCGAAGATCGGCTTCGGCATGAAGGTGGCGGTCTTGCCGTAGATGTGCGCGACCTGGTGGATGCAGTACTTGTAGATCTGCATGTGGTCGGCCATCAGCGTCAGCGTGTCGAACTTCATGCCGAGCTCGTGCTGGGCGGAAGCGACTTCGTGGTGGTGCTTCTCGACCTTGACGCCCATCTTGGCCATGGCGCCGAGCATCTCGGAGCGCATGTCCTGCACCGAGTCCTGCGGCGGAACGGGGAAGTAGCCGCCCTTGGTGCGGATGCGGTGGCCGAGATTGCCGCCTTCATATTCGGTGTCGGAGTTGGTCGGCAGCTCCGAGGAGTCGAGCCGGAAACCGGTCTTGTAGGGCTCGGCCGAATAGCGCACGTCGTCGAACACGAAGAACTCGGCTTCGGGGCCGACGAACACGCTGTCGCCCACGCCCATCGACTTCACCATGGCCTCGGCCTTCTTGGCGATGCCGCGGGGGTCGCGGTTGTAGGGCTCGCCGGTGGTCGGCTCGAGCACGTCGCAGGTGATGACCATGGTGGTCTCGGCGAAGAACGGGTCGATCGTTGCGGTCACCGGATCGGGCATCAGGCACATGTCGGACTCGTTGATCGCCTTCCAGCCGGCGATCGAAGAGCCGTCGAACATCGTTCCTTCGGCGAAAATGTCGTCGTCGATCATGCTGACGTCGAACGTCACGTGCTGCCACTTGCCGCGCGGATCGGTGAAGCGCAGGTCGACGTACTTAACGTCGTTGTCCTTGATTGCTTTCAGGACGTCTTTGGCGGTCTTCATGCATACCCCTTTTGGCTCTGCGGGTCGGTTTCCAGGTGAGCAGATTCGTTCTCGCTTTCGGCGAGTTTTGCGCAACCGCACAAACGAAATCAGGCCGCCGAAGCAGCCTTTTTTCTTTCAGAGTGTCGCAAAATTCGGGATAGCACCCGGCTCAGATAGCGTCCAGCCCGGATTCGCCGGTTCGGATGCGGATCGCCTCCTCGATATTGGAGACGAAAATCTTACCGTCGCCGATACGCCCGGTTTGCGCAGCGCGGCGGATCGCGTCGATCGCACGCTCGACCAAATCGTCGCCGATCACGATCTCGATCTTCACCTTGGGCAGGAAGTCGACGATGTATTCTGCGCCGCGGTAAAGTTCGGCATGGCCCTTCTGGCGACCAAAGCCCTTGGCCTCGGTCACGGTGATGCCCTGAAGGCCGACTTCCTGAAGCGCTTCCTTCACCTCGTCGAGCTTGAACGGCTTGATGATGGCTTCGATCTTCTTCACTGCGCGCCTCCCGGCCTTTCGATCAATTAGCAACGTCTTCGTCAGGATGCGCTTTTCTCACGCAAGATATTGTCTTCGCTATGCCGGGACCTGACCAGCCCGGCAACAACGGCCGGTCACACCCAGATAATGCCAGTGAGCACGACGAACCGAAGCGGCTTCCTCGAAAGCAGGGTCTATGCCAAGTTGCAAATGCCCTGATTATTGGAGCGTTATCAGCCTTTTAACGAGCATCTCTGATAGGTGGAGCCGGTCGACCTAAAATACCGCAGACTACGAAATAGGCAAACGGTTCAATATCTGTGCAGATCAAGGTTTCATGTTTCGGAACGGCATAGGAAATGCCTGTTGAAAAGGCGTTTGTACCAGGGAAGTGGCATGGAAGTTCTGACCACCGCTGAAATGCAGCGCGCTGATCAACTCAGCATCACGGCCGGCACCCCCGGCTTCAAGCTGATGCTAAGCGCCGGCCAGGCAGTCGCAGAAGCCGCCAACGCGTTGGTGGAGGAGGGGCCGATCCTGATCGTTGCCGGGCCCGGCAACAATGGCGGTGACGGTTTTGTCGCAGCCGCCGAACTGGCTGCGCAGGGCCGCGAGGTCTCGGTGATCCTGATGTGCGAGCGCGACCAGCTTCAGGGCGATGCGGCTTCGGCTGCGCGCGGCTGGAAGCATCCGGTGCTGCCGTTCAATCCGCAGGCGATCGGACGACCCGCGCTGATCATTGATGCGCTGTTCGGCGCGGGCCTCAGCCGGTCCGTCGACGGCGAGGCACGCGCGATGATCGAGGCGATCAACGTCAACGGCGCGCCGGTGCTGGCCGTCGACCTGCCGAGCGGCATCAACGGCACCAATGCGGCCGTACTCGGCGTCGCGGTAAACGCCACCGAGACCATCACCTTTTTTCGCAAGAAGCCTGCGCATCTCTTGCTGCCCGGCCGCATGGATTGCGGCCGCGTGCGCGTTGCCGATATCGGCATCGACGCGCAAGTGCTCGACGAGATTGCGCCGCAGATATTTGAGAACGATCCGGATTTCTGGGGCGCTGCTTTTCCTGTGCCGCGCATCGACGGCCACAAATATGCGCGCGGCCACGTGCTCGCAATCTCAGGCGATGCGGCAGCGACCGGTGCCGCGCGACTTGCCGCGCGCGGCGCTTTGCGCGCCGGGGCCGGCCTCGTGACCCTCGCAACCCCGCGCGATGCGCTCGTGATCAACGCCAGCGCGCTGACGGCCGTGATGGTTCGCCCCGTCGATACCGTGGTCGAATTCGCCGAGTTGCTCGGCGACAAGCGCTACAACACCTGCATGATCGGCCCCGGCACCGGCGTCGGCGAGCGCACGTGCGATTTGGTTCACACCGCAATCTCCGCGCAACGCCATGTCGTGCTCGATGCGGATGCGCTGACGAGTTTTGCCGCGAATCCCGAGCGGCTGTTTGAGTCAATCAAGTCCATGCCCGAGGCTCAGGTGGTGCTGACCCCGCATGAAGGTGAGTTTCCGCGGCTGTTTTCCGATCTCAGCAACAAGACGCCCGGCCGCTCGAAGCTCGAGCGCGTACGCGCTGCTGCCGAACGCTCCGGTGCAGTCGTACTCTTGAAGGGCCCGGACACCACCATCGCTGCGCCCGACGGACGTGCCACCATCGCCGCCAACGCGCCGCCATGGCTCGCGACCGCCGGCGCCGGCGACGTGCTTGCGGGCATCATCGCAGGCCTTTTGGCGCAAGGCGTGCCGGCGTTCGAAGCGGCCTCCATCGGCGTGTGGATGCACGGCGAGGCGGCAAGTGAAGCTGGGCCGGGCCTGATCGCAGAAGATCTCACCGAGACGCTGCCGGCCGTGCACCGGCGGATCTATAGCGCGCTCGGGATCGAGTACTGAACCTTCCTCACTCCACCCCGTACCAGCGCACGAGTCGCGGCGCGGCCCAGTCCGTCACCACGGATTCGATCAGCCATCGCCCCGGGGAGGTCGCGGCGAAGGCGATGCGCTGGGTCTGGCCGGGCTCGATTGCGAGCGTGTCGAGCCAGTAGGGCTTCCAGCCGTCGTCGAGCCGGTCCAGCAGGCGGAAATGGTGGCCGTGCAGGTGGAACACGGTCGTGACTGGAGCGGGGTTCTTCACAGCCAGCACGACGGTCCGGCCGGTCCTAGCGCGGAAGGCCGGTGGCGACGCGGTGGAGAAGTTGGCGGTCCGGGCCCAGCCGGCGTCAGTCGCACCAAGCGCGACATCGAACCGCAGGGCCCCCTTCAGGTCGAGTTTCTCGGGCAGGTCGTTGGAAGGGAGCGGCTGGAGCGGCGGCAGGGGTGCCCGCCTATCCGCCTTGCCGAAGACGACGAGGCGGCCGATCGGGCGCGCCTCCTTGCCGTCGTGCAGCACAAGCGCAGCCGATGTGGCAGCATCCACGAAGGCGTCGGCGCGGGCGCCGGGGGCCAGCACCAGGGCGCCATTGCGGGCCGGGAACGGCTCGGACGGTTGCCCGTCCAGGGCCAGGACCTGGACCTCGTGGCCCTCCAATTTGATCGCCAGAACAGTCCGTTGTGAGCCGTTGATGAAGCGAAGCCGCAGCCGTTCGCCGGCCGCAGCTGAGAGTTCGAACGAAGTTCGTCCGTTCAGCGCATAGACGGCCGTCGTATCCTTGGGGTCTCTTCCCGGCGGAAGCGCCGTACCGTCCGGCCGCAGGCGCCATTCCTCGATCAGCATGACCTCGTCGCGATCGACCGCGACGCGGCTGGTTTCGTCGCCGATGACCGGTAGCGGCCGCGCGGGCTCCTTCAGCCGGTCCTCAAAGAGGCGGAAGTCGGCTACCAGGGTCCCGGCGTTTGGTATTGAAATAATTGATATTTCGGTTGCGTCGGGGGCGGCCGGCGCGCGCCCCCGGAGGGGATCGGTGATCGCCGCACCGTTGAGCCCGTACCAGACTGGGGCAAGCGGCACAGGGAGCGTGTTGCGGAAGGTGACCTCGCAACGGTCTCCGCGTTTGAGATGGACATTGCCCAGATGACTTACGGCCGCGAGCTCCCAGATCGGTGTAGGGGGCTGGCCCGGCCTGAGAGCCAGGGTCGCGGGGCGGGCCTGGAGGGCAAGCTGGGTGGTCGTGACAGGCGTTGCGCCACCGCCGAGCAGGCCTGCGGCCGAGGCACCAAGCCCGGCCAGGATCTCACGTCTGTTGGGCTCGAAAATCCGCGGTTTCATGGGGGCGATCCGGACCACGCCGCGCTGGATAAGTCCAGCCATCGTGCCTACTTGGAGAGTGCCTCCATCAGGCCATTTTTTTGCTGCGAACAGTCGGGCACATGCTATAAGCCCGGCCGCCCGCGGCATCGCGGCCGGTCATGATGCAAATTTACGCGGGCGTGGCGGAACTGGTAGACGCGCTGGATTTAGGTTCCAGTGACGAAAGTTGTGGGGGTTCGAGTCCCTCCGCCCGCACCAAGCGCTTTCAGCGTTTGCACGGATTACCGA
>JAEWHT010000228.1 GCA_023387695.1 Pseudomonadota bacterium | reverse complement strand
AGACCATCCACGGCGTCGGCTTCAAGCTCGGCCGCTGCGAGAAAGAGGCATGAGCGCTGCGCCCGACAAATGGCGGCCGTCGCTGGGGCTCGTGATCTTCGCGGTGCTGGCGACCGTGGCGGTGCTGCCGCTGGTCGGCCTGTTCCTCTTCCGCCTCTATGACAACCAGCTGATCCGCCAGACCCAGGCCGAGCTGATCGCGCAGAGCCGCGTGCTGGCGACGATCTATGCGCAGGAGGTCGAAGCGCGGCTCGATAGCGGGCTGATGCTCGGCGCCGAAGTGCCCCCGAATGTGCTGCCCGATCCCGGCGACCAGTTCACGCCGATCCGGCCCGCGCTTGATCTCACCGCCAATGATTTGTTGCGGCGCCGGCCGGACGCGCAAGCAGCACCACAGCTGGCGCAGCCTGCTTATGTCGAGATCGGCGCGAAGTTGACGCCAATCATCCGCGAGACGCAGAAGGTGACGCTGGCGGGCTTTCGCATCCTTGATCCGCAGGGCGTGGTGATCGCCGGGCGGCAGGAGATCGGGCAGTCGCTCGCCCATATCGAGGAGGTCGCGGACGCGCTGCATGGGCAGTACCGTGCGACTTTACGCAACCGCGTGCCGGACAAGCAGCCGCCGCCGATCTATTCCTTCAGCCGCGGGCTTGGCGTGCATGTGTTTTCGGCGATGCCGGTCATCGTCAAAAACCGCGTCGCGGGCGTGATCTACACCACGCGGACGCCGAGCAACATCTTTGATCATCTCTATCAGGAACGGGCCAAGTTCGTCCTCGCCGGGCTCGCCGTGATTCTCGGCACGATCGCGATCGGGCTCGTATTCTCGCGCACCATCACGCTGCCGATGCGCGAGCTGATCGATCGTGCCGCGCGGATCGGCCGCGGTGACCGCGAGGCGTTCCAGCCGCTTAGGCATTACGGCACGCGCGAGTTCGCGCAGCTGTCGCACAGCTTTCTCGGCATGGCCGAACAGTTGGCGCGGCGGTCCGACTACATCGCGACGTTCTCAGCCCACCTGACCCACGAGCTGAAATCGCCGCTGACCTCGATCAAGGGCGCCGCTGAACTGTTGCAGGATTCGTATCAGGGCAAGCCCGAGGGCCTGACGCCATCAGAGCAGCGTACGTTCATCGCGAACATCCTGTCGGATACCCAGCGGCTGGAAGCGATGGCGCAGCGGCTGAGGGAGCTGGCGCGCGCCGAGAGCCTGCCCCAGAATGAGCGGACGGAGCTCGGGCCCGTGATTGCCGATCTCAGGAGCCGGTTTCCAACAAGCACCATCGCGGCTAGCGGCAGCCTCGACCGGGCGATCGGCATGTCCGGCGAGAAGGCGCTGATCGTGCTGTCGCACCTCACCGACAACGCGGTGCGGCACAAGGCGACATCGATCAGGCTGGAAGCGGTGGATGAGCGGACGACGTTGCTTCTGACGGTCAGCAATGACGGCGAGCCGATCTCGGCGCCGAACCGCGACAGGATCTTTGACGCGTTCTTCACCACCCGCCGCGACCAGGGCGGCACCGGGATGGGGTTGGCGATAGCGCGTGCTGTGATGGCGAGCCATGGCGGCTCGATCAGGCTCAAGCCCTCTGAGGAGGGCGTGGCCTTCGAACTCCAATTCCCTGCGGCCTAGATCGCGAACACCCAGGCGGCGACGATGGTGCCGATGGTGATCAGACCGGCGATGGTCCAGCCGGCTGCGTATTCCAGCTCAGGATGACCGGTCGCCCGCATGATCTCTGCCGGATCGGCGGTATGCTTCTCTGCCATGACAGCCTCGCACGTTTATTCCCGTGTCATGGTTAAGTCGCACCAGCCGCGATTAGGTTCCATCACGGACGCGCGAAATAGCAAAGAAGTGGAAAACAACCCCATGCAAAGTAGAACGACCCTACCGGGATAAGGCGGGGTCACGTCGTACAACCATTTGAGCCGACGCAGCAAAACCGCCGTACCGCGCAATCGGCATGTGCGCGGCGATCTTGCGCTGCAAAATCGGATCGCATGCTAGACTGAAGACACGCAGATCCCAGGGCAGGAGAGAAGCATGGCCAAGAGCACGACCAAAAGCGGCGGAGCGGACCGCAAACTGATTGCGCTCACCGAGAGATACGAAGTCGCCTACTGGTCGAAGAAATTCAAGGTGACCCCAGCCAAGCTGAAATACGCCGTCAAGAAAGTCGGCCATTCCGCGAAGAAGGTCGAAGAGTACATCACGCTGCAGAAGCACCGCGCCGCCGACAAGAAGCTGATCGCGCTCAGTGAAGCCTATGAAGTCCGCTACTGGTCGAAGAAGTTCAAGATCACGCCGGCCAAGCTGAAGGCCGCGGTCGCCGCTGCCGGTCATTCGTCCAAGAAGGTCGAGGCGTATCTGATCGCCCAGAAGGCGGCGAAGAAGAAGTCGGCCAAGAAGACTGTGAAGAAGACGACGAAGCGGAAGACGGCCGCCTAGAACTTCACACACCTCTCTCCTCGCAAGATACATCAGCCGGCGTGCATCGCGCGCTCGCACACGCGCGACGACAGTCCAACTACGTCAGCTCGGTTGGCTCACTGATGCAGTGAGTACTGCGATCGATTGACGCGATTGTGAGACGCGCGCTGTGCGATCGGCTGTTAGGATGTATCGCGTCGTTTTACTATTTTAGGTTTGATATATTTTGCGCGCCGGCGTTTTGCCGGCACACCGCGATCCATTTTTGAAACACCTGAACACTTTCGAACGCACACAGACTGCGTTCGCAAATCGCTTCCCGGTTCGTCAACCACAAGTGCAAGGAGGAAATATTATGTCCCCTAGTGCAACACCCCACATGGTCGAACTTCCCAACAGCGTGCACCAACTGCCGACTGGCTCGAAGGCGATGCGCCGAACCAACGGCCAGCGCTGGATCGAGCTGACGCTCGGCGTCAGGCGCTCGGCCGATCTGCCTGACTTGTCCAATCTGGACAACAAGCTCCCCAAGGCGCGCAAATACATGACGCGCGAAACGCTTGAGAGCAAATACGGCTCCGATCCGAAGGCGGTGAAATCGATCGAGGATTTTGCCAAGGCGCACAAGCTCGTCGTCACCCGCAATGAGCCCGGCGCTGCGCGGCTCGGAATCGCGGGGACCGTCGACGATGTCAGCGACGCTTTCGGCGTCACCCTGTTCGACTATGCCCATCCGCATCTCGGCGACTTCCATGCCCGCACCGGTCCGGTGCACGTCCCGCGCGAGGTCGGCGACGCCATCACCGGCGTGTTCGGGCTGAACAACCACCGTGTGCTCAGGCGCTCGCGCCATTTGGCGAGCAGCGCGAAACCGGACTTCGCAAGCGCGGCACGGCACTGGTTCATTCCGACCGAGCTCGCAGGCATCTACAAATTCCCGCAAACCGATGCGAGCAAGCAATGCATCGGCCTGCTCGAATTCGGCGGCGGCGTGGAGACGCCTGACGTCGCGGCCTATTTCGCCAAGATCGGCGTTCCCGCGCCGTCCGTGGCCGTCGTCGCCGTCGACGGCGTCTCGACCGATCCGGCCGGCGATCCGGAATCGACCGGTGAGGTGATGCTGGATGTCGACGTCGCCGGCGCGCTCGGCGGCGGCGCGAAGATCGCGACCTATTTCTCGACCTTCGATGAGAAGGGCCTGGTCGATTGTCTCGCCAAGGTCGTCAGCGATTCCGTCAACGATCCGTCCGTGGTCTCGATCAGCTGGGGCTGGGATGAAAACCAGGCCTTCAACAATGCCGGCGTGATCTGGTCACCGGCGGCGATCGATCACTGCAACCACAGCTTCCTTGCGGCGGCGCATCTCGGCATCACGTTCTGCGTGTCGACCGGCGACGACGGCTCGGAAGCCCAGATGCAAGACGGCCGGGCGCACGTGAACTTCCCCGCGACCAGTCCCTATGTGCTGGCGGTCGGCGGCACGACCCTGCACGCGCGCGCGAATGCCAAGAAGCAGATGCACCTCACCGAGACGGTCTGGAACGACGGACCGGGCAGCGGCACCGGCGGTGGCGTCAGCGACATCACGCCAGTTCCGAGCTGGCAGAACGGCATCGTGCCGAAGTCGATCAACCCCGGGCACTTCGCCGGACGCGCGATCCCCGATGTTGCGGCCAACGCCGACCCGGCCACCGGCTATCTGACGATGTCGGGCGGCAAGCTTGGCGTCGTCGGTGGCACCAGCGCGTCCGCACCACTCTGGGCCAGCCTCATCGCCCGGATCAACGCCGAGCTCGGCGCACGGTCCGGCAATTTCAATGCCCTGCTCTATTCCAAGTTCGGTCCGGCCGGGGTGCTGCGCGACATCACCGTGGGCAACAACGACACCGACGGTCTGCTCGGCGGACAATACCAGGCGGGTCCGGGATGGGATGCCTGCACCGGCTGGGGCGTGCCTGACGGCGGCAAGCTGCTCACAGCACTTCAGGGCGGCCCGTCCAGCTAGCCGATCGGCTCTTGCGCAGGCGGGCGATCGTCCACCTGCGCCCGACATCAATCACCGGTCGCGTCCGTCCGACGCGGCCGGTTTCATCTTCGCCCCCCCTGAACTCTGCCGAAGCTGTGATTGTTGCCTTTCCCCGAATGGGAAATCTGTCATAGGCTCAGCGCGCTTTCGCGACGAAGAAGCCGCGACCGGCAAGGAGAGACGCCCATGAAACCTGCGATGTCAGCCTGCCTCGCCTGCGCCTTGCTCGTGGCCGGCGCATCCCAAGTCACGGGCGCCTCCGGACCCGCGCCGTCGAAAATCTCCGGCTCTACGGCGCTGGCGCTGGCGGGCGTGATCGCGCCGCTGTCGCCAACGCTATCGGGCGCGGAGAAGAAGGCGGTGGCGATGCTGTTCGCCGCCAATGCCGACATCCCGTACAAGAAGCCTGTTGTCGTGACCGCGGACAAGATCGTCTGCCGCACCGGCAATGTCGACATCACCGTGCGCAGTTGCGAGGTGACCTTCGGCAAGAAGGTCAGGACCGTGAACGGGCCGACCGCCAACGAGATCTACGCGACCGAGGCCCTCGCCGGCATTCCGCCGGATGGCGCGGCGGGATCGAATTTCGAGAGCCTGAGCAAGCTGAGCTGCACGATCGACCCCAATGCCATCAGGCAGAAGGACGGCAGCGGGGCGGATTGCACGTTCCAGCCGGGCAGTTGAGCGGAGCGGCAGCGGCGCCGCGCTGGCGTAGTATGATCGCCAGGCGGCACCGAGCATGCAAACCGGGCGCTAAAATTCCCGGGGGTTTCATTGTAGCCGAATCCTGACAAGGTAAAATGGCGTCGTGCATGGCGCGCGCTCGTCACTGTCCATAATCCGTCAGGTCACGTCCTCACGCTGCCAATTGCCGATTTTCGATAGGTACAAGGCTACGCGATCCATTGGATGCAAACGGATTTCGCCGCGAACATATCCTTCCGACATCCAGAGCAACGAGCCGCCGGTAAAATTCAATTCGAGATTGGTAGCACTGTGCGGGCGAATGCGTAGATTTGCGTTCGCAATTTCGGATGCTTCGTTTGCCGGGTTCGGGTGACATCATTTATCTCGATAAGTATGAGGCCGTGCACTCGCGCGATAGCGAGCTCGCGCGGGATCGTTTATTCAGCGTCTACGGTGCAGACGGCTTCGACAAAGGGAATGGCAGCTTCGGCATCCGTGCCAACTACGCCAAGCTCACTGCCCTAGGCTTGGGCTTCTGTTCTTACGATGCTCCAGTCTCGGTGACATATCCCGAGGCCAGCTTTGTAAGACAGTTTTTCTCCATCCAGGGCCGTGCGAGCTACACGACGTCGCGCGGCAGCGGATCGATCGGTGCGTGGACGCCCATCGTCTCCGGAAACTCGCGGCTGCGAATGGAGTTTGGCGAAGACTATCGGCAACTGGTCCTGCGCATCGATACGCTGGCGCTCGAACACACCGTGAGAGCCCTCACCGGCGACGCGAGCGACAAGCGGCTCGAGCTATCCGAATCCGATCCGGATCCGTCCAGCATGTCCTTCGTGAGGCGACAGGTATTCGATCTCGCCGAAGAGTTGGAGACCTTTGCCGATCAATATTCGCCACTTGCCCGAGCCGAGCTTGAGCGCGGACTCATGGCTCGGTTTCTTCTCAGCCACGAACATAGCTTCTCGCATCTGCTCAGGCGTGAACCGCGCAGTGCAGGGCGCAATGTTGTCGACAGGATCGAGGCTTTCATCGAAGCCAACTGGAATCGGCCGATCGATCTCGAGGAAATCGCTGTCGTCGCCAATGTCGGCGTTCGCACCGTGTTTCGGGAGTTCGCGCGGGCGGGCAAGGGGTCGCCTGCTCAATTCGCCAAACGTGTTCGACTCCAACGCGCCGCGGAGTTACTGCGCTCTCCCGTATCGACAACCACCGTCACTGCCATTGCCCTCCGCTGCGGATTTCAGAATATCGGCCGTTTTTCCGCCGACTATCTGCGGCTCCATGGTGAATTGCCATCGGAAACCTTGAAGCGGGCCTTGTCCCAATAGCAGCCGCGGCGACCATGTCGCCGCGACCATTGGTGCTGCCGACCTGCTTACGCTGCGCGAACGGTCGCCAGGAATTTGTCGACCTCGGTCTTGAGCCGGTTGCTCTCGACCGACAAGGACTGCGCCGATGACAGCACCTGGGACGACGCCGATCCCGTTTCCGATGCGCCGCGCTGAACGTCGGCGATGTTCGACGATACGTCCTGCGTGCCTTTCGCGGCCTGCTGCACATTGCGGGAGATCTCCTGGGTCGCAGCGCCCTGCTCTTCCACCGCCGCTGCAACTGCCGCCGATATCTCGGACAAGCTTCCAATCGTTGCTCCGATCGTCTCGATCGCCGCAACCGACTCCTGGGTCGCCACCTGAATGCCAGTGATCTGCTGGCTGATCTCCCCGGTGGCCTTCGCGGTCTGCTCAGCCAGCGCCTTCACTTCAGAAGCCACGACGGCAAAGCCCCTTCCGGCATCGCCCGCACGTGCGGCTTCAATGGTCGCATTCAGCGCCAGAAGATTGGTCTGCCCCGCGATATTGTTGATCAATTCGACGACATCGCCGATCCTTGCCGCGGCGCGCGACAATTCGCTAACACGGTCGTTGGTCTGCCGGGCTTGGCTGACCGCCTCGGCCGCCATCCTGGCGGAATCCTGGACCCGATGGCTGATCTCGGTGACCGAGGACGACATCTCCTCGGTCGCTGACGCTACCGACTGCACATTTGTAGAGGCTTCTTCCGATGCTGCGGCGACAGCGATCGAAAGTTGCTGCGTCGATTCCGCGGAGCCAGTCAGCGTGCTGGCAGCTGCCTCGAGTTCGGTGGAGGCGGAGGCAACGGTCTGGATGATATTGCCCACGGCAGCCTCGAACTCTCCGGCCATCCTGTGCATGTCGATCCTGCGCTGGGTCACGGCCTTCTTTTCGAGATCCCGTTGCGACTCCCGATCGAAGCCAAGCTTGGCCTGGAGCGCCTGCAGGCCGCGTAGCGCCAGTCCTGCTTCATCGTCCCGCTCGACATTGACCCGGCTGTTGAACACACCTTGCGCGATTTTCGACATGACGTCGTTCAGATGGGCCAGCGGGCGCGTGATTGCGCGAATTGTCGCGATCGACAACAAGGCGGCGCCGAGCAGGCCCAGGCACAGGGCTGCAATGGCGATTGCATTGGCAAAGGTGTACGAGCCTTCTGCGGCGTCATATTCCGCCTTTGCTTCCTTGACCTGGATCGCAACCAGCCGGTCCATGTCGGCCTTGGCGGACCCGAACAGATCCGCTGCCTTACCCGTCATATGAGCGTTGAGCTCGTCGAGCTTACCGTCTGCCAGCATGCCAAGAGCAGGCTTGAGGCCACGCTCGACATAGTCTGTCCGCTTCGGTGCGAAGGAGTCCGCGACCTGCTTTTCTTCCGGCGTGAGATAGGTCGCCATATAATCCGACCACAGCTTGTCGATCCGGCCGGCGTTGGCTGCAATCACGCCCTGCGCATTCGAGACGGCACGGCCGCTACGCGCTTCGATCGCCGATCGCAGGATGGCGAGCGAGTTCTCCTTCATGCGGTCGTTGATCTCGAACAATTGGGCCAGCGGCACCGACCGATCCTCGTAGATCGATTGGGCGTGCCGATTGACCTGGTGCATGCCGGTCAACCCCGCAGCACCGACAAGCACCATGGACAGCGACAAAATGCCGACCAGCGTGACCAGCCGCGCCTTCAGGGATCGCGTGAACGGAGAGAAGACCTCAAACCACGAGCGCTTGCGGATCATTCCGGCTTCGATCTTGAAGGCACCCGCCTTCTTGTCCCGGATTGCTGCATAGACGTGTTCGGCCTGTTCGCGCAGATCCGCAGGCAGCTTGGACCGGATCGACATGTAGCCGATGACGTGCCCTCCCTCCCAGATCGGCGTCGCACTCGCCAGCACCCAATAGAAATCGCCGTTCTTGCGGCGATTCTTGACCGCGCCGGCCCATGGCTTGCCCGCCTTCAGGGTTTCCCAGAGATTGGCGAAGGCTTCCGGCGGCATGTCGGGATGCCGGATGATGTTATGGGGTTGGCCGGCCAGCTCCTGTTCGGTAAAGCCGGACGCATCAACGAACTGGTCGTTGAAGTAAGTCAGCTTGCCCTTGAGATCAGTCTTCGAGACGATCAAGGTCTCGTCCGTGATGGGATATTCGGTATTGGTAACGGGCAGGTTGGTACGCATGGCTTATCTCTCCGGCAGCGAAGGTCTCTGAATGCGAATTGAGTGAGTTGGCGCGACTAGATCTGCAGGATCTTCAGATGGACAACATCGAGGAGATATCGCGTCTTTTGAATCTGATCCGAAAACTCCCGGCGCTTGTTCGGATCGAGAATGCGCCGTTCGATCTCGCGCGCGTGCTCCATCGCAAATTCGAACTGACCGGCCAACAGGCTGAGCGCGTTCCGGGCGCTTGCGCGCAACTCTATGGACTTGATCTCCGCAGAACGATCGCAGTGCCCGCTCGACACATCGACGTCATGTCGCGGCGAGCGAAACGGGATGATGTTCGACATGCTTTTCTCCCGCGGCGGAGAACCGGCCGCAGGATTGCTACTATCCTACTCAAGTTATCAGTGTATTTGACCGATCTACGACACTCTGGCCGGATTCTGACACGCGCGTTAAGCCGATCATGACCTTTGACGGTAGCGGGATCGTTTTTATAACGAGAGGCTAATCGGCGTATCGAAAATCGGAAAGCAATCGACGGTCTCGTACGACCTGGGGCAGGATGTCGCGTTCGGTACTTGTCGCCGGCCGGACGTGGAGGAAGAACCAACATGCCGCGAAATCGCCCCAAGGAGATCAATTAATAAGGCGAATTGAAAAGACAGGCGCAAGGCGCGAACCATGATAGGGAACGCAAGGTCTGCACCGACATGAAGAATCTCCTCGCATTCCTATTACTCCTGACCGCGACCGCGGCCTCCGCTCACGGCCCGTTGCCGGCGCGGCCGATTGCGCTATCCGATCTCATCCAGGTCGGCTTCACCGATAACGACACAACGGCCGGCGGCGTCGCGCGGCTGTGCGAACAGGTCACTTTCTCGCGGGGCCTGCGCTATGGCGACAGCGAGACCAACGTGCTCGACGTCGCGGTCAGCGAGGCCACCAAGACGGACACGCCGCGGCCGGTGCTGCTGTTCGTCGCCGGCGACACCTTCACCGGCGATCGCGGCGCGCCGGACCTGTCCCACGACATCAAGGACGAAGCGATGTGCTTTGCCGCGCGCAACGGCATGATCGGCGTGCGCGTGAACTATCGGCTAGCGCCGGCTGCGACCTGGCCGATGGGCGCGACCGACGTGGCGGCGGCGCTGTCCTGGATCCACGGCAATATCGACCTGTTCAACGGCGACGCCCGCGAGATCGTCGCGGTCGGCTACGGCGCGGGCGCCTTCCATGTCGCAAGCCTACTGGCGCATCCCGAACTCCAGACTGACCGCGCCGACGTCGCCGCCGTGGTGCTGGTCTCCGGCATCTACCGCGCCGGCAAGGATGCCGGTGACAGCGAGAAAGCCTATTTCGGCACGGACGCCGCTCAATATGACAAGCGGTCGGTATTCCCCGGCATCCTCAATGTCGATGAGCCGATCGTGCTGGCCTGGGCCGCGAGCGATCCGGCAAACCTCGTCGCGCAAGGCGAGACGCTGAAGAAGACACTCTGCGGCGCCGGCCACTGCCCGCGCACGACAGTGCTGCGCAGCCGCGACGGCATTGCGGCGGCGTTTGGGTTGGATGGCTCGGGCGACAGTCTTGCGGAGCCGACGCTGCTGCTGGTGCATCAACTCGAGGCGCGCGGGTTGCCGTAGTTTGCAAGCGGACAACTACTCGCACCATTTGCTGAGCCACCCCTCTCCCCCGCCCTCCCCCGCAAGGGGGGAGGGAGCGAGCGGAGCGTGTGGCTGCACTGTCGACTCATTACTCGTTCACCTTGGATCGAGTCAGCCGCCACGAGAAAGGTATGTTCCCTCCCTCCTTGCGGGGGAGGGTTAGGGAGAGGGGTACCACACGGGGACTCTCTCGATCGTCGGCCCGTCAACAGGCCTGCCGCTTCGTCTGCGGTGCCACACGATCGCCAAACGCTTGACCTAGATCAACTCGCCTGGATGCGGATTGGGCCGATCTCGTTGGGGGCCAACGACGGGGTGTCGAGCATGCGCGTCACCGGCAGACTGCTGTTCGTTTCGATCGCCGCTCTCGCCTCGCTCGGGGCGATGTCGGAGCAGCGTTCAGATCAGCCCATCTCCGAGAAGGAAATCCGCGTCGGCAACATCGTGCCATATTCGGGACCGCTCTCGGAATTCGGTGCGATCGGCAAGGCGGAAGCCGCCTATTTCGACATGGTCAATGATCGCGGCGGCATCAACGGCCGCAAGGTCCGCTTCATCACGCGAGATGACAATTCCGATCCCGCGGCCGCGATGGATCTGACCCGCGATCTCGTCGAAAAGGACAACGTGCATCTGATGTTCGGATCGTTCGGCACGCCCGGCAATCTCGCCACGCGCTGGTATCTGAACGAGAAGAAGATCCCGCAGCTGTTCGTCGCCTCCGGTGACGAGGAGCTGAGCCAGGCCAAGACATTTCCCTGGACCATGGGCTGGCAGCCGCCGTTCCGATCGGAAGGTCGCATCTACGCCAACTACATCCAGGCCTATTACCCCCGCAAGAAGATCGTCGTGCTCTGGCAGAACGACCAGTTCGGCCGCATGCTCTACAAGGGCATCCAGGAAGGGCTCGGCGACCTGAACCGTCAGGTCCTCGTCGACGTCGCCTTCGACCTCTCGGACGAGCATCTCGAAGGGCACGTCTCGATCCTCAAGCGCGCGGGCGCCGACATCTTCGTCTTTCTCGGTGTGCCCTCGACCGCGTCCAAGGTGATCCAGTTGGCGGCGGCGTCGAACTGGCACCCGGTCTTCATCGTCAACGATGCCTCCGCCTCGATCGCCAACGCGATGGCGCCTGCGGGCCTGGAGAATTCAGTCGGCGTGGTCTCGGCGGCGTTCCTGAAGGATCCGAGCGATCCCGCATGGAAGGACGACCCCGCCATGAAGGAGTGGTTCGCCTTCATGGACAAGTACCACAAGGTCGAAAGCACCAATAGCAGCGCGGCGCTTTACGGCTACGCCGCAGCCGAAGCGCTGACCAAGGTGCTGAAGCAGTGCGGCAATGACTTGTCGCGCGAGAACATCATGCGTCAGGCCGCATCGCTGCGGGATTACCAGCCCTCCGTGGCGCTGCCCAATATCCGGATGAACACGTCGCCGGACAGCTATCTGCCGATCAGGCAGATGCGGCTGGTGCAGTTCGACGGGCGGTCATGGCAGCCGTTCGGGGCGGTGATCGAGACGGCGTTTACGGAAGGGATGGCGCGGTAGGTCATTCCCGTCATGGCCGGGCTTGTCCCGGCCATCCACGCGTTCTCCGCGGCACAAAGAACGTGGATGCCCGGGACAAGCCCGGGCATGACGACTGCTTATGTCTCCTCACGCCGGCTTCAGCGACGCCAGCGCGCTCTCCAGCAGCGAACGGACGCGCGCTGCATCGCCCGACTTCACCACCGCCGGATCGAGATACAGCTCGAGCCCCGGCGCACGCTCTGTAATAACACCGCTTCGCTCCGCCGCGGCATCACTGAGAGCATCGACCGAATAGGGAATGATCTCGCGGCTGATGCCCTTCATCGTGATGGCTGGCAATGCGTGGGCGCGGACGATGTCGCTGACCAGTGCAAAGCTCTCGTAGCTCAGCACGATGCCGCCGGGCTCGGCGATCGATTGCAGGCGTGCGGCGAGGTTCGCTTCGGCGCCGATGATCGTGTAATCCATGCGGTCGCTGCTGCCGAAATTGCCGACGTTGCAATAGCCGGAATTGATGCCCATGCGCGAGCGGAACGGCTGCTCGATGCCGGACGACCGCCACTTCGCATTGAGCTCGGTGAGACGCTGCTGCATGCGCCAGGCCATCTGGAGACAAGCCTGCGCGTCGGCGCGATCACCCTTGGTCTCGGGATCGCCGAAGAAGATCAGCATGGCATCGCCGATGAACTTGTCGACGGTGCCGCCATGCTCATGCGCGATCGCTGACATTTCGGTGAAATATTCGTTGAGCAGCTGGGTCAGCAATTCCGGCTGCAGCCGCTCCGTGGTCGCGGTGAAATTCTGGATGTCGGAGAAGAAGATCGTGAGCTTCTTGCGCTCGGTGTGGATGGTGACGTCCTTCTGGCCGCTGAAAATGCTGCGATAGACCTGTGGCGGGATGTAACGCGAGATCTTCATCGACAGCGACGCGAGGAAGTCGTTGGCAGATTCGAGCTCCTTGTTCATGCCCTTGATGCGGCTGGCCTGGCGGCGTTGCAGCGACAGGAACGAGAGGCCGCTGCCGGCTGCGATCAGGAAATAGGCCAGCAGGAACTTGAACGAGAAGATGTTGGCGGCGATCGGCTGGGCGATGATGACTTCCTGGATGCCGCGGACGTCGCCAACCTTCCAGTCCTTCTTCGGGCTCTCGGGATGGCTGTTGTGGCAGCTGACGCAGGCCGGGCCCATGATGACGGGCGCGACCAGGCGGACCTTATCGGAGAATAGCGAGGTATCGGTCTCGACGACCTTCTGCTCGGGATCGGCGCGCAGCAGCGTCAGTGCATCCTTCTCGAATTTGTCGAGCTGGTGCGGGGCGCGGTTCTGAAACGGAAAGTCCGAGACGAAGCGGTAGGTGATGTTCTCCTGCTGCGCGCCGATGACACGGCCGAGCTCAAGCGAGAGCGTGGCCGGGATCGGGATTGCACCGGGAACGGATTCATAATTGTGAACGACCTTGGTGGAACCATCAGGGTTGGCCAGTACGCGCCCGACCACGTTGGATGCGTAGTAGCCGCGCACGCTCGATATCACCGAATTGAGATCGATGGCCTGCCGGCGCAGCGCAGTCTTGCTGAGCTCAGTCAGGTCCAACCAGACCGCGAGCGGCAGCGCGAGCAGCAGAAAGGCGATCACGGCGCCGATCAGGATGCCGTTCTTGCGCTGCTCTTCGGCAATCTCTTGTTTCACTTGATGGCTCCGTTGTGTGCGTTTTTGTCGCAAATTCGTGGGATTCGCGGCACAGCATGTCCCCGGTACAGAGCCAATAAACCCGCCCCCGCGCAACCCCGTTTTATGGTGGGTCGCCGCAAGCCGCTTTTCGTTTCATGATGAATGTCTAAGATCGACTTGAACCTTTATTCACTCCGCCGGGAGAGCCCATGACAGAGACCATCCGCATCAGGCGTTTCAGCGTGCGCCCCGTCATCGTGCCGATGAATTTGCCGCTGAAAACCTCGACCGGCGCGGTCGCGCAGGCGCCGCTGGTGCTGATCGACTGCGAGACCGATCAGGGTGCGGTGGGGCACGCCTATCTGTTCACGATCACGCCCTCGGCCCTGAAGCCGCTGGCTGCAATGGTCACGGAAATGTCAGAGCTGCTCGCCGGCGACGAACTGCTTCCGTTCGAGATCGAGCGCAAGCTGACCCAGCGCTTCACGCTGCTCGGGCTCGCAGGCCTGCAGCGGCTGGCGCAGTCCGGCATCGATATGGCGGCTTGGGATGCGCTCGCCCGCGCACGCGGCCTGCCGCTGGCCCGCCTGCTCGGCGGCGCGCCGAAGCCGGTGAAGGCCTACAATTCGAAGGGCCTCGGAATCATGCCGGCGGGCGCTGCGGTGGAAGAAGCGCACAAGCTGCTGGCCGAGGGCTTTCACGCCGCAAAAATCAGAGTCGGCCGGCCGGAGGCGCGCGATGATCTCGCCGTGGTACGCGCGGTGAGGAAGGCGGTCGGCGACGATGTGACGCTGATGTGCGACTACAACCAGGCCCTGACAGTGACGGAAGCGATCCGCCGCGGCGAGATGCTTGACGACGAGGGCCTGACCTGGATCGAGGAGCCGATCCGCCACGACGATTATGAAGGCAATGCGCGCATCGCGGATGCGCTGCGTACGCCGGTCCAGATCGGCGAGAATTTTGACAGCGCGTTCTCGATGCAGGCCGCACTCTCAGCCGAGGCCTGCGACTATGTGATGCCGGATGTTCAGCGCATCGGCGGCGTCACCGGCTGGCTGCGCGCCGCATCGCTCGCGCATGCCGCCGGCATCGAGATGTCGACGCATCTGTTCTCGGAGGTCAGCGCGCATCTGCTTTGCGTGACGCCGACCGCGCATTGGCTGGAATATGTCGACTGGGCCGATGCGGTGCTGGCAACGCGGCTGAAGATCAAGGATGGCTTCGCGCTGCCGGGCGAGGAGCCGGGAAATGGGATCGCGTGGGATGAGGCGGCGGTGAGGACATATTTGGTCTCGTAGCCCGGATGGAGCGAAGCGCAATCCGGGAGAGCAACCGCGCGGACAGATCCCGTGGCTGTGAGCGCAGCTAGCTCAACACCGTCATTGCGAGGAGCTCTTGCGACGAAGCAATCCAGACTGCCCCCACGGATAAACTCTGGATTGCTTCGCTTCGCTCGCAATGACGACAAGTGAGAGCTGTATTCGCCGATGGCCCCCTCTCCCCGCGAGCGGGGAGACGGGGCGGACCTACCGCGCCGCGGCGTTCAGGTCCATCGTTTCCAGCAGGCTGTTCTGACGCCAGTCGATGAAGGCATCCTTGAGCCGGTTGATGATGCCGGCATGCTTGGGTACGCCCCAGAGATTGTTCTGCTCGAGCGGATCGTTGGCGAGGTCGAACAATTGCCCGTCCTCGGCGCCGTGGATAAACACGACCTTCCAGCGGTCGTCGCGCACCATGGTGATCAGGCGCGCTCCGGTCATGGCGACGTCGCCGGCCTGCTCGGAGAAGACGAAGTCGCGGCCGACCCAGTCCTCGCCCTTCAGCGCCGGCAGCAGGCTGCGCGCCTGGAACGGTTTTGGATGCGCAGCGCCCGCGAGATCGAGAATGGTGGGGGCGAGATCGAATAGCTGGCACTTTTCGCGGATTCTGCGGCCGTCGGAAAACAGGCTCGGTGACCAAAACAGCAGCGGGATGCGGGTGACGGGCTCGTACATCGACCATTTCTGGCTGAGGCCGTGCTCGCCGAGATTGTCGCCATGGTCCGACATGAAGATGACGACACAATTGTCGAGATAGCCCTTGTCCTCGAGCGTCTGGATCAGGCGGCCGATCTGCTCGTCGATCATGGTGACGTTGGCATAGTAATGCGCGCGCAGGCGGCGTATCTCTTCATGCGTGGGTGCAAGCTTCCATGACACCGCGTCGTGGTCCACTTCAGTGTCGTGGCGGCGCTTCTCTTTCAGATAAGCAGGAAGCCCCTCTATCTCGGCCTCGGTCGGCTGCGGCACCGGGAGGTCGTTGCGGGCGAGATAGTGCTCCAGATATTCCGGCAAGGGATCATAGGGCGGATGCGGCCCGGGCAGGCCAATCTGCATGAACAGCGCCTCGGGCTTCGGCCGCGTCTCCAGCCACCACATCGCGGTCTCCGCGACGAAGATGTCGGGGTGTAGCGACTTCGGCATCTCCCAGGTAAAGGCGCCCATGCGGTCGCCATAATCAGGCAGGTTGCGATAGCCGGCGCGCGACGGCTTGGTCAGCTTGTGCGCGGCAAAGGCCTTGTCGAGTTCGTCGGCGAACCAGCGGCCTTCGAAGAAGCGATCCTTGTTCTCGACCACGAAGCGCTCGTGGAAGCCGGCCTTCGCGTCGTAGGGGATGGTGTGCATCTTGCCGACATTGACGCAGTGATAGCCGACGTCGCCGAGATTGCTGACCCAGGTCTTCTGCCAGTGCTGGCCGTTCTTCAGAACGCCCGATGCATGCGGATAAAGGCCGGAGAACAGCGCCGCGCGCGAAGGCACGCAGCTTGGCGCGTTGATGAAGCAATTGTCGAAATAGACGCCCTCGCGCACCAGGCGGTCGAGATTCGGCGTCTTCATATAGGGATGGCCCGTCGCCGCGATCGTGTCGAAACGCTGCTGGTCGGTCATGACCAGGATGATGTGGGGCTTTGTCACGATGGCTTTGTCCTACGCGGCGTGGTCTCTATAGGAAATATGTCTGACATAATAATTCTTGTCAAACATAGTCGGATTTGATTATCTGATATTTGGAAGCATAATTCAGCGAGTTTCCTTGCTGGCACTCGTAATAAATCAGACATTTTATTCCACGAATCCGGGATCACCGTGGCAAAATCACCTCACAAGGACAGCCAGCAGTCGAGCGCCCAGGTCGCCCGCGAGGTGGCGCGGATGATCCTGACCGGGGTCTGGCGCGAGGGCACGACGCTGCCGCGCGAGATTGAGCTCGCAGCGCGCTTCGAGGTCAGCCGCGCTTCGATCCGCGAAGCGCTGTCGCTGCTCAAGGCCAAGGGACTGATCGCCTCGAAGCAGAAGGCCGGCACGCATGTGCGGGCGCGCTTCGACTGGAACATGCTTGACGAGGAACTGCTGAACTGGACGCTGTCGGCGCTGCCGACGCAGGAATTCGCCAAGCAGATCCTCGAAGTCCGCCGCATCGTCGAGCCCGAGGCCTGCGCGATCTGCGCCGTGCGCGGCACGGATGAGGATTTTGCTCGGATCGAACGCGCCTATCGCGGCATGGATGCGGCCGGCATGGACCGCGTCGCCTATGCCGAGCCTGACCTGCAGTTCCACCGCGGCATTCTCATCGCCACGGGCAATGATTTCCTGATCGCCTTCGGCGCGACCGTTGCAGCCGCGTTGCGGATGTCATTCGACCTGTCGAGCACAAACCCCGGCGCGCCGCGGAAGAGCCTGCCCTATCACCGCGCCGTGCTCGACGAGATCTGGGCACGCAATGCCGACGGCGCGCGGCAGGCCATGCACAAGCTGATGGATCTCACCGAACAGAACATCGTCTCAGCCATGTCGCGTCAGAAGAAGAAAGACGCCGAGGATGACGAGAACGTCCGCACCAGACGGACGCGTTGAAGCCTGCAAACCACGAGTCAAGGGAGAGACACATGAAGACCGCATCGCGCGTGAGCTCGATCAACCGCCGCACACTGCTCAAGGCGAGCGCCGCAAGCGCAGCGCTGGCCGCATTCCCCGCCCCGCTGATCGCGCAGACAAAGCCGTTTGCCGGCGTGACCTTGCACGGCGCTTCGTTCCAGCATCGCTTCTTCACGCTGCTGCAGAAATACATACCCGAGTTCGAGGAAAAGACCGGCATGAAGGTTGACCTCCAGCTCTCGGCCCTGCCCGTCTACAACCAGCAGGCCAATCTCGAACTGTCCTCGGGCGGCTCGGCCTATGATTTCGTCAACGTCACCTTCACGCTCGCAACCCGGTGGATCGCGGCCGACCTGCTCACCAATCTCGACGAGTTCACCTCCGACGCCAATTTGACGCCGGCCGAGTGGAATCCGAAGGACTTCGTCGACGGCGCGCAGGTGACCTATAGGGATACCAAGGGCGGCACCTACGGCTTCGCCTGGGAAGGCGGCGCGATGCTGATGGGTCTGTCGCGCATGGACCTGATGGAGAAGAAGGGGCTGAAGATCCCCAAGACCTTCGAAGAGCTCCAGCACGTGTGTGCGGAGATCAACGGCACCGACGGCGTCAGCGGCCTGGTGTCGTGGTTCCTGCACAACTGGAATCTGCCGCCCTACATCCAGGGCTTTGGCGGCAACATCTTCCGCAACCCGCCCGGCGATCCGATGCCGGCGTTGAACACGCCCGAGGCGATCCAGGGCGTCGAGTTCTATGCGAAGCTCCTGAAAAGCGCGCCGACCGGCGTTCTGACCTACACCGAAGACCAGGCGCGTCAGGCGATGCTGACCGGCCGCGCCAACATCTTCATCCATTCCAGCGCCTGGGTGACGCCGATCCTGCTCTCTGACGAGAGCAAGGTGAAGGAGACCTCGCGCGTGGTACGCTCGCCCGCTGGTCCCGTGCACGATTATCCGGCGTCGAACAGCCAGGGCATCGGCATTCCCAAGAACGCCAAGAACAAGAAGGCGGCGTGGGAATTCATCAAATGGGCGCTCAGCCCCGAGATTTCGATGCGCCTGGTCAAGGAGCAAGGTCATTCCTCGATCTGCCGGCGCTCGATCATCACCAGCGACGAATATCGCAAGCTGAACACGGTGAACGGCCAGGACCTCGGCGCGCTCTATCTCGAGGTACTCGAGATGCCGGGCAAGGGCGACAACTACATGGCTTATCGGACGACCAAGGAGTTTCCGATCGTCGGCGACATCCTCAACAAGTCGTTCGAGCAGGTCGCCACCGGCCAGCTGCCGGCTAAGGACGCCATGAACGCCGCCCAGGACCAGGCCATTGCCGCCCTCCGCCGCGCCGGGACGAAGCTTTGAGCGAGAGCGGTATTGACGTTGAGCGCCGCAGGTTCATCGCCTGGGCGCTCACACCTAGCCTGATCGTGCTGTTCGCGGTCGCCGTGCTGCCGGCGATCTATCTCGTCGTGACGAGCCTCACACCATTCCAACTGACGACGCCGGGCTCGGCCACTGATTTCAGCGATCCGTTCCGCAACTATGCCCTGCTGCCGGGCGATCCCCGCTTCGTCAATTCGCTGGCCGTGCAGGCCAAGCTCTCGGTCGCGAGTGTGCTGTTCCAGGTTCTGCTCGGCATGCTGCTCGCGCTGCTGCTGAACGTGCCGTCGCGCTTCGTCGAATTCGCGCGCACCTTCTTTTTGATTCCGATGGTGCTGCCGCCGATCGTGGTCGCCGTGATCTGGAAGCTGATCTACGCGCCCGACATCAGCCCGCTCTATTACGCAGCCCAGGCGCTGCATTTCACCCTGCCGGCGCTGACCTCGAACGTCAACTTCGCGCTGACCTCGATCATCATCGCCGATACCTGGGAGTGGTTTCCCTTTACCATGCTCATCATTCTGGCGGCGCTGTCGATGATGCCCGAGGAACTGCGCGAGGCCGCCCGCATCGACGGCGCGACCAGCTGGCAGCTCACGCGCTTCGTGACGCTGCCCTATCTGCGCAACACCCTGCTGGTGGCAGGGCTTTTCCGCCTGATCGACAGCATAAAGA
>JAEWHT010000353.1 GCA_023387695.1 Pseudomonadota bacterium | reverse complement strand
CGCCGGAGTATGGTTACAAGGAATTCCACGCACCACCCCACTGCTCGTTGAACGCGCTCCCGGGGCGAAATGACGAACAGCAGGAACATTCGAGGCATGGCGGCAATGCCGGGGCGGGGAGCGTCGATTCCCGTCGATGGCTGCGGTCCCGGTGGCGCTCAACCCTACGACGGGCGCCTGTATCGAGAGGCAATGGCTAGGAATACGTCGCCGCAGGATCACAATCGGGATTTCGATCGGCACGGCGGCCATCACGAGCAGCCGGAGTGGGACGAGTCCGACTGGGATCAGGATCAGGAAGAGGAGGCGGGCCATCGCGCACGCCGCCTGTTGTCGCGTTCCAGCTCGCGCTTCAACGTCGGTGACGGCTTCTCGGCAGTTCGGCGAGTCCTGCCGAGCGGGCGCTGGGTGCGCCGGATGTCCGTCGTCCTCGGCGCGCTGATCGTTATCTTCGTCGGCTGCTTCGGTGCGCTCTGGTTGCGGCTTGGAGCCGGTCCAATCAATCTCGACATGGCGACGCCCTGGCTCGCAGCGGCGATCGAGGACAATATCGGCCACGGCAATACCGTGGAGGTCGGGGGCACTCAGATCGAACGCGCCGGCCGGATCCGGATTGCCGTGCGTATCCGCGACATCATCGTTCGCGATCATGATCATGCCATCGTTGCCAGCGCCCCGAAGGCCGAGGTGCGGCTGTCCGGTGTCGGTCTCCTGACCGGCCATCTGCGCGCCGAAAGCCTCAACCTCGTCGATGCCGAGCTCGCGATTCGCATCGCCCCCGATGGCACCGTCACGGTATCCGCAGGCGACACGGCAAAGCCGCTTGCAACCGGCGTGGCATCGAAGAAGGAAGCGGGCTTGCCGCCGACGTTCCCGCGTAACGGCGTTGCGCCGCCGCCGGGAGCCGCGCCTGCAAGCCCGGACGCCTCGCAGGCTGCACCTCAACCTGTCGCGCAGAGCGGAATTCTTCAGGGCCTCGACTGGCTCGACAGCCTGAGCATGACGGGCCTCGACGGCCAGAACCTCAACGAGATCGGTCTGAAGAACGGCAATCTGATCGTCGACGACCAGCAGCGCGGCAGCAAGTGGACGTTTGAGAACATCACGCTCAGCCTGCGTCGACCAAGCCAGGGCGGCGTTGCACTCAGCCTCGGCGAGGAGGGCGCGCATCCGTGGTTGTTGCGCGCCACTATCGGGCCAAGCACGAACGGGGTGCGCTCGGTCGATATCCGCGCCGACAAGCTCTCGACCTCCAACATCCTGCTGGCGCTGCGGGTAAAGGACCTGACCTATACCGCCGACCTGCCTCTGACCGGCGAGATGAAGGGTGAGCTCGGCCGCGACGGCGTCCCGACATTCTTCCGCGGCAAGGTTACGATCGGTGCGGGCAATATCATCGATACCGATACGCCCGACTATCCGATGGCGATCGACTCGGCCGAGATCAACGTCGAATGGGATGCAGGCCGGCGAGTTCTGGTCGCACCGTTCAAGATCCTCTCGGGCGCCAACCGCCTCACGCTGCTGGCGCATCTGGAGCCACCCAACGGCACCACCAACGACTGGCAGCTCGGCTTCAGCGGCGGCTCGATCCTGCTTGGTGGCATCGACAATGAGCCTCCGCTCGTCTTCAACCGCATCGCGATCGGCTTCCGCTTCGACACTGACCACAAGCGCATGCTGCTGACACAGGCCGACATCTCCAACGGTGAGATCGGCGTCGCCGGCACCGGCGCGATCGACTATTCCGGCGAGCCGCGCCTCACGCTTGGTTTTGCAGGCACGCCGATGTCGGCCTCCGCGCTGAAGCGGATGTGGCCGACACTGGTCGTGCCGGAGCTACGCCAATGGGTGATCGAGCGGATCGAGCGCGGCACGCTCCAGCGCATCGAAGTCGGTGTCAACTCGCCCACGCGCAATCTTCCGCGGAAGGGTCCGCCGATTCCCGATGACGGCCTGTCGGTGAACATCGTGGCCAGCGGCGTCGCGGTTCGCCCTGTCGACGGCTTGCCCGTGGTGCACGACGCCGATCTGAAAGCGCACGTGACCGGACGCACCGCGACCGTGAATATCGGGCAGGGCATCGCCGACACGCCTGCGGGCCGCAAGGTCACGATCTCCGATTTCGTTTTTGAAGTGCCGGACATGGCGCCGAAGCCTTCGCCGTCGCGCACCCGTTTCCGTGTCGATGGTCCGGTGCCCGCGGCTGCCGAAATGATGTCCAACGATCGGCTGAGCGATCTGTCGTCGACCGTCATCGATCCCAACACCAGCAAGGGCACGTTCACGGCGAATATCCAGCTTGGCCTGCCGGTCAAGGGCGAGCTGACCAAGGCTGACACCACCTACGCAGTCACCGCCGATCTCAACGGCTTTGCTGCCGACAAGCTGGTGATGAACCAGAAGCTCGAGGCCAACAATCTCAAGATCGTCGCCAACAACCAAGGCTACCAGGTCAAGGGTGACGTCAAGATCAACGGGCAGGCCGCCTCGCTCGACTATCGCAAGGCGACCGATGGTGATGCCGACGTCAAGCTGCAGACGACGCTGGATGATGCCAGCCGTGCGCGCCTGGGCTTCGACCTCAGCCCGGCCGTCAGCGGCTCGGTGCCCGTCAAGGTGTCCGGCAAGATTGCCGGCGGTCCGGACCAGACGACAAAGCTCGGCATCGAGGCTGATCTGACATCGGTCAAGCTCGACAACATTCTTCCCGGCTGGGTCAAGCTGCCGGGCAAGACGGGCAAGGCCACATTCAAGGTGGTGCCGACCGCACAATCGACGCGGCTCGAGGACATCGTGATCGAAGGCGGAGGCGCCTCGATCAAGGGCTCGCTGGAAGTCGACCCGAATGGCGACCTCATGAATGCGAACTTCCCGATCTACTCGCCGTCAGACGGCGACAAGACGTCGCTGAAGGTCGAGCGCGGTCAGGATGGCGTGGTGCGCGGCACCATGCGCGGCGACGTGTTCGATGGCCGTGGTTTCCTGAAGTCGGCGATCTCAGGTAATTCAAAGGACGACAGCAAGAGCAAGCTGAAGAACGTCGATTTCGACGTCGACGTGAAGCTCGGCACCGTCGCAGGCTTCAACGGTGAGGCGATGCGCAGCGTCGATGCCAAAATGTCGAAACGCAGCGGCGCCATCAAAGCGTTCTCGCTGACCGGCAGGATCGGTCAGAATACGCCAGTCGCCGCAGACCTGCGCGGCGGGCGCGCGCAGGGCAGCCGCGAGGTTATTTATCTCCAGACCAATGATGCGGGATCGCTGCTGAAGTTCACTGACACGTACACCAAGGCGGTCGGCGGCCAGATGGTGGTGGCGATGGAGCCGCCGACATCGGAGGCGAGCACGCCGCGCGAAGGTCTCATCAATGTGCGCGACTTCACGGTCAAGGGCGAGGCGCAGCTTGAGCGCGTGGCCGCGGGCGCGCCGAACGGCACGCCGGGCGGTACCGGTGTCTCCTTCAGCGCATTGCGTGCGGAGTTCACTCGGCAGAACGGCGCGCTGACGATCCGCGATGGCCTGGTCAAGGGGCCGATGATCGGCGCCACAATCGAAGGGTCGATCGATTATCCCGGCAACCAGGTTTGCATGAGCGGCACCTTCGTGCCGATGTATGGCGTCAACAATATCTTCGGTCAGATCCCGCTGTTCGGCCTGTTCCTCGGTGGCGGCGACAAGGAGGGATTGATCGGCGTCACCTACGAGGTCGTCGGCACGCCGGCGGCTCCCGTGATGCGCGTCAATCCGATCTCGGCGATGGTGCCGGGCGTGTTCCGCAAGATTTTCGAATTCAACACCGGCAAGCAGAACACACCGATCGACGAACTGCCTTCAGCGCAGTCCGGCGACAGTCCAACGGGAACGGCGAGGCAGCTCTCGAGCGGTTGCGTCGTCGCGCGGCGGTAATGCGAAGCGCGCGTCGTTCACTGGTCGGAAGAGCGATGATCTCGGATTTTGGTGGTGATCGAGCCTGGCCGAGCTGGCAATGAACCGCTTCGTTCACCGCATCATCATGTCCGTGCTGCTCGTGGCGGCCCTCGTCCTCATCTGGAACGTGCTGGGCCCGCGCTGAACCGGCACCAGCGAAACGCCAGTGCCGGTCTTTCAGATCGGTTGTACGCGCGTCAGCGCCGCGCGAAGGCGCCGTCGGTCGCGTCGCTCTCCTTGCCGATCAGCGCATCGACGCTGACTGAGCCGCCGCCCGCTGCCGAGATGTAGAGGCAGGCGAAGCAGAACAGGATTGCGGCGGTGCCGCCGTTGAGCAGAGGCAGGACCACCGGCGTTCCGGTCTTCATCATGTGGCCCATGAAATAGGCGAAGGCCATTTCACCCGACAGGATGAAGGCGGTGAGGCGGGTAAACAGGCCGAGCATCAGTGCTGCGCCGAGTACCAGCTCGAGCGTGCCGGCGACGTAGATCAGCGGCGGGATGTCGGCGAAGTAGGGAAGCACCGGAAACTTGAACAACTTGGCCACGCCATACTGGAACAGCAGAAGTCCAGTGACGAAACGAAACAGGCTCAAGAGAACCGGTTGAAAGCGAGTGAGATAAGGAAAGTTCATTGGCTTGTGCCCTCCATCCAATGCTGCGACTAGGACCGCATTCGGTTTCGCCCTGCAAGCTGCGCCAGGTCAATTCGCGCTGACATTTTTGTCATGTCGGACAAAACACCGCAGGCTGTGGTTTCAGCCGCCTGCAATTAGCATTTTTTTAGCGTCTACGCGCCGCGTCTGCCCGTAGTTCCCCGGTGACACGAACGAATTTAGGTTACTTCCGGGAAACCTAGCGTCGCAAGGCGGGTACAATCAGAAATGGAATCATTCCAAGAACCACGCTCGCAAGTGCGAAGGCCAGAAGCGCATTGTAGCCGTGGGTGGCGTCGTGGATGAGGCCACCGCTCCATGAGCCGAAGGCCGAACCCAGCCCACTGCCGATCGAGATCGTGCCGAAGATGGTGCCGACGCGCTTGCCTCGAAATATCTTCATCGCGGTTGCCGTGATCAGCGGGCCGCGCGAGCCCATCATGCTGCCGAAGCAGACGACAAAGCCGGTGAGCAGGAAGATGTTCGGATAATACTGAAGCAGCCAGAGCAGGAAGATGCCGAGGATCGAGATCGCGTAGCTGAGCAGCACCGACGGCCGGCGTCCGATCAGCCCGTCGAGCGCGGAGACGCCGATCATGCCGAATACCAGCACGACGCCTGAAAAGCCCCAAGCGGTCGCGGCCTGCAGCGGCGGGAAGCCGACATCGATCAGATAGGCCACGATCTGCGCGGCGATGCAGTACATGCCGAGCGCGGTGAAGAAGAAGGTCGAGAACAGCGCCCAGAACGCGTGGTGACGCATCGCGCTCACGAGCGTCCAGCCGTTGTCGATGAAATCGGGATCGGTCTTCTTCGCGACATGGGGCGAGCCGGCCGCGAATATGCGCCAGGGCAGGAGCAGCAGCGGCACGAGCAGGCCGAGCGCGGCGAATCCATAGATCTGGTAGGTCTCGCGCCAGCCGAGATGGTCGATCAATAGCTGCGAAGCCGGCAGCAGTGCCAGTACGCCGCCGCCCATCGCCGAATATACCACCGCCATCGCGGTCGGCAGCTTTGGGCCGAACCAGCGGCCGAGCAGGATCGAGTTTGGCACATTGCCGATGAAGGCAACGCCGACGCCGACGCACAGGCCGATCGAGATCTGGAATTGCCAGAGCGACTGCGCGTGCCCCGCGATCAGGAAGGCCGAGCCGAGCAGCAAGAGGCCAAGCGCGTAGACGATGCGAGGTCCGGAATGATCGAACAGGCGCCCGACCAGCGGCGCGGTAAGCCCGCTGATAAGCCAGGTCAGCGAATAGATCGAGACGACTTGCGCGCGGTCCCAGCCAAAGTTTTCGGAGATCGGTTTGAGGAAGACGGTAAAGCTTTCACTCAGACCGCGGCCAAGCACAGCCAATGTGAAGCACAGCGCAAGAACGACAAGCGCGGTGCGCACCGCGTTTTCTTGTTCCGTGGTCGTTTCCTTGGCCGTTTCCTTGGGCGTCTTCTGATCCATTGCTTATCAGGGAGCGCGCTTCGGCGCGCCCTGACAAGCATCAAAAGCTCATAAGCCTATGCAGGCTTGATGAGGATGTGCTTCTTCTTGCCGAAGGACAGCTTGATGACGCCTTCCGGCGTCAGGCTGGCCGCGGAGAGCGCCATCTTTTCGTCGGTGACGGGATCGTCGTTGACGCGCAGGCCGCCGCCCTTGATCTGGCGCCGCGCCTCGCCATTGGAGGCGACGAGGCCTGCCTTGACGAAGGCGTTGAGTACGCCGATGCCGGCCTCCAGCTCGCCGCGCGGAATTTCCACCGTCGGCAGGCTCTCGGCGAGCGCGCCTTCTTCAAACGTCCGGCGCGCGGTCTCGGCGGCTTCGTTCGCGGCGTCGCGGCCGTGCAGCAGCGC
>JAEWHT010000336.1 GCA_023387695.1 Pseudomonadota bacterium | reverse complement strand
CTTCGGGGGAGGTGATCGGGGGAGGGGCCGGTTTATTCGCAGGGGACGATGACGTTTTCGTGAGGTGGGATCACACACGTCGGATGGCCGCCGGCGCGCAATTTGCTGCGCTGCGCCCGGGACTTGCGACATGAACGGGAATCTAGGCGGAAAATTCCCGGACCGCCTGCACCACCAGCGCGGGGGCTTCCTGTGCCACGCAGTGACCGACGTCCTTGAAGACGAGGCCACGGGCGTGCGGGATAAGTGACGTGGCGCGTGAGGCCATCTCCTTGTAGATCGGCCCGGAGGTTTCGGCGGTCGTCACCATCACCGGGCACTGGATCTCGCCGAGCCAGGCGAAGGGATTGCCTCTGATATCGCCGACATAGACCTGCTCCATCGCCTCGTAGATCGGGTGCAGGATCGCGGCCTCGATCTCAGGTGTGCAGCGGAGCCGAACCCGGCCATCGTCGAGCGACGTGAAGCCGTGCCGTACATAGGCCCAGAGCGAGGCCTCGGTCCAATCCGCGAACGCAGGCGCAGCCCGGTAGCGCTCGAAGACGGCGTCAGCGCTGTCGAACTCGGCGCGTCGGCGCAGTGCGCCCTGGAGGCGGGACAGGGATTCGTCGTTTAATCCGCCGGGGCGCGCAGCATGAGGGTCCATCACGGTTGGCTCCATCACGAACAAGCGCGTGAAACACCCCGGGCGCATCTTTGTGGCCAGCAACAGATCGGTCGCGCCTGCGCTATGCCCGATGCCGTAGACGTCGCGTAAGTCGAGCGCGTCGATGATCCGGCAGATGTCGTCGGCATAGTCCACAAAGTGATACGCGCCGGGTTTGTGGCTGGCGCCGTGGCCGCGGCGATCGAGCGCATAGACAGTGTAGGTCGATGCGAGATCGCGCGCGACCTCGTCCCAGACGTTGGCGACGAAGCCGGTGCCGTGCACCAGCATGGCAGGCGGCTTCCCGCTCTCGCCCCATTGCACCATGGCGATGTCTGCGTCGGTGGGACCGATGGAAAAGCGCTGAGGGATCATGGCGGCGGGATGCTACTTCGCATCCTCCAAGATCATCGCAGCACCTTTCTCGGCGATCATCGCAGTCGGGGTGTTGGTGTTGCCCGACGTGATCGTCGGCATGATCGAGGCATCGACGACGCGAAGACCGTTGAGGCCGTAGAAGCGCAAGCGCTCGTCGACCACGGCCATCGGATCGTTCGCCGATCCCATCTTCGCCGTGCCCACAGGATGGAAGATCGTGGTGCCGATATCGCCCGCGGCTTTTGCGAGCGAGGCATCGTCGTCGCCAACGGTGGGGCCGGGCAGGTACTCGCTCGGACGATATTTTGCCAGCGCCTTCTGCTGCATCAGGCGGCGCGTGGTGCGAATGGCATCGGCGCCGACCTGGCGGTCGTCATCGGTCGACAGATAATTCGGCGCGATGATCGGCTTCTCGTCCGGGCTCGTCGAGCGCAGGCGGATAGTGCCGCGCGAGGTCGGCTGGAGATTGCAGGCGCTGACTGTGATCGCGGGGAAGCGATGCAGGGGATCGCCGAACTTGTCGAGCGACAGCGGCTGCACGTGAAACTGGATGTTGGCGCGCGCACGCGTCGCGTCGGAACGCGTGAATATGCCGAGCTGCGACGGTGCCATCGTCAACGGTCCGCGGCGGCGGAAGGCGTAGTCGAGGCCCATCAGGCCGCGGCGGAACAAATTGTAATAGGTCTCGTTCAGCGTCCGCACGCCTTCGACCTTGTAGATCGCGCGCTGCTGCAGGTGATCCTGCAGATTGCGCCCCACGCCGGGCTTGTCCATGACAATGTCGATGCCGAGCGGCGACAGCCAATCGGCGGGGCCGATGCCGGAGCGATGCAGCACCTGCACCGAACCGATCGAGCCCGCCGAGAGGATCACCTCGCGCTTCGCACGCGCCTCGATGACCTCGCCGTTCTGGATGAAGCGCACGCCTGCGGCGCGGCCCTGCTCGATGATCAGGCGATCGGCCAGCACGTTCTTCTCGAGCCGAAGGTTCGTCCGGTTCAGTGCCGGCTTGAGGAAGCCGCGCGCCGACGACCAGCGACGGCCACGCTTCTGGTTGACGTGGAAATAGCTGGTGCCTTCGTTGTCGCCGGTGTTGAAATCAGGGATGCGTTTGATGCCCATTTCTTCTGCGGCGTCGCCGACGGCGTCGAGAACGTCCCATGACAGCCGCGGCGCCTCGATGCGCCAGCCACCGCCGACGCCGTGATGCGCGCTTGCGCCCAGGAAGTGATCCTCCAACCGCTTGAACAGCGGCAGCACGTCATCGTAACCCCAGCCGGTCATGCCGAGCTGGCGCCAGTGATCGTAATCGGCGGCCTGGCCGCGCATCGAGATCATGGCGTTGATCGCCGAAGAGCCGCCGATCACCTTGCCGCGCGGATAGGATAGCGACCGGCCGTTGAGGCCTGGCTCGGCCTCGGTCTTGAACATCCAGTCCGAGCGCGGATTGCCGATGGCGAAGAGATATCCGACGGGGATGTGGAACCAGATCCAGTTGTCGTCGCCACCCGCCTCAAGGATCAGCACGCGGTTTTTGGGATCGGCCGACAGCCGATTTGCGATGATGCAGCCGGCGGTGCCGGCGCCCACGACGATATAGTCAAACTCACCTTCGAGCCGCCTTGGCATTCTGCTTCCACCCGGATGGTCTCTAAACGTTCCGTCCTAATAGGCAGACCGAGACGGCCGGGACAAGCCCGGCCATGACGAGAGCACAGGGCTACCCTCGAGCCCCGGGAGTTAGGTGGACTGGCGCTTGCATGGTAGACAGTCCTGTATTTTCAACAAAGCTTGAGACCCTCCATGCCCATCGTGAACCGCGTCGCCGATCTTCAACCCGATATCCAGGCCTGGCGGCGGGACATCCACCAGCACCCGGAACTGCTGTATGACGTCCACCGCACCGCAGCATTCGTTGCGGACCGTCTGCGCGAGTTCGGCTGCGACGAGGTCGTGACCGGGATCGGCAAGACCGGCGTGGTCGGCGTGATCAAGGGCAACAAGCCGGCCGGTGAGGGGCTGAAGGTGATCGGTCTGCGCGCCGACATGGACGCGCTGCCCGTCGATGAGCAGACCAATCTTCCTTACGCCTCGAAGACTCCGGGCAAAATGCATGCCTGCGGCCATGACGGCCACACCGCGATGTTGCTC
>JAEWHT010000324.1 GCA_023387695.1 Pseudomonadota bacterium | reverse complement strand
CCGGCATCATTGGTGCCGTCCTGATGAAGACCCAGACGGCGACCTTCCAGACCGCATCGCTCTCGACCGGCGCGCCGATCACGCGCGAGCTCGGGGCTGCCGCGCCTTCGCGGGCGCTTGTGCGCTTCACGCCTGAGGCACGCGTCTCCGATATCACCGCTCTGCTTGACAGTTATCAGGCCTCGATCATCGGCGATGCCAGGGGCGGCATGTTCCGTCTGCAGTTCGACAAGGCGATGAGCCAAGACGAGCTCATGGCGCTGCTCGCAAGAATGCAGCGCGAGAAGGTCGTCAACCTCGCCGTGGCGGCGCCCTGAGCGCGCTCCCGCAACAATGACGCGCAAGTCCGAGAGTCAGTTGCGAGCCGGGGCCTATGCTTCATCGGTCGGAGCTGCGCTCCTGCTCGCCGCATGCCTTGGGATCGAGGTGGCGCACGCCCAGGCGATCATGCGCACGCCGACGATCAGCCTTCCCTCGCGCACCCCGACGATCTCGCCAAACGTCGCGGCACGAGCCGTGAGCGTCGATCGTGGCCCACGCGTGATGCCGACCCCTCACATCGCGGCCCGGTTGGGGTCGAACCCCGTGCTGCCCTATGCGCACTACTCGCCGAACCTCTATCCGGCCTGTTCCAACGCCCATCGTGACGCCAATGGCGAATGTCTGGACCAGCCGAACGGGGGCGGCGACGGCTCCGGCAAATCCGTCAAAAAGGGTACCGGCAAGGGGCGGGGCAACAACAACATTTCTGTTGCCTTGGGTTCGCGCAGCTTCGCCAATGAATTCGTGGCCGAGATTAATGGCGCGCTGTCGCCGACCGAGGCCGACGAGCTCGCCCGGCGTCACGGCTTGACCCGCGTCTCCTCGGAGAATTTCCCGCTGATCGGGGCCACAATCGGCCTGTTCCGCATCACCGACGGCCGGCCCTACGAGACGGTGCGGCGCGAGTTCGCCGCCGACGGTAGCGTGCGTTCGCTGCAGCCGAACTTCCGCTATTTGCTCCAGGACCAGAAGCCGGCGGTCCCGACCGAGGGCGATCCGGCGCAATACGCGCTGTCGAAATTGCGCCTGCCGCAGGCGCATACGCTGGCACACGGCGCCAATGTCACAGTTGCCGTGATCGATTCCGGCATCGACACGAAGCATCCCGAGCTCGCCAATTCCATTGCCGACAATTTCGACGCGCTCGGCAGCAGCGAGGGCGCCCATATCCATGGCACCGGCATCGCCGGGGCCATCGTGGCGCATGCCAAGCTGATGGGCAGTGCACCGGAAGCGCGCATCATCGCCATCAGAGCGTTCGGTGGCACCTCCGGCGGTGCGGAGAGCTCGTCCTACATCATCCTGCGCTCGCTCAATTACGCTGCCGAGCACGGTGCCCAGATCGTCAATATGAGCTTCGCCGGTCCGAAGGACGCCGTGATCGAGCGCGCGATCGCCGCGAGTGCCGAGCGCGGTCTTGTGCTGATTGCCGCCGCCGGCAACGCCGGTGCGAAGTCGCCGCCGCTCTATCCCGCCGCGAATCCCAACGTGATCGCTGTGAGCGCGACCGACCAGCAGGACAAGCTGTTCGCCGCCTCCAACCGCGGCAATTACATCGCGCTGGCCGCGCCCGGTGTCGACATCTTCCTGCCGGCGCCTGACGGCAAATACCAGATGACGTCGGGCACCTCGTTCTCGGCAGCCTATGTGTCCGGCGTCGCGGCGTTGCTGCTCGAGCGCAACTACACCCTGAAGCCGGAAGCGCTGCGCACCACCCTGGCGAAGACTGCGCGCGACCTCGGCTCGCCCGGCCGCGATGATCTCTATGGTGACGGCGAGGCTGACGCGTTTGCCGCAGTGATGGCCGTTCCGGTCGACAGCGCGACGCCGGTCGCGACTGCCGGTACAACTAAACGTGAAGATGCCGAGAAGCGCCGCGATGACCCCGGCATTCGTGCAATCGAGCAGCCCTCGCTGTCGAGCGCGGACGATAAAGCCACGGTTTCTCAGGCGGATAGGCCGGCGGCGCGATAGCGCCTGCGACAACATTGCGCGCCGTTCGAAGGTTAAGAAATCCGGCGCCGCGTTGAACGTTCAGCCCGCTGCCACGACCAATTAATGTGGGAGCGGTCATCCCTCCCCATAAGTCATATCAGGCGCGAGCGCCCATCCACCCCAAGCGCCCATATGGCTCGACCCGTCCGGTTGTCCCCCCGGACGGGTCTTTTCTTTTTGGCGTCCGATTTCTTGAAGCGTCACACGAGATCAGCCTGCGGTTGAGGCCGCGGGCGTGATCGTCGTCGTAGGCCGCACCGGCACGCGGCAACTCCGCCATGCTTGTGCGAAGCTTGACTCGCAAACCGCTGAAATCTCCGCACGACTACGGTGTTTCGTGTCACGAGCCGTGTCGTTGCTGGACAAGTCAAAACTTTTCCACAAAATATTCACGTCGCGTCTAAATTGATTCGTGTGCGTTGCGTCGCGTCCGTATTTTTCTCCTGACGGGCTGGTTCATGACTCATCGCATAGAGGTTGGCCAAGAGGCCGGCCTAGGCTCAGCCAGCCGTGAAATTGCGGCACGCTGGTGCACTCTCGCCGAGCAGCGGCTGGAACACCTCTCCGAAATGTTCGAGACCGGACGCTGGCGCCGCTACCATTCCGAGCTCGCATTCCTCGAAAACATCCAGGAAGCCAAACGCGCGGTCCAGACCTGGCGCGCGCTGGCGAATGGCGGGGATGTGGCCGAAGCCGCGGCGAGCGTGACCTCCGCATTCGGCTGGTCACCAGCGACGATGCCGCGGGTGTTTCCCAGGGAGCAGGCCCAGACCGTGCAGCCGAAGGCCGTGCACATCGAGCCCGAGACCTCCGTGCCGGTCAATCTCGAGCCTACGCTGGACGTTCTCGCTGAAATCTTCGAAGCGCCGATTGCTCCGGTCGCTCCGCCGGAGCCGATTGTGCAGGTCGCTCCTCCCGCACGGGTCGCTCCGACGATCAGGGTCGCTCCAGCTGAACGGTCAGTCCCGGCTGCCCCGGTGGCGTCGATCGCCTCGTTCCTGCAAACCTTCTCGCCGCCGGCCGACGACATCGTCGCCGCCCCCGAACGCGTCGTCGAATTCACCTTCAGCCTCGACGGCATCGAGGCGAAGTATCCGCTGCTGCGGAATAGCTTCTAAGCCAAGGGCGGGGCATCCCGCCTACTGCCGCACCGCATTCCCGCCGACCACCACCTGTGCAAAGCGTTGCGCGCCGTCTGCCGACAGGTCGGACGTCACGGCGCGCGCGTGGTCCAGGCCGACCACGGCGCCGCGCGGGGTTTCGGAGATCATGTTGTTGTTGACGAGGGCGGTGCCGGCGCCCGGTACGACGGAGACGCCGATGCCGGCCAGCGCCCTGCGGATCACATTGCCCGTAATCGCGACGTCGCGCAGATATTTGCCCCAGCCGGCGACGATGCCGTAGGACGGCGCGTTCTCGATCACGTTGCCTGTGACCGAGGTGTCCGCCTCGATATAGATGCCGACGCCGGCATCGTCATCAGGCGCGGTGCCGATCGGCCGCTTCGGGATCAAATTGCGGATGATATTGCCTTGGACCACCGCGATGCGGCCGCCCTCGTTGAAATTACAGACGGAGACGCCGACGGCAGCGCCATCGACGGTGTTGTTGGCGATCACTGCCGCCTCGAACGCGAACTCCGAATAGAGCGCGACCTCGCGCACGTCACTGACGCTGTTGCCGGTGATGTGGATGTTCGAAGCCGAGTTGCCGCGCACTGCAGAGTAATCGCAATTCCTGATGCGGTTGCCGCGCACGATCACGTTGCCTGCGCGGAAGGCGTTGATGGCGTTGCCGTACTGGCCTGACCCGCCCGGACCGGCCTTGATGTTCTCGATGCGGTTATCGGTGACCAGCGTGCCGTCGTCACCG
The DNA here is from genome assembly GCA_023387695.1 of Pseudomonadota bacterium. Taxonomy (GTDB): domain Bacteria; phylum Pseudomonadota; class Alphaproteobacteria; order Rhizobiales; family Xanthobacteraceae; genus Bradyrhizobium. Next base: position 529 of record JAEWHT010000324.1, on the reverse strand, counting down.
ATCGCGGTGCGCAGGATCTCGATGCCGTTGTCGTTGGTGCCGATGATGGTGTTGCGGCACACGCTGAGGCCTCGCGCGTCGAACGAGACGACCGCCGTCACCGCGATGTCAGTGAAGATGTTGCCGGAGATATCGCCCGAGACCTGTTCGAGCCAGATTCCGCTGCCGCCCGATGTCGTGATCTCGCAATCGGTGATGCGGACATCACGGCCGCCGAGGACATGGATCAGGCCGCGCCGCGTCGGCAGTGGAATGCCGCTGCCGTCGAAGGTGATACCCGTGAGGCCGATGGCGTCGGAGCCGTCGCTCTGGATCGCGGACGCGCCGCCGGTGAGGACGAGTTTCGTCGCGCCGCGGACGCCAATCAGTTGCGCTCCGTTCGGCAACCGCAAAAGACCGGTGCGGTAAACACCTGGCGGCAGCGCCAGCGGCATCTGCGTGCGCGCGGCGTCGTCGATGGCACGCTGGAGAACGCGAGTCTGATCCTCGCTGCTGTTGGGCCGTACGCCATATTGGGTCGCATCGCGAC
>JAEWHT010000235.1 GCA_023387695.1 Pseudomonadota bacterium | reverse complement strand
GCCAGTCGGACGTGATGATCGTCGCGGGCACGCTGACCAACAAGATGGCGCCGGCATTGCGCAAGGTCTACGACCAGATGCCTGAGCCGCGCTACGTCATCTCGATGGGCTCCTGCGCCAACGGCGGCGGCTATTATCACTATTCCTACTCGGTCGTGCGCGGCTGCGACCGCATCGTGCCGATCGACATCTATGTGCCGGGCTGCCCGCCCACGGCGGAAGCGCTGCTCTATGGCGTGCTGCTGCTGCAGAAGAAGATCCGCCGCACCGGCACCATCGAACGCTAAGGTTTTACGTCATGGACGACGCCAAGCTCGACGCCCTGGGGCAGACGATCGTGAGCGCGCTTCCGGGCGCGGCCCTCGGTCATTCGGTGGCCTTCAACCAGCTCACGGTTGATGTCGACGCCAGCAAGATCGTCGAGGTGGTCAAGTACCTCCGCGACGATCGGAACTGCCGTTTCGTCAACTTCACCGACATCACGGCTGCCGACTATCCGTCGCGCGAGAAGCGTTTCGACGTGATCTATCACTTCCTGTCACCGACGCTGAACGCGCGCATCCGTCTCAAGGCCCAGGCTGACGAGACCACGCAGGTGCCGTCGTTGATCGAGGTATTCCCCGGCGCCGACTGGTTCGAGCGTGAGGCCTACGACCTCTACGGCGTGTTCTTTGTCGGTCACCCCGACATGCGCCGCATCCTCACCGATTACGGTTTCGAGGGGCATCCGCTGCGCAAGGACTTCCCGACCACCGGCTTCCTCGAAGTTCGCTACGACGACCAGGAGAAGCGCGTGGTGTACGAGCCGGTCCGGCTCAACCAGGAATTCCGCAAGTTCGATTTCCTCTCGCCATGGGAAGGGGCGGACTATCCGCTTCCCGGTGACGAGAAGGCGGGACCGAAGGCCTGATCATGAACGAGCAACCCGAAAACCTTCGCAATTTCACCATCAACTTCGGGCCGCAGCATCCGGCCGCGCACGGCGTGCTGCGCCTCGTGCTGGAGCTTGACGGCGAAGTCGTCGCCCGCGTCGATCCCCATATCGGCCTGCTTCACCGCGGCACCGAGAAGCTGATCGAGCAGAAGACCTATCTGCAGGCGATCCCTTATTTCGACCGGCTCGACTACGTCGCGCCGATGAACCAGGAGCACGCCTTCTGCCTCGCCGCTGAAAAGCTGCTTGGCATCGAGGTGCCTCGCCGTGGCCAGCTGATCCGCGTGCTCTATTGCGAGATCGGCCGCATCCTTTCGCATCTTCTCAACGTTACCACGCAGGCGATGGACGTCGGCGCGCTGACCCCGCCGTTGTGGGGCTTCGAAGAGCGCGAGAAGCTGATGGTGTTCTACGAGCGCGCCTCGGGCAGCCGTATGCACGCAGCCTTCTTCCGCGTCGGTGGCGTGCATCAGGACCTGCCGCAGAAGCTGGTCGACGACATCGATACCTGGTGCGACCCGTTCCTGAAGGTGGTCGACGACCTCGACCGGCTGCTCACCGCCAACCGCATCTTCAAGCAGCGCAACGTCGACATCGGCGTGGTGCCGCTCAAGGAAGCCTGGGAGTGGGGCTTCTCGGGCGTGATGGTGCGCGGCTCGGGCGCGGCTTGGGATCTGCGCAAGTCGCAGCCCTATGAATGCTACGCCGAGATGGATTTCGACATTCCAATCGGCAAGAACGGCGACTGCTACGACCGCTACCTGATCCGCATGGAAGAGATGCGCCAGTCCGTGCGCATCATGAAGCAGTGCATCCAGAAGCTGAACGCGCCGGACGGGAAGGGCCCCGTCGTCGTCGCCGACAACAAGGTCGCGCCGCCGCGCCGTGGCGAGATGAAGCGCTCGATGGAAGCGCTGATCCACCACTTCAAGCTCTACACCGAAGGCGTTCACGTTCCGGAAGGCGAAGTCTACGCCGCGGTCGAAGCGCCGAAGGGCGAGTTCGGCGTTTATCTGATCTCCGACGGAACCAACAAGCCCTATAAGTGCAAGATCCGCGCGCCGGGCTTTGCGCATCTGCAGGCGATGGACCACATCTGCCGCGGCCATCTGCTCGCCGACGTCTCGGCCATTCTCGGTTCGCTCGACATCGTGTTCGGAGAGGTCGATCGGTGATGGCGCAGGCGCCAATCCAGTTTGACCGCGCTTCGGGGGCCCTTGAAGGGGCCAACCTGTGGGAGCGGACGGCTGCCTTGGCGCTGGTGACGGGATCCAAGATCTCGTCGCATTTCTCGCATATGGGCTACATCGCCTGCGCGAATTTGCTGCGGAAGACGCTGCCCGAGCGCAACATTGCGATCAAGCTCAACCCGGACGCCGTGTTTGAATTCCCCTACGGCGACGGTTACTGGAGCAAGCTGCTCAACCGCTCCTATTGCTATGAGGACGAGCTCGAGCTGCTGTTCACCGACTCCATCGACGTCGACTACACTTTGCTCGATTGCGGCGCCAATTACGGCTACTGGTCGGTGCTGGTGTCGAGCAAGCCGTTCGGCTCGCACAAGTCGATCGCGATCGAGCCCTCGGGCCAGAACTATCCGAAGCTTGCCAACAACGCCCGCGTCAACGGCGACCGCTTCGAGACCCTGAAATGCGCGATCGGCGCGGCCCGCGGCACGGCGCGGCTGTCCGGCACCAAGCACGAGGCCTTCAGCATCGCCGGCGCTCCAGCGGATGGTGGCGAGGAAGTGCCGGTTCTCGCGCTGGATAACCTCATCGACGACGGCAAGATCTCGGCGTCAGGCAAATATCTGATCAAGCTCGACGTCGAGGGCGTCGAGATCGAAGCGATCAAGGGCGGCGCCCGGCTGCTCCAGACCGACAGCGTCATCATGTGCGAGGAGCACGGCAGCGACCGCTCTCATGCGGTGTCGCGCTACATCCTCGAACAGACCCCGCTGAAGCTGATCGTGCTCGACCCGCGTACCAATCGGCTGGAGACCGTGACCGAGTTGTCGATTCTCGATCGCATCAAGGTCTCGACCCACGTCGGCTACAACGTTTTCGGCACCGCAAGCGCATTCTGGCAGGACAGGATCAATGCCCTGAATGCGAAAACCGCGCGCCGCATGCAGTGAGAGATAAGACATGTCCGTTCGCCGATTAGCACCGAAGGAAGTCCAGCCCGCGAGCTTTGCGTTCACGGACGAAAACCTTGCCTTCGCCAAGCAGCAGATCGCGAAATATCCGGCAGGACGCCAGGCCTCGGCCGTCATCGCCATCCTCTGGCGCGTCCAGGAACAGCACGAGGGCTGGGTCTCGGAAGCCGCGATCCGCGCGGTCGCCGACCTGCTCGAGATGCCTTACATCCGCGTGCTCGAGGTCGCGACCTTCTACACGATGTTCCAGCTCGCACCCGTCGGCAAGAAGGCCCACGTCCAGGTTTGCGGCACCACGCCGTGCCGCCTGCGCGGCGCCGAAGACCTCATCCACGTCTGCGAGAGCCGGATCCATCACGATCCCTTCCATCTCTCCAAGGACGGCGATTTCAGCTGGGAAGAGGTGGAGTGCCTCGGGGCCTGCGTGAACGCGCCGATGGTGCTGATCGGCAAGGACACCTATGAGGATTTGACCAAGGAAAGCTTCGGCAAGGTGCTCGACGGCTTCGCCTCGGGCAATCCGCCGAAGCCGGGTCCGCAGAACGGCCGCCAGTTCTCTGCGCCGGCGGGCGGGCCGACCACTCTGAAGGAGACCTCATGATGGGTCTTCCGTCCAAAGCGAACCGGGGGAGCGAAGCCGTGCAGAAATGGGGCTTCGTCGCCATGCATTCCGCGCTCGCCGCCACTTTCATGTTCCTGCTGCAGCGTTTCGTGATGAACGCGACGCAGGAAACCAGTCTGCTCTGGGCGCTGACCTTCGCCGTCTGCGCCGCCGGGCTTGCCTACAAGCAAGCCAACCGTTGATCGGAAAGCACTGACATGCTCGAGGACAAGGACCGCATCTTCAAGAACCTCTACGGCCTCCATGATTGGGGTCTTGAGGGCGCGCGGCGCCGCGGCGCCTGGGATGGTACCAAGAACATCATCGACAAGGGCCGCGACTGGATCATCAACGAGATGAAGGCGTCGGGCTTGCGCGGCCGCGGCGGCGCCGGCTTCCCGACCGGTCTGAAGTGGTCCTTCATGCCGAAGGAATCGACCGACGGTCGTCCGAGCTATCTCGTCGTCAACGCCGATGAGTCCGAGCCCGGCACCTGCAAGGATCGCGAGATCATGCGGCACGATCCGCATCTCTTGATCGAAGGTTGCCTCATCGCGAGCTGCGCGATGAATGCGCACACCTGCTACATCTATGTCCGCGGCGAGTTCATCCGCGAGCGCGAGCATCTCCAGGCGGCGATCGACCAGGCTTATGACGCCAAGCTGGTCGGCAAGGACAACGTCAACGGCTGGCCGTTCGACATCTATGTCGCGCACGGCGCCGGCGCCTATATCTGCGGCGAAGAGACTGCGCTGCTCGAAAGCCTCGAAGGCAAGAAGGGCCAGCCGCGCCTGAAGCCGCCGTTCCCGGCCAACGTCGGTTTGTTCGGCTGCCCGACCACCGTGAACAACGTCGAGTCCATCGCGGTTGCGCCGGACATTCTGCGCCGTGGCGCCGCCTGGTTCGCCGGCATCGGCCGTCCGAACAATGTCGGCACCAAGCTGTTCTGCATCTCCGGCCATGTCGAGCGTCCCTGCAACGTCGAAGAGGCCATGGGCATTCCGTTCCGTGAGCTGATCGACAAGCATTGCGGCGGCATCCGCGGCGGCTGGGACAACCTCAAGGCCGTGATCCCCGGCGGCTCGTCGGTGCGCATGGTGCCGGCCGAGCAGATCATCGATACGCCGATGGACTTCGATAGCCTGAGCAAGCTGCGCTCGGGCCTCGGCACCGCGGCCGTGATCGTGATGGACAAGTCCACCGATTTGATCCGCTCGATCGCCCGCATCTCCTATTTCTACAAGCATGAGAGCTGCGGCCAGTGCACGCCGTGCCGCGAGGGCACCGGCTGGATGTGGCGCGTGCTCACCCGCATGGCCGACGGCCGCGCCCACAAGCGCGAGATCGACATGCTGCTCGAGGTGACAAAACAGGTCGAAGGCCACACCATCTGCGCGCTCGGCGACGCAGCCGCCTGGCCGATCCAGGGCCTGATCGCGCATTTCCGTCATGAGATCGAAGCGCGCATCGACGAGTATTCGCACAAGGCCGACATCGACGATGCCGGTGTCCGCGATCCCGTGAACATGGTCGCGGCGGAGTAGAGAGAATGACCAAGCTCATCATCGACGGCAAAGAGATCGATGTCCCCGCCGAGTATACGCTGCTTCAGGCGTGCGAGGCGGCCGGCGCCGAGATTCCGCGCTTTTGCTATCACGAGCGCCTGTCGATCGCCGGCAATTGCCGGATGTGCCTTGTCGAGGTGAAGGGTGGCCCGAAGCCGGTCGCGAGCTGCGCCTGGGGCGTGCGCGATTGCCGTCCGGGCCCGAAGGGCGAGCCGCCGGAAATCTCCACGCGTTCGCCGATGGTGAAGAAGGCACGCGAAGGCGTGATGGAATTCCTTCTCATCAACCATCCGCTTGACTGCCCGATCTGCGACCAGGGCGGCGAGTGCGATTTGCAGGACCAGGCGATGGGCTATGGTGTCGACACCAGCCGTTTCGCCGAGAACAAGCGCGCGGTCGAGGACAAGTATCTCGGCGCGTTGGTCAAGACCTCGATGAACCGCTGCATCCAGTGCACGCGCTGCGTCCGCTTCTCGGCGGAAGTTGCCGGCGCCCCTGAAATGGGTGCGACCGGTCGCGGCGAGGACATGGAGATCACGACCTATCTCGAGCACGCGCTGACCTCGGAGCTGCAGGGCAATCTCGTCGACATCTGCCCGGTCGGTGCGTTGACCTCGAAGCCTTATGCCTTCGCGGCGCGTCCGTGGGAGCTCGGCAAGACCCAGTCGATCGACGTCATGGACGGCGTCGGCTCGGCGATCCGCGTCGATACCCGCGGCCGTGAAGTGATGCGCGTGCTGCCGCGCATTAACGAGGCCGTGAACGAGGAGTGGATCTCCGACAAGACCCGCCACATCGTCGACGGCCTGCGCACCCAGCGCCTCGATCGGCCCTATATCCGCGAAGCCGGCAAGCTGCGCGCAGCCAGCTGGCAGGAAGCCTTTGCGGCGATCGCGGCCAAGGCGGCCCGTAGCGACGGCAAGCGCATCGGCGCGATCGCGGGCGATCTCGCCGGCGTCGAAGAGATGTTTGCGATGAAGGATCTGCTCGCCAAGTTCGGCTCGGCCAATATGGCCGTGCAGGGCGGCGACGCTTTCGATCCTGCGCTCGGCCGAGGTTCCTACATCTTCAACCCGACGCTGGCCGGCGTGGAGCAGGCGGATGCGCTGCTCATCGTCGGCGCCAATCCGCGGAAAGAGGCGGCTGTGTTCAACGCCCGCATCCGCAAGCGCTGGCGCGCCGGCGGCTTCAAGGTCGGCGTGATCGGCGCCAATGCCGATCTGACCTACGACTATGACCATCTCGGCGCAGGCACCGAGACGCTCGGCGAGCTCGCGGCCGGCAAGCACTCCTTCATGGACGTGCTGAAGAACGCCAAGAACCCCATCATCCTGGTGGGCGCGGGCGCTGCCTCGCGTCACGACGGCGCCGCCATTCTCGCGGCCGCCGCCAAGCTCGCGCTCGACGTCGGCGCGGTGAAGGACGGCTGGAACGGCTTTGGCGTGCTGCACGAGACCGCCTCGCGCGTCGGTGCGCTCGACATCGGCTTCGTCGCCGGTCAGGGCGGGTTGAACTCGGCGCAGATGACGACCTTCGGCACACTTGACCTGCTGTTCCTGCTCGGCGCCGACGAGATCAAGGCGCCGGACGGCACCTTCGTCGTCTACATCGGCACCCATGGCGACCGCGGTGCGCATCGCGCCGACGTCATCCTGCCGGCGGCCGCCTACACTGAAAAGTCCGCGATCTACGTCAACACCGAAGGTCGCGTGCAGATGACCGGTCGCGCCGCGTTCCCGCCGGGCGAAGCCCGCGAGGACTGGGCGATCATCCGCGCGCTCTCGGAAGCGCTCGGCAAGAAGCTTGGCTACGACTCGCTCGGCGCGCTGCGCCAGGCGATCTTCAAGGCCGTGCCGTATCTGATCCGTCTCGACCAGATCGAGGCCGGCTCCGCCGACCAGATCAAGAAGCTGGCGGGGAAGGGCGGCTCGCCCGAGAAGGCGCCGTTCAAGGCCCTCGTCGAGGATTTCTATTTGACCAACCCAATCGCGCGTGCGTCCGCCGTGATGGCGGAGTGCTCGCGGCTTGCCTCCGGGCAGATGCTGACCGCAGCGGAGTGAGCCGATGGAATTCTTCGAAAGCGCATTCTGGACCGGTTTCCTCTGGCCGCTGATCATCATGATCGCGGAGAGCGTGCTGGTGCTCGTCGTCCTGCTGGTGGCGATCGCCTACATCCTGCTCGCCGACCGCAAGATCTGGGCGGCGGTGCAGATCCGCCGCGGTCCGAACGTGGTCGGGCCCTGGGGCCTGTTCCAGTCCTTCGCTGACCTGCTGAAGTTCGTGCTGAAGGAGCCGATCATTCCGGCAGGAGCCAACAAGGGTGTCTTCCTGCTGGCGCCGCTGGTGTCCTGCGTGCTTGCGCTCGCCGCCTGGGCGGTCATCCCGACCAATCTCGGCTGGGTGATCTCCGACATCAATGTCGGCATCCTCTTCATCTTCGCGATCTCGTCGCTGTCGATCTACGGCATCATCATGGCCGGCTGGTCGTCGAACTCGAAATATCCGTTCCTGGCGGCGCTGCGCTCGGCGGCGCAGATGGTGTCCTATGAAGTCTCGATCGGCTTCGTCATCATCACGGTGCTGCTCTGCGCCGGCACGCTGAACCTCTCGGGCGTGGTTGAGGCGCAGCACGCGCGCGGTCTCGCTGGCCTGATCGGGCTGCCGCAGCTCACCATCCTGAACTGGTACGTCTGGCCGCTGTTCCCGATGTTCGTGGTGTTCTACGTCTCGGCGCTGGCGGAAACCAACCGTCCGCCCTTCGACCTCGTCGAAGCGGAATCCGAGCTCGTTGCCGGCTTCATGGTCGAATACGGCTCGACGCCGTATCTGCTGTTCATGCTCGGCGAGTACGTCGCGATCGTCACGATGTGCGCGATGGCGACCATCCTGTTCCTCGGAGGCTGGCTGCCGCCGGTCGACCTGCCGCCCTTCAACTGGGTGCCGGGGATCATCTGGTTCTCGCTCAAAGTCTTCTTCATGTTCTTCCTGTTCGCGATGGCAAAGGCGATCGTGCCGCGCTACCGCTACGACCAACTGATGCGCCTCGGCTGGAAGGTTTTCCTGCCGCTGTCGCTGGCGATGGTGATCGTGGTGGCCGGCGTGCTGCAGTTCGCCGGCATCGCGCCGAAGTGAGGGCCGTCATGGGTATCAACATCAACGCCACTGCACGCTCGCTCCTGCTGTCGGAATTCGTCTCGGCGTTCTTCCTCGCCATGCGCTATTTCTTCCAGCCGAAGCCGACGCTGAACTATCCGTTCGAGAAGGGCCCGATCTCGCCGCGCTTCCGTGGTGAGCATGCGCTGCGCCGCTATCCGAACGGCGAAGAGCGCTGCATTGCCTGCAAGCTGTGCGAAGCGATCTGCCCGGCGCAGGCCATCACCATCGAGGCCGGCCCGCGCCGCAACGACGGCACCCGCCGCACCGTGCGCTACGACATCGACATGGTGAAGTGCATCTATTGCGGCCTCTGCCAGGAGGCCTGTCCGGTCGATGCCATCGTCGAAGGTCCGAACTTCGAGTTCGCGACCGAGACCCGCGAGGAACTGTTCTATGACAAGGCCAAGCTGCTCGCCAACGGCGACCGCTGGGAACGCGAGATCGCAAAGGCGATCGAGCTCGACGCGCCTTACCGGTGAGATGAGAACATGATCCTTCCCGCGCTGTTCTTCTATCTCTTCGCCGGCGTCTGCGTCGCCTCGGCGGTGATGGTGATTGTCTCGCGCAATCCCGTGCACTCCGTGCTGTACCTGATCCTGGCCTTCGTCAACGCCTCCGGCCTGTTCGTGCTGATGGGCGCCGAATTCCTCGGCATGATGCTGATCGTCGTCTATGTCGGCGCGGTCGCGGTGTTGTTCCTGTTCGTCATCATGATGCTCGATGTCGACTTCCTCGAGCTGCGCGAGGGCTTCATCCAGTACCTGCCGGTGGGTGTCGTGATCGGCGGCATCTTCCTGTTCGAGCTGCTGTTGACCGTCGGCGCCTGGGTCATCAATCCCAGCGTCAGCAAGACCATCACGGCGCCGATCCCGACCAACGTCTCGAACACCGAGGCGCTCGGCCTCGTGCTCTATACGAAGTACGTTCACTACTTCCAGCTCTCGGGCATGGTGCTGCTGGTCGCCATGATCGGCGCCATCGTGCTGACGCTGCGCCACAAGGCGAGCGTCAAGCGGCAGGACATCAACGTTCAGAACGCACGCACGCCGGACATGGCGATGGCGATGCGCAAGGTGGCGCCGGGGCAGGGGCTCTCGGACTCTGATGCGGCGGAGTGGG
>JAEWHT010000179.1 GCA_023387695.1 Pseudomonadota bacterium | reverse complement strand
GGCTGATACCGCGCGTGAGGCCGCGGTGCGCGCGCTTACCGAGCAGCGGCTGGCTGAAGAAAGCTATCGCAAGCTGTTCGAGGGCTCGGTTGATGGAATCTATGTGACGACGCCGTCCGGCGATCTCCTCAACGCCAACCCGGCATTGGCGCGGATGATGGGCTATGACAGCCCGCAGCACCTGATCGACAGCATCAACGACATCGCCCACACGATCTACGTCCATCCGGAGGCGCGCGAGGAATACCAGCGTCTGATGCACCGCGACGGTATCGTGCGCGAGTTCGAGTACCAGGTGCGTCAGCGCAGCGGCAACATCCTCTGGCTCTCCGATAGCGCAACCGGGGTACGCGACGAGCAGGGCACGATCGTCCGTTACGAGGGTACGCTGCGTGACATCACCGACCAGAAGCGGGCGGAAGACGCCATCGCCGAAGGCCGGCGCCTGCTGCAGCAGGTTATTGATACCGTGCCCGCCGTCATCAACGTCAAGGACCGCGACCTCCGCTACGTGCTGATGAACCGCTACATGGCCGGCATCTTCGGCATCGAGCCCGGAGATGCGCTCGGCCGCACCACCGCCGACTTGATGTCACGCTACGGTGCAGCCAAGACCGACGAGAACGACAAGCGCGTGCTCAATTTGCGAAAGGGTCTCGGCTTCTACGAAGAGGAGTACAAGGACTCCTCCGGCAATATGCGGCAATGGCTGGTCAACAAGCTGCCGTTGCTCGATGCCGAGGGCGAGATCGAGCGGATCGTCACGGTGGCGCTCGACATCGGCGAGCGCAAGCGCGGTGAGCAGGAGATGCGGAAAGCCAAGGATTCCGCCGAGACCGCGCTGCGCAATCTGCGCGAGACCCAGGCCTCGCTGATCGAGGCGGAGAAGCTGGCCGCGCTCGGCCGCCTCGTTGCTGGCGTGGCGCATGAGGTCAACAATCCCGTCGGCATCAGCCTGACCGTCGCCTCTGCGCTGGAGCGAAAAACGGCGATGTTCAGCGCCGAGGTCGAGCGTGGCGAGCTTCGCCGTTCGACACTCAACGATTACCTCAACACCAGTCGCGACGCGTCCGCGCAGCTCGTCTCCAACCTCAACCGCGCCGCCGAACTTATTCAGTCGTTCAAGCAGGTCGCGGCCGACCGCAACTATTCGGACCAGCGCAGCTTCGATCTCGCAGATCTGACGGAGCAAGTGGTGATGAGCCTGCGTCCGGGCCTGCGCAAGCAGAACCTGACGCTCAACGTCGAGTGCCAGCCCAATCTGACCATGAACAGCTATCCTGGCCCGTATGGTCAGGTGCTGACCAATCTGTTCCTGAACTCGGTGGCGCATGCTTTCCCGGATGGACGTCCGGGGATCATCGACATCCAGGTGCGCGAGTCCGGCAAGGACAATGTCGAGGTCATCGTCTCCGACAACGGCTGCGGCATGAGCCTCGACGTGCGCCGTCGCGCCTTCGATCCGTTTTTCACGACGCGGCGCGATCAAGGCGGCACCGGTCTCGGGCTGCACATCGTTTACAGCATCGTCACGAACAGGCTCGGCGGGCGGCTCGACCTCGATTCTGAACCGGGCGAAGGCACGCGCATCCAGATGATCCTGCCGCGCACGGCGCCGCTGGAGCAGGCGGCCGAATAAGTCTGTTGCTAGTCCGCCTCTGCGAGCTTGTGCAGGGTTGCGCCAAAAATCAGGCTGGCCTTGCCGACCAGTGCCGTTCCGGTCATTTCTGCGCGGGTATCGGTGTAGGTGCCGCTGACACCAATGCCGACAGGGGCGGGACCGCCGAACAATGGGTTGTCATCGCCGCGCGGCGAGGTGTGACGTTGCACCAGCACCTCGCCTTTGAAGGTGTGGTCGTCCTTCACCACGTAACTGCCGGTGTAATAGAGGTAGGCATCGCCGCCAAGGATCTTGCCGTCGCGAAAAAGAATCACGCCGCTGCCCTTGCCTGTTCGACCATCGAGCAGGTTCACGTGGATCGAATAGAGGCCGTTCTTCATAACGTCCCGTCGGCCGGCCGCCATCGCCCAACGGCGTAACCGGTGAAGCTTTTATGCCAAAGCGCAACCTCTCGCGCAACGCGGCAGTTTCGCCTGCGGGGCATGTCCCATGTTGGTACTGCGGACCGTAGTCGTCCCGGCTTGTCTGTGACGTAGATATGACGGTCTCATCATGCAGCGAGGCCAGTCGTTGCGAATCAGAGTTGGCCCGCGAAATGCATAACCATTGTTGCACTGGCCGCGGGGTGCTGGAGCAAGACAAACGTGAGCAACTGGATCGATTCCGGCGGCCATGAGCCGCGACTGTGCAGTGCGCGTCCCACGATTTGTGAAACACAACGACGACTGATTGAACGTCCTACACGGTGGCGAAGGTCAGCAAGTCTTGCGTGCACGCTGACGCTGATCGCGCTGATTACCCCTTTCGGGCACGCACGCGATCGTGGCCAGTTCGTCAATACCGGCGCCGATCTCAAAGCCTGGTTCGACGGCTTGCGCAGCGGCAAGGGGCCATGTTGCTCCGATGCCGACGGTTCGGCGATTTCGGACTCCGATTGGGAAAGCAAGGACGGGCATTATCGCGTCCGCATCCCGCGCCTCGGCTACGTCATCGAGGGCAGGGAGCAGGAACTCGTCTGGGTCGACGTGCCGGAAGAGGCCGTGATCTCGGAGCCCAACCGGGTCGGACGCACGATGGTTTGGCCGATCTACGGCTACATGGGCGTCACGATCCGCTGCTTTATGCCCGGTAGCATGACCTAGCGCGGCGGCGAACTCGCCTCACGTGTACTTCTTGTCGCGCTCGAGCAGCTCGATGGAGATGCCTTCGGGGCCGCGGATGAAGCAGATGCGGACGCCTGGGCGGATCGTGGTCGGCTCGCGCGTGAACGTCACGCCCTTGGCCTTGATCTCGGCCGCGACGGCGTCGATGTCTTTTACCGTGAGCCCGAAATGATCGAGGCCCTGATGGGGGTGCGGCGGCGGTGGGCTGACGGCACTGTCGCCTTCCAGCGACGCGATGAAGATCCTTGCGCCGCCAAGGTTCACATCGATGCGTCCAGGCGCGTGCACGACCTGGCCGCCGAGGATATCCCGCAGCCAGGCCGCAGTCCCTTCCGGATCGGGGCTGCGCAGATGGACGTGATCCCAGGTGACGGCGAATGGCATTTCAAATCCTCCCGATCGGATCTTTGCGATGTTGCAGCGCATGTTAGCGATCCCGATCGACGATCGCTACCATGGCTCCTAGCTGAGATTCGCGCGGTTGCGGGAACCTAAGTTCGTCTCACGGATTGAGAGTCGAGGCGAGTGACGCACCCATGAACGCAGGGCTTGGCCGGGACGGACTGGGAAGCTTCGTCAGGAATGGCGAGGGGCCGCCGCGGATTGGGCCTGCAAGCGGCTGGTTCAATCGAGGCGTCTTGTGGGTTCTGGCCGCGGTCGTCGTTGGCGGGGCCGTCTGGCTGTTGGTGCCGGTCTCCGAGGGCAACGTCGCACAAATCGAGCCGGTGAATTTGGCGCTGGCAAGCGTCGATCCAACTCCACCGACAACCGCACCAGATACCTCCGCTGCGGAGGCCGCCGGGCTCGACCGGATGAAGATCTCGTCGCAGACTTGGCGTCGGGGCGGACTCGGCTCGAAGGCGCTCGTCACCTTCACCGTGCGAAATGACAACGACTATGCCGTAAAGGATGTCGAGATCGTCTGCGCCTTCACGCGACGCGACGGTAGCCATTTAACCGATCGCAGCCGCGTGCTTGCCGACACCGTCAGCATGAAGAGCCGCAGGACCTTTGCGCGCGTCCCCGTCGGATTCGTCAACGTGAATGCTGATCAGGCGAAGTGTTCGCTGGTCACAGCGCGGCGCGCCTGAAGGCCAGGCTCCGCGCTAGCGGAAAAGTTACCGTCCTTGTGCCTTGGCCAAAAATCTTGGCGTCGCCATTTGAACCAAAGGCTGGACGCAGGAACCAATTAGGAGATCGCCGGTTAAGGCGAAGAGCCCACGCGGGGTCGCGGGGGGCGGAGCGTGTCCCATGCCCATCTTCCGGTATTTCATGTTCGTCGGTGGAGCGCTGCTCGCACTGTTGTTTGCGGCCGACTTCGTTTGGCCGACATCGCCGGTTGCGCAGGCCGTTGGGGTTGCCAGCTACGACCAGCCTTTGATCCGGATCCGGTCTGACCGCCATTTGCCTGAACGCGTCGTGCTCGACACCAACCAGCCGACGATTTCCGCTCGCGCGGTAAAGACCGCTTCCGTCGCGGCGCCCCAGCCAGCCGCGCAGGCGGATCCGCTGGCCGACATCTCTGCGAAGGCGCGGGTGCGCGAGACATTTGCCCAGTTCACGCCGAAGGCCGACGCCAAGTCAGATGCGAAGCCACAGGCTCAGGTTGCGCAGGCCCAGACCCCGCAGGTTCAAATGCCGGCTCAGCCCAAGCGCAAGGTGGCCCGGACCCATCCGGCGCCGCAGCGCGGCCAGCCGATGATGCTGGTGGCACAACAGCCGCATACTGGCCTTTTCAACACCACTTGGTGAGAGTGCCCTCACCACTTGGTGAGAGTGCCCTTAGCCGCCTCGAAACGAGGCGGGGAGGGCTTTTTATTGTCCCGCCTCTCTGCTAATTCGAGCCGATCCGAACGTCGTCCATGGGCTGGCCTGCCGGCCTACGACCGTGGCGCTTCGGTGGCGACCCAAAACCTGGGTCAGGGCGCTCGTAGCTCAGCTGGATAGAGCATCGGATTTCGATTCCGAGGGTCGGAGGTTCGAATCCTTCCGAGCGCGCCATTCGTCGGCTGAGAGCCGCGAACAGCCAAGTCTTATTGCGGCTATGCGTTAGTTCGCAGCAAGCCGGGCTTGCCGGGCTCGCGCCAGTGTGTCCGAGGGCGACTCGTGGAAAGTCGCGCGATAGGCGGCAGCAAACTCGCCGAGGTGATGGAAGCCCTGGGCACGTGCGCACGAGGCGACTGAAGCTCCACCGCTCCTGAGAAGCTGCGCGCGGGTGGCCCAGAGCCGTTTCAGGCGGATGTATTGATGCAGGCTCATCCCTCGCACCTTGGCCACCGCGCCGCCGAGGGTCCGGATCGACACACCGAATTCGTCGGCGAGGTCAGCCGTATAGATCGGGGCCGTTGGATAGGCCGTGACGTAGTCGTCGATCCGCTGCACGAGCTTCGCGGATCGCGCGCCTGCATTCGCGGCGCTGCGTTCCGCCAACGGATGCGTTCGAAACAGGTCGTCGAAGGCGAGCAACAGACCTTCCTGAAGATGAGCGGCGGCTTCGGTGGTCTCGAACAAGTGGGGCGCGACCGATGCGGTCCGCAGGATGTCCTGCACGAGTTGCCGTGCGTAGAGATGAGCTACGGGGTCGGCGATGCGAAACGACAAGCCGTCGGGGCGATCGAACCAGCCGCGATCCCTGAGCGTGGGCGAGAACATGATCAGCGCGTGATGATTGATCTTGGGCTCGACGAAATGACAGTGATGGCTGCCGCGCAAGGCGATGACGAAACGCGAGTCGAGCTCGACGCCGCTCGAACGGGCGCACAGATCGTCGCTCATCGGAAGGATCACCATGCCGCCTGGCGCGCGATAGGTGCTCTCCAGGATGCGTGCGAATGACCTTGCCAATATGATGCGGCAGGCCGGCAGATTCACGATCGCGCGTGCCGCGGCGAAGTTAGCAACGTCGAGCGGGATGCTCCGGGAATCCTCCAGCATCTCGGCCGGTCGAAACGCGTCGATGTCGGTAAACCGGGTCAGCTGGAGTGCCGAGGAGGGGGCGAGAGCGTCGAAGAACATGCGTCTGGCCGGATGCTGCAATGTGACAATAAAATGAACGTCGGTACATGGTCATCAATGGCGAAACAGGACGATTCAGTAAACAGGATTCAGTGCCGTAATATTGCGGACATCATGCCACCAAGGGCGACTGGATCGATGTGACTCTCAACGGTCCCGGTTCATCGGCCGACCGGAGGCGAGGTCGATGAAGTGCAGTCGCGTGCACGCCGGACAGGCGAAGGACTCAAAGCTTCGTCCTTCCCGGCCCTCCTGCTTCTCGAGATGCGTTTGCACATTCATGCCCGTCTGGGGGCACCGGAATACGATCAAATCGGCCATCGGTACAGCATGACCGCACGGCGAATTTCATCCTTGATCTAGATCAGTTTTTGAATCGCTCCAGCCGGGGACGCGCACACCATCTCGCAAAAGCGAAGGGGCCCCGAGGGCCCCTTCAAATCTCACCAGCGGCGATAGCCGTAATAGCCATAGTAGCGCGGGCGATAATAACGCGGAGCGTAATAGCGCGGCCCATAATATCCATAGCCGGGACCGTAATAGACGTTCGGCTGCCACCAGCAGCGTCCCCAGGCGTTGCACACCGTGCGGACCTGCTCGATGCCAGAGACGTGCGGCATCGCAGGTGCCGGCGCAACTGGCATGGCCGACGCCGGCGACGATGCCGCAAGGGCACCGAACAGGGATGCGGCGACGAAGCCAATCTTTACATTCATGATATCTTCCTCTGCTTACGCAGTACAGGATATCGAAGTCGTTCTGATCAAATTGTGGCAGAACCGAAATGTAATGCTGATGAACGAATCTGCAGCTCATCAGCCTGCGGTCTCGCTATGGTTTTGTCGCTGCGGGCGGACCGCGCTGAATCCGAAGAATTGGCTCACAGGCGAGGTCGCAATGCCCTCGTCAAAGCGTCGATCTACGAGCGGCAATTGCTACTGTCGGGAGCCGTCGGACAGGGCTCCCGGTCGCGCGATGAGTTCGCGGCGTCGCTCAGTAGCAGGGGTGCCGCCGGCGGTCCTGGCCGACATAGCCGGCCGCGCTCTGGTAGCAGTGGTTGCTCGACGGGCCGTCGTAGAAGGCGAAGGTGCCGGGGGTGATCCCCGGGCCGTAATTGTGGAGGTAGCTGATCGGGTAGGGCAGCGGGTTGGCGTAGTAGCGGTGGTACCGGTGATGCACCCGGGCCTCGGCAAGGCCAGGGGCCAGGATAGCCGCTGACAGGGCTGCGACCGTGGCTACAAGCGCCAACTTGTTCATCTCGATTCTCCGGAACCCGCGCGAATAAGTCACCATCTATAGCCACTTCAGGCCGCCGGGGCACCCGTCCGGGGGGAGGAAATCGGGTCCAATCCCGAAGATTCCCGGGAAGGTGTGACAGAATTGCCGGAAGTGAGGTCGAAGCCTGCCCATTTTTGGCCTTTTCGGGATGCTTAACGAATTCCCCACACAAGTATGGCCAAAGAGAATCCGGTCAAAGATTCCTCCCGCCGGCCTTTTGGGGTGCTCTTCGAGGCCGGTTCGTTCCTTGCAAGGTATTCGTCGTCACACTGCCATGCGCATCACGCTCCTCAGCCTGCTGTTGCTGTTCGTCGCTGCTGCCACCCCAGCGCGCGCCCAGTTGCACATTACCCGTGACCACGGTGGCTATGTCGAGGAGTACAAGGCGAAGTACAAGCGCGTCCGTGACACCGGCGAGCGCGTGATCATCGACGGCATCTGCAACTCGGCCTGCACGCTGGTGCTCGGCATCGTGCCGCTGAACAAGATCTGCGTGACGCCAAAGGCGAGCCTCGGCTTCCATCAGGCCTATTACGACAAGGCCTTCACCTTCGGCATCAAGGTCACGAGTTCGGAAGGAACTTCCGACCTGATGTCCTACTATCCCGACACGGTGAAGGACTGGATCCGCCGCAATGGCGGGCTGACCACCGACATGAAGAAGATCAAGAACGGGGTGGACCTCTGGAAGATCATCGATCCCTGTCCGGAAGAATGGTGATCGGCTGATCCGATCCGCGGCGTCCGTCGCAGCGCAGCAACGGAAATTCGCATTGCCGCACCGGCCCTGCTCGGGCAATGAGAGCGGCAATGAATCATAATCAAGATCATCTGGCTGCCCGCGCTGCCCCGGTCCTGTTCGTCCTGCTCTGGAGCACGGGATTCATCGGCACGAAATACGTCATCAACAACGCCGACCCCTTGACGTATCTCGCTATCCGCATGGCGGTGGTGGTCGTTCTGATGGCGATCATCGCAGGCGTCGCGCGGCCGAAATGGCCGGATCGTATTGGCATCGCGCATAGCGCGGTCGCCGGCATTCTCGTCCACGGCTTCTATCTCGGCGGCACGGCGATCGCGATCGCGCATTCTATTCCGGCGGGACTCTCCGCACTCATTCCGGGCCTGCAGCCGATCCTGACCTCGACCATTGCCAATCGCTGGCTCGGTGAGAAGGTGACACCGGTGCAGTGGGGCGGCCTGCTGCTCGGCCTCGGCGGCGTGGCGATGATCCTGCACAATCGCCCGATGACGGGAGAGGCCGGGCTCGGCTGGCTGGCGTCGGTGGTGTCGCTGATCAGCATTACGCTCGGCACGCTCTATCAGCGCCGCTACTGCAACCATATCGACTGGCGCGCCGGCAATCTCGTGCAATATGTCGCCGTCACGATCTTCTTCACGGCTGGCGCCTTCCTGTTCGAGGACCGCGTGGTGCATTGGACGCGGGAATTCGTGCTCGCGCTCGGCTGGCTCGCGGTTGCGCTCTCCATCGGGTCGATCGGCCTGTTGTACTGGCTGATCCGCCATGCCGCTGCGACGTCCGTGGCGAGCCTGTTCTATCTGGTGCCCGCGGTGACGGCGCTGATGGCTTATCTGCTGTTCGGCGAGAAGCTCGATGCGCTGGCGATCGCCGGCATGGCGATGTGCGCGGCCGCGGTATTCGTCGTCAACCGGCGTTTCGGCACGTAGGCTGGCCGCCGAAATACACCCCAGACGTGCGGGCGGCGTCGTGATAGGCTGACCGCATTTCAGCGGCCATTTCACACGGTGATTTCGATGAAGAAGGCGAAGCGCGCACTGCTCGGCAGGTCCATGAAGCCGGTCCGGATTGCCTGCATCAATTATGCGGAGGAGGCGATCGACGAGCGGATGATGCGCAAGCTCACCGCGGCGCTGCAAAAATGTTACGACCAGCACTTCCTGCCGGTCTGGGGCTATCCGGTCGATCTCTACGTCACGCGCAAGCCGAAGCGGAGCGACTGGCAACTGGTCTATTTCGATGACGCCTCCCACAAGAACATGCTCGGGCGACACGAGCTGACGCATCGGGGACAGCCGATCTCGAAGATCTTCGTGAAGGCGCTGGGCGACGAGCCCGTCAGCGTGGCGGCCTCGCATGAGCTGTTCGAGATGGTGCTCGACCCCATGGCCAATCTCTGGGCCGACAAGAATCCGAACACCCAATACGCCTATGAGGTCTGCGACGCCGTGGAGGAGGACGCCTTCGTCGTCAGCGGCTTTCCGATGTCGAACTTCGTCTATCCGTCCTGGTTCGAGCCGTTCAGGCATCCGCGCGGCACCAAGTTCGACCATAAGGGAACGCTGAAGGCGCCGTTCTCGATGACCGAGGGCGGCTACGTCATCAAGAAGGTCAACGGGAGGAAGGTGATCAAGGCGTTCGGCTCACCTGCGAAGCGGCGTCGCTTCAATGCCGAAGACCGGCGCGGCCATCGCAGTGAATTTCGTGACCCGAAGGGGCAGCATCACCCGGGCCGGCGCGCGGCCAAACGGCGAGGTTAGGGAAAAAGCCTCCGGGCGCGCCCGCATCCGGAGGCTTGTCCTCGCGCTGCGATCAGCGCTTGGCCTTCTTTTTCTTCTTGGCGGCCTTCTTTGCAGTTTTCTTGGCGGCCTTCTTCACCGACTTCTTGGCGGCTTTCTTCGAAGACTTCTTCGCGGCCTTCTTGGCCTTCTTTTTCGAAGCCTTCTTTGCCTTCTTCGGCGCGACTTTCTTCGCGACCTTCTTGGCAGCTTTCTTCACCTTCTTCACGGCGGTGACTGCGGCGTCCTTGGTCGCTTCCACGGCGGCGGTGATGGTCTCCATCGCCTGTTCGGTGATCGGCTTATCGTCGTCCATATCGTGTCCCCCACGGTTTGCATGGAGCGATGACGATAGCGGGTTTCATAATTGTGTCAAAGCAACGTTCAACCTCTGCGGATCTTTGCGTAAGCGGCGAGCGCGCCTTCGCGTCCTTTGGCGTGATCGATGATCGGATGCGGATAGGTCTTGCCGAGCGTGATGCCTGCACCGGCAAGCTCAATCGGCGTCGCCTGCCAGGGCTGGTGGATCAGCTTCGCCGGCATGTCCTTCAGCTCCGGCACCCAGCGCCGGACGTAGGTTCCATCAGGATCGAACTTCTCGCCCTGGAGTATCGGGTTGAACACGCGGAAATAGGGGGCGGCGTCGGCGCCGCAGCCGGCGACCCATTGCCAGTTGGCCGGATTGCTGCCCGCGTCCGCATCGACCAGCGTGTCCCAGAACCAGGCTTCGCCATCGCGCCAGTCGATCAGCAGGTGCTTCACCAGGAACGAGGCGACCACCATCCGGACCCGGTTGTGCATCACGCCGGTGTGCCAGAGCTCGCGCATTCCGGCATCGACGATGGGATAGCCGGTGCGCCCGCGCTGCCAGGCGGCAAGGGCCTTCTTGTCGGTCTTCCAGGGGAAGTCATCGAAGTTGGTTTGCAGATTCTCGGTGGCGAGGTTCGGATGGTCGTGGAGCAGATGGCGGCAGAACTCGCGCCAGCCGAGCTCGCTGAGGAACTTGTCGATGCCGGAGCCGATCGCCGGATTTTCCTCAGCGGCGAAGCGCGCGGCGTGAAAGACCTGGCGCGGGCTGAGCTCGCCGAACCTTAAGTGCGGCGACAGGCCTGAGGTGCCTTCGCGATCCGGACGGTCGCGGTCGCCGACATAGCCGCGCGCGGTGTGTTTGAGGAAGTTGCGCAGGCGGGCGCGGGCGGAAGCTTCACCCGAAGTCCAGGTCTCGCGCAGGCCGCCGGCCCAGTCCGGCCTGGTCGGCTCGAGCTTCCAACTCTCCAGCGTGTCGCTGGCGATCTTCGCTCCCGGACGCAGCTCTCTTGGTGAGGGCAGAGGCTTGGGGGGATCGCCGAGCGACAGCACACGCCGCCAGAACGGCGTGAAGACGCGCAAGCCCCGGCCTTCCTTGTTGCGGATTGCCGAGGGCGGGACCAGCAGGTCGCCGGGGAAACTTTGCGAGTCCACGCCGAGCTTTGCCAGCGCAGCTTCGAGCTGTTTCTCGATCGCCTGATGCGGGGCCTGAGCGATCGTATTCCAATAGACCGCAGCGGCGCCGCTCTCGCGGGCGACCTCGGGGATCACCTTGGCCGCTGGGCCCTTGCGCAGGACCAGCGATCCGCCCCGCGCGGCAATGTCGGCACCGAGCGCGCGCAGCGACTGCGCGAGCCACCAGCGGGCCGCACCGCCGGGGGCCCGGCCGGCCGCATCGTCGAGCACATAAAGGCAGATCACCGGCGCGCCGGATTTCGCAGCGGCGTGCAGGGCGGGATGATCGGACAAGCGGAGATCGTCGCGGAACCAGACGATGACAGGCGGGGGGCTTGGCGGGGGCAGGGTGCGTCCTCGTTTTACGTCTTGGAAAGCATGCCGCGGGTGGCGGTGTGAACCGTCGTTAATGGGGTCGTAAACGAATTGCATGAATATGCAGGAATTCCGGTGGGAGTTCCATTCATGACCAACTCATTAACGGCGAAGTTCCTGCCGCAATTCAAGCTGGGCACCAAGGCCGTCTTGTGTGCCGTCCTGCTGATTGCGATGAACACTGCATTGGTGGTCGGCGCTGGTTACTGGTCGCTCACCTCTGCCTTCAACGAGCGCGCATTGCGCGACATTGAAGTCAATCTGCGTACGCTGGGCCTGGCCTTTGCCGAGATCGTCCCCGACGCCAAGATCACGATGCGGGATGGCGCGGTGGTGCGCGCCGAGATCCCCAAGATGCCCGACTTCAAAGATCACGCCATCGTCGACCGTGTGACCTCCTATGTCGGGGGCAGCGCGACCCTGTTCGTGTTCGATGATGCGAGCGGGCAGTTCATCCGCCGCTCGACCAATCTGAAGAAAGAGAACGGCGAGCGCGCCGTCGGCACCCAGCTCGCAGCCGATCATCCGGCGCAGGCCGTGCTGCGCCGGGGCGAAGCTTATAAGGGGCCGGCCACGCTGTTCGGCAAGTCCTTCATGACGGCTTATTTCCCGATCGCGGATGCAGCGGGGAAGGTCGTCGGCATTCTCTATGTCGGCATCCCGATGGCGCAGTATGAGGCCATGCTGTCCCAGGCCATGTCCAGCGTGGCAATCGCGGCAGGGATCGCAGCGTTGCTGGTTCTGGTGCTGACCATGCTGGTCGTCCGCCGCGTTACCCGGCCGCTCACCTCTGTCACACGTTCGCTGACCGCGCTTGCCAACGGCCAGAGTGACGTCGCGATCGATTGCGAGGATCGTGCCGACGAGATCGGCGAAATCGCCCGCACGGTTGCGGTGTTCAAGAGCAATTCGCAGGAACGCGCGCGGATGCGTGGCGAGCAGGCGGAAGCTGCAGCTGCGGCGGCCGAGCAGCGCAAGGCGGATCTGCGCAACTTCGTCGGTGAGTTCCGCGGCAGTGTCGGCGGCATTCTCGACAAGGTGCTGCATTCGTCCGGTGAATTCGAGCGCGTAGCCCAGCAATTGACCGATACAGCGCGCTCCACTGCCGACCTCTCGGCGAAATCGGCCGGCGCGTCGGAACAGGCTTCCGACCACGTTCGTACGGCGGCCTCGGCCTCCGACGAACTGTCGCAGTCGATCTCCGAAATCACCCGCAGGGTGCAGGAATCCAACACGATCTCCGCAGAGGCCGTGCAGCAGGCCGCGGCCACCGACCAGCGCATCGCGCAGCTCTCGGAAGCCGGCGCCCGCATCGGCGACGTCGTCAAGCTGATCACCTCGATCGCCGAGCAGACCAATCTGCTGGCGCTGAACGCGACCATCGAGGCCGCGCGCGCGGGCGACGCCGGGCGCGGCTTTGCCGTCGTGGCCCAGGAGGTCAAGACGCTCGCCGGGCAGACCGCCAAGGCCACCGACGAAATCTCGACCCAGATCGCGAGCATGCAGCTTGCGACCGAGGAGTCGGTGAGCGCCATCAAGGCGATCACCGAGACCATCGAGCGCATCAGCGGCATCGCGGCCTCGATCTCGGCGGCCGTCGAGCAGCAGCGGAGCGCGACCCACAACATCGCGGCCAGCGTTCGCGCTGCGGCCTCGGGCACGGCCGATGTTGCGGTCAATGTCCGTCATGCGGCCGAGGGCGCGAGCGAGACCGGCGAGACGTCGAGCCGGATGTTCGCCTCCGCTCAGGCGCTGTCGGGCGAGAGCCTGCATCTCAAGGCCGAGGTCGACAGCTTCCTCGATCGCGTGCAAGCGGCTTGATCTCGACTTGATCCTGGCTTAGCGGGCTGAAACCATCAGTCCGCCGTGACGTAGCTGACGGCAAGATGACCGCCTGAGACATCTCAGGGCAGGGAGGCCGCCAGTGAACCGTATCGCTGTTTTGTATGTCGCAACCCTTGTCGTGTTGACAGGACTCGACTTCATTTTTCTCGGTCTGATAGCCAGGGGTTTTTTCGCCGCTCAGGTCGGCAGCATGCTGGGCGATATCCGGCCGCTTCCTGCCGTGCTTTTCTACCTGATCTATGTCGTCGGCATTTTGATCTTCGTGAGCGGAACCTCCAGTGCGTCTTGGCAATCGACGATGCTCTACGGCGCGCTATTCGGCTTGTTCTGCTATGCGACGTTCGAGCTGACCGCGCTGTCGTTGCTCAAGCACTGGACCTGGCCCGTCGTGATTTTGGACATCACATGGGGCGCAGTGGTGACCGCGGTCTCGTCGACCGCGGGTCTGTTGGTGGCTAATCGTCTGACCTAACACCGTCACTTCGGTTGCGGCACGATCCGGATGTAGGGCTTCGGTTCCTTCCAGCCCTGCGGGTAGATCGTCTTGGCCTCGTCATTGGACACCGAGCCCGCGATGATGACGTCATCGCCCTGGTTCCAGTCGGCCGGCGTCGCGACGCGATGCTTGGCGGTGAGCTGAAGCGAGTCGATCACGCGCAGGATTTCCTGGAAATTCCGGCCGGTGGTCATCGGATAGACCAGCACCAGCTTGATCTTCTTGTCCGGCCCGATGATGAAGACGTTGCGCACGGTCTGGTTATCCGCGGCGGTGCGGGTAAGGGGATCGCCCGAAATCGCGGCCGGCAGCATGCCGTAGAGCTTCGAGACGTTGTAATCGGTGTCGCCGATCATCGGATAGTTCGGAGCGGTGCCTTGCGTCTCCTTGATGTCCTCCGACCATTTGGAGTGGCGGTCGACCGGGTCCACGGAGAGGCCCATGAGCTTGACGCCGCGCTTGTCAAATTCCGGTTTCAGCTTGGCGAGCGCGCCGAGCTCGGTCGTGCAAACCGGCGTGAAGTCCTTCGGATGCGAAAACAGCAGCGCCCAGCTGTTGCCGATCCAATCGTGGAACTTGATCTTCCCTTCGGT
The DNA here is from genome assembly GCA_023387695.1 of Pseudomonadota bacterium. Classification (GTDB taxonomy): domain Bacteria; phylum Pseudomonadota; class Alphaproteobacteria; order Rhizobiales; family Xanthobacteraceae; genus Bradyrhizobium. The sequence goes on along the minus strand of JAEWHT010000179.1, from coordinate 24,309 downwards.
GGTCTCGGCTTCGAAGTCGGGGGCGGTGGTGCCGATCGGAAGTGTCATGGTTTGACCTCATCGCGTTGAATTTGCTTGGGAATTATTGTATGGCCGTCACAATCAGTATAGGGGCTTGGCGAAGCCAAGTGAACGCTCCCTGAACTGCTTCAAGTAAAATGTGAATTCCTCCTCTGAAGGGCTGATTTCTCAGCACATTTTTGTTACGCGGGCACCTGCGGCGAAACATCTCCACCGGGGCTTCACGGTCTCGATTGCCCCGATAAAGCCGTTTATGACCCGCATCACGCTCGCCCGACGCTCTCTGGAACCGAACCGGTCCTCGTAGCGACTAATCGGCAACCATTGAGAAAAGTCGCGACCCCCATATCGAATCATTAACCGTCCCTTTACGCCCGCATGAAAATGCTGGTCGATCAGAAGAAATCTGGAAGTGAACTATGTCCGCCGCATTGCCTAAGTCCGTTGAGCCGTCGTCCCTCGAACCGTCCTGCCGCGATACCGCCGCCCATGCATTGACCGTCGTGCGCGATGGCGTGATTACGGGCGAAGGCCCGACCACCAAGGGCCGGGTGCACTTCTCCCGCTCCATCGATGCCGATGACACCGCCTGGTGCTCGCGCATTCTGACCGCAGCTGCAGTCAATGACCAGCCGGTCAGCCGCGCCGAAGCCGAGGCGCTGTTCGAGATCAACGAGGCCGCAACCGAGCGCGCCGATGGTGGCCGGTTCGACGATTTGCTGGCCAAGGCCGTCGCTCATTACGCAGCGAGCGCCTCGGGCCTTAAGGTTCCCTCGCGCAGCGTCGCGCTGGCGCAGGACACCGACATCGAGAGCTGGGCGCCGTCCTATGCCTCCAAGGTCAAGAGCGAGATGTTGGAGTGGATTGCCGCCCAGATGCGCGGCAAGCGTCAGAACAACCGTCGCCTGATGGCGATGGTGGCGACCTTCCTGGGCGCCACTGCGCTGCCTCTGGCGGGCCAGTTGCCGAACGTGTTCGACATCGGCATGTAAACACCGAGATATTATCGCGCCCCTTGCGGGGCGCGGCGAAGCGGCGGGGTTATTTCCCCGCCGTTTTTTGTTTGCCGGTCTCCGGCTCGAGGCCCAGCGTGCGGCCGGGGAAACCGGCGGCGTCGAAATAGCGCTGGCTGCCGACGCGCTGGACGTTGAGCACGGTCTCGAGACCGTTTTCGGACTTCTTCTTCGACCGTTCGACGGCCTTGAACGCCTTCGGCACGATGCCGTTCGGCAGGGCTTCCGACATCACGCGGCCGACCAAGCCACCGTTATCCGAGCCGTGTACGCCGAGGAGCCGGGCTGCGGTCATGCCGACATCGGCATTGCTGACCGGCAGCTCGTCGACATAGCCGGCTTTGAAGTCCGGACCAATCGCGGCCATGAAGTTGTAGGTGTCGCCGCGGCTGAAGCTGCCGTGCATGCCCTGGCCCTGACGCAGCACGGTGTCGGCCACTTGCACCGAGCAGTTGGTCGGCGCCTCGCCGCATTCGCTGGCGTAGGAGCGGAAGTTGACGACGATCGCCGGCGTCGGCGTCGCCGCCTTGCCGCGCAGATTGATGCTCGACAGGGGCAGGGTGCCGGGGAAGCGGCCGAGAGAGTCGTCGACAAACAGACCGGAGACGTAGTCCTGCTCCATCAGGGCGTTGATGGTCTTGGCCGCCAGCTTCTTGTCCTTGTTCGGCAGGTAGATCAGGTCCGAACCGCCATTAGTGGCGACGACGACGTCGGGCTTGGTCGGGTCCTTGCCGAGCACGCCGTTACCGGCCTTCGGATGGGCATTGCCGGTGACGGCCGCGTTCTTGTCGTTGGGGTCGAACAGCGGCAGGTCGAGCGCCTTCGCCAGATCGAGGGCGACGAAGCCCATCGGCAGGAAGTCCTTCGGCGTGTCGTCATAGCTGACCTTGGCCGAGGGGCTCGTCTTGCTCTCCTTGGAGATCGTCGAGAAGCCGTGGTCGGCCTGGATCATGATGTTGGTGTTGGCGGCGAGCCCGAGCTCGTCCAGCGCCTTGCGGATCTGGGCGAGGTTGTTGTCGACGTTCTTGATGCTCGCCATCGTGCTCGGGCCGTTGATGCCGGGCAGGATCTGGTTGAGGCTGTCGCCCTGATTATGCTGGGTGCCATCCGGATCGCGCGACCAGAACACCAGCACGAACGGCTTGTTGCGCGCCTTGAACATGGGCAACACCACTTTGGTGGCGACGTCGGCGAAATAGGCCTGCTGCACGACGTTGGCCGTCGTGGTGCCGGGCGTCTTGGCATCGCCCGCCTTGCCGTTGTCGCCGCGGCTTGGGGTGACGAGGGGCAGGCCAGCCTTGGTCAGCGCGTCCTTCATCTCGTCGGACAGCGCCACGCCAGCTTTGCCGCCGGTGGAATCGTCGATGACGATCGAATGCTTGCCGGGCTTCTCTGGCTTGTCGGTGTGGTCCCACTGATAGGTTGGGCCGACCTTGCCGATCGCAGCCGTGCTCAGGCCCTTGTCGCGGGCCATCTTCAAGACCGTCTCCTCGTTGAGATAGTCGCCCTTGAAATGCTCGTCGATGTCGCCGAGCACGGCGTCGTTCTCGATGAAGGGGACCACGGTGTCGCCGGCGGGCGCCGAGGTGTAGTTGGTCCAGATCGTGTTGGAAAACACGCCGGTGTCACCGAGATAATGGCCGGTCGACATCGCCGAGCCGTTGGCCATGGTGAAGGTCGGGAACAGCGAATGCGAGTTCTTGAAATTGACGCCCTTGTCGCGAACCTCGGCCATGGCCGGCGCGGTCTCGGGGGTGATCTTCAGCGCGCGCAGCCCGTCGGGGATGAACAGGATCAGGTTGCGGGGCGTGTTGTTCTCGGCGGACGCAAATCCGGTGGAAAGGACTGTCAGCCCGGCGGACAGCAACACCAGTGAACGGCGCATCAAAATCTCCTCACAGTAAGGCGGCATGGGCGCCGAACCGCGGCCCCCGGCAATCGTTTAGTTTTGCTGCATGACAGTTTTGTTACAAGAGCGAAACGGCATGAAGATGTGAGGGGGAGGCAGGGCGGCATCCACGGATTCGTCATTGCGGGATGAAGAAGGGGCTCTCTTGTCCCGGACGCGCTGCAGCGTTCTTACGCTGCTGCGCAGAGCCGGGACCCAGGAGGCCACACGGTGCGCTGATGCATGGGCCCCGGCTCTGCAGCGCATCACTTCGTGCTGCGCAGCGTCCGGGGCACGAGACCATTTTCCAACGTCAGACATAGATGATCATCCTCGCGGCTTATTTCGCCCGAGCTTTGCTGATCGCCTCACCCTCGATTGAAAGAGGGCGCAGGGAAGACCGGGTGCTGACCTGGCACCCGCGGTCCACTGTGCGAAGGTTGCGCTACAAAAACTGCACAGCGGCATACAGGTGAAGCCCAACACACGGCCTTCCCTGCGCAGTGGGTTGACGGCTTATGTCGTGATCTCCCCGGGGAGCGATGCACTATTGCCCCCGTCGCCTTGCAGATGACTGATGCGCGGATCCGGTTGGACCGCACGCATCACCACAAGACTTGGCGCACAGACTCCGGGCGCCAGGACCACACGATTTTGCCGTACGCGATCACACCGGTCGTTTGCGCGAGGCCTTCGCTCACGGTCGCCCGCCCTGCAAAACCCTTCGCGCCGATGTGACCCACGTCCACCGCCGCCCGGCCCGCGTTCGTGACGATCGCGATACGCCCCTTTTCTTGGGCCGGGTTGCCGCGATGGATACGCCGTTTCCGAATTTCGGTAAAGTGGAATATTTTTGGGCGGCCGGATTGACCTGATGCTTGGGTGTTTTGCCCGACGGGCAACGCAAGCAATAGGTGCGTAGGGTGGATTAGCCCTGCGACTGCGCAAAGCGCAGTTCGCACGGCGTAATCCACCAACGTCCGTTTCCGCAGCAACAGAAGCGGTGGATTACGCCCACGACTGCGCTTTGCGCAGCCGCGAGCTAATCCACCCTACGAGACCTGGCTACTGGCTCCAGGCGCTCTGCCGCATCCGGTTCCCCGTTAATCCCGTGCTTTAACCAACAATTAATTATACGTTTGCGGGCGGGCGACGGGGCGGCCTAGCGTGCGGTGGGGAGCCGTTTTCTGCGAAGCCAAACGAGTTGGTGCGTATCATGATGTCCAGATCACATGGGGCGTTGCTCGCCTCGCTCAGCGCAGCCGCGCTGCTCCTTGCTGCTACCCACAGTTTTGCACGACCGGGCGGCGCGGCCCCGGGCGGCATGGTGACCACCGGAGCGGCGCGGCCGCCGATCGCGCCCGGCGCGCGCTTCCATGGCCGCGGCAACCGGTTCAACAATCCATGGGTCTATTGGCCGGGCGGCGGCGCCTTCTACAACGATGCTGCGGGCTACAGCGAGCCGTTCGCCGGCGCCGGGCAGCCCGTCACCAATGACGTTCGCTATACCTACACTTACGACGTTCCCTGGGACTGGGCGCATCGCTTCCCGCCGAACGTCGTGCCGTCCGATCGGCCTTATGTGCCGAGCTGTCCGACCGAGCAGGTGACAGTGCCCGGCCGCGGTGGCGGCGATCACACCGTCAACATCATGCGCTGCTACTGAGCAGCGCAATTCATCGCATGACAGGATGAACTAAAGGAATCCTGCCGCGGCCGCCTGGTCGCGGTCGGATTGCTTTTGCCTGACATTGGCGAGCTCGCGGCTGCAAGCCACGAACGCGTTCGTCCCCGGGCGTAGTCCGAACTGACCGCAGACATCCCGATCTTCATTGGCAATGACACGAGCGAGCTCCGCCTGGGCATCGTCCCGGATCGTCGGCGCGGACACGAGCGTGTGCAGCCCAAGGGCCGTCACAACGGCAAGCACCAACGCGGCCGCGATCCCCATGCGTTGCGTGTCTTCGGTCGTGTGCTGAGAAATGCGAGCCTTGGTCCTGGCTTCGGTCATGAAATCCCCTCATCTGAAATATCGATCGTCAGAAAAAATACGTTCGAGCCATCCGGCAGCATCGGCGGATGGAACACCCATACACGCTGCGTCGCAGCGGGCACGTGAACCAGATTACAAATTTCAAGCAGGCTAATTCAAAATCGATACCTAAAGCGCGATGAGATTTGGATGAATAGTCATCGCACTTTAGCTTATTGTTTGAGCATGATCTTTTTGGAAAACCGCTGCACACTTTTCCGGATCATGATCTAGCCCAGTTCAAAACTGGTTACGCCGAACACGCGGTCGAGCCGCAGGGACGGGGCCGGTCCAGTGTACATTCGCGCCGTTTCGAATGTCGGCTTCAGGCCAAGAAATTCTGCTAGTGCGATAGCATCGCGGTTCACCGCGGGGATGTCGAGCACAATCTCATTGCTTCCGGGACTGACCAGCAAAGCCTGCACAACGGCCTCCGCCGCAGTGCGGTCATCGGCTACCAGTGGGCCGATCTTGCGGCCTGTCCTGCAGGGGCGGATCACGCCCCACGCGGCGAGCTTGCCGTCGCGCATCAATGCGCGGCCGACGTGTCCTGGTGTGTTCATCCATGTGCGCAGGAAGGCGCTGCGCTGAGCCGGAAAGACCGTGGCGTCACTGGCCTCCACCACCGAGAATGGAATCGTGTCGAGTGCAACGACTTCGGCGGGCACCTTCGGTGGCGCGGCGACGATGCCGCCATAGCGGATGTTGGCGTAGGCGAGCTGGAAGCCGGACTTCTTGTAATTGTCCTGCTGCGCCACGACGCCGTCGAGCCCGATCATCCGTGAGCCAGCATGCGTAATCGCGGCGTTCCAGATGCGCAGGCCGTGACCTCTGCCGCGAAAGCCTGCGCGGACGATGTAGAAGCCGAGGAAGGCGAAGCGATCGTCGTAATTAACGCAGGAGACGGTTGCGATCGGCTCGCCGTCGATCTCGCCGACAAAGAAGCCTTTTGCGTCCGGGATCGCGAAGCATCTGGCATCGGCAAGGCCTGGATTCCACCCCTCGGCCGCAGCCCAGTCCATCGCCAGCGAGATCTCGTCGGGTTGTAGATTGCGGATCTGCAAATCGCTCATGTTGCGGCGTCTCGTGGTGATGGTTGTCAGCAAGTCTGGTTTGCGGGCAAGTCTGGCTGTAGAAGGCCTGATGACAGGCTGGGCTATAAAGGCTCGCCTCAACGCTATCACAGGGATTACTGGTCATGTCAGCAGAGAAGGTCGCACTCGTCACCGCAGGCGGCAGCGGCATGGGCGCAGGCGCCGCACGGCGGCTCGCGGCCGACGGCTTTCGCGTGGCGATCCTGTCGTCCTCCGGCAAGGGCGAGGCGCTCGCGACCGAACTTGGTGGCTTCGGCGTGACCGGCTCGAACAAGTCCAACTATGATCTGAAGCGTCTCGTCGACGGCGCGCTCGCGAAGTGGGGGCGTATCGACGTGCTCGTCAACAGCGCCGGCCACGGCCCGCGCGCGGCCATCACCGAGATTACCGACGAGCAGTGGCATCTCGGCCTCGATACCTATCTGCTCAACGTGATCCGTCCGACCCGGCTGGTGACGCCGGTGATGCAGGCGCAAAAGGGTGGCGCCATCATCAACATCTCCACCGCCTGGGCGTTCGAACCCAGTTCCATGTTTCCGACCTCGGCCGTGTTCCGCGCAGGCCTTGCTGCTTTCACCAAGATTTTCACCGACACCCATGCGGCGGATAACATCCGCATGAACAACGTGCTGCCGGGCTGGATCGACAGCCTGCCGCAGACCGATGCGCGCCGCGACAGTGTGCCGCTGAAGCGTTACGGCAAGGTCGAGGAGATCGCGGCGACGGTGTCGTTTCTCGCATCCGACGGCGCGGCCTATATCACCGGCCAGAACATCCGCGTCGACGGCGGGCTGACGCGCTCGGTCTGAGGCAGGCGCTCAGCCGCGCGCCACCAGCTTCGCCAGTGCGGGCAGGATCTTGTAGCGGGCGATCTCGTGCGGATACTCGCCGCGATTGGCGAGCAGCACGATGCCGATCCGGTGGGCCGGCACGAGGCCGATATAACCAGAGGCGTTGTTGAGGCCGCCCGGTTTGTCGACGATCGTGACGCCGGGCAGGTGCACGGTTTCCCAGGCCATGGCTTGCCCGAACGTGGCCTGCTCGAACTTCTGGTCGACATGGAAACTTTCGCGCTGGGTGGTTCGCAATGCTTCGCGCAGGTTCGGATCGATCGAGCGGCCATCCACATTCGCCGCAGCGAAAATGGCGAGATCGCGCGCGGACGAGAACATCTGGCCGGTGCCGGGGAAGTCGAAATAGCTCTGCTGGCCACCGATCGGGCCGATCGCAATTCCCTGATCGGAATAGCCCTGCGCGACGCGCCGCATCGAGGCTTCGTCCATGATCGCCCGATTATCCACTCCGCGTTCTGGAATGGAGGTTGCGCGCATGCCAAGGGGTTTGAGGACGCGGCTCTCGATCAGTTTTGCGATCGGCGTGCGATAGCAGCGCTCGAGCACGAGCTGGAGCAGCACGTAGCCGGCATGGCTGTAGATGCGCTGCTTGCCGGGCACGACACCCGCAGGTGGCGCGAAGGCATTGAGCATGTCGATAAACTGCGCCTGCGAGTAGGAATCGTTCGGCCAGGGCGGATGATCGGTCGGCAGCAACAGGCCCGACGTGTGCGTGGTGAGCTCGCCGACGGTGACGCGGCGGACATAGTCGCCGGTGAGTTCGGGGAGATATTTCGGCAGGGGATCGTCGAGCCGCAGCTCGCCGCGGAGCGTGCCCAGCGCCACAAGCGTTGCCTCAAACGGTTTTCGCAAAGAGGCGAGGTTGAACAGCGCGTCCGGTGTCACCGGCCGCTTGGTGGCGTCGTCCGCAAAACCGTAACCGAAAAATTCGATGTGGCGGCCGGCATAGAGCGCGGCAGCGAGGCCGCCCGGATGGTCCGGCGTCGCGGTCGGCGCGAGCTCGGCGGCGACGATGTCGCGCATCTGCGCGATCATGTCGGAATCCGCCAGCGCGCGGCGCGAGCCGGCGAGCGCGATCGCAAGGGGAACAAGCGCGGCGCGGGCGAGGGATCGCCGGGTGATGGGCTGGGACATGACAACAGGCTGCACGTGCTCTGGCTGATGATGCGGTGCGCCCCCGTTCGTTGTTCTAGCGGGGCGGGCGCGGCCTCCCAATTCACGATTGCGCGTTGTGAGTTCCATGATGTCCGCAAAGAAATACTTAGCTCATGAGCTAACAATCGTTGACGCCAGATCTAGGGCGCCTTATAGTTAGCTCCATGGCTAACCAATTACCCCAGCTCGACCAGGTCTTCGCAGCGCTCGCCGATCCCACGCGGCGGGCGATCGTGATGCGGCTCTGCGCCGGCGAAGCCTCGGTCGGCGAGCTCGCCGAGCCCTTCGAGATGGCGCTGCCGAGCTTCATGAAACACATCCACGTGCTGGAAACGTGCGGGCTCGTGGAGTCGGAGAAAGAGGGCCGCGTGCGCACCTGCCGCCTCAGCCCGGACGCGCTGCTCAGCGCGGAAGACTGGTTCCAGCATCAGCGCGCGATCTGGGAGGCGCGGCTCGATCGCTTCGAGGCTTACGTGCTGAAGCTCAAAAAGGAGAGGGCGGCCGCCAAGCGACCGTCCAAAACGACAGAGAAGACAACCAACAAGCCAAGCAAACGGAAAGGTACTGAGTGATGACGAATGCTGCCCTGTCGCAGTGGTCGATCGACCGCGAGATCGTGATGTCGCGTGTGATCGACGCGCCCCGTGATCTGGTGTTCGAGGCGTGGTCCGATCCGAAGCATCTTCCGCAATGGTTCGGGCCGAAGGGATTCAAGATCGAAACCTTCGAGATCGACGTGCGCGTCGGCGGCGTCTGGCGCTTCAACATGATCGGCCCCGACGGCACCGTCTATCCGAACCGCATGCGCTTCCTTCGCATCGAGCGGCCGTCCTTGATGGAGATGTACCACGGCCACGACCAGGACGATGATCCCGGCATGTTCCGCTTCACCATCACCTTTGCCGAGCAGGCCAACGGCAAGACCGTGCTGATGATGCGGCAGCTGGCGTCGAGCACCGAGCAGCGCGACGGTATGATCGGTTTTGGCGCCGTCGAATACGGTTACCAGACGCTGGATAAGCTCGCGGCCTACGTGATGGGACTGAAGAAATAAGACGGCCCATATGCTTCGGGGGCGGCGCTCGACGCGGCGTCCCCGGAAAATGCTTGGAAACGCTGGCGCCTTCGAGATTTATGACAGTGCGCGGTCGAATTATGACAGTGCCGTCACGCAGATTTTTGTCGCGCTGTGCTGCAGATATATGACAGAATTACTACCGTTGGATGTCATATCGACTACAGCGGAGTTCATGATGTTGCAGTGGCAGGCACGGTCAAATCCCCTCGCGTGGTGGTGGGGGTCACTGACGCTTGTCAGCGCTGCCAACATTCTCGTCTGGTTCATGCTGTACCGCGAGTTCTATCCGACTGTTGCCGGCAGCGTCGGCGGCGGCTCGGATATCGGGCTGATGTTCCTGCTCTGCGCGGGCTATGTGTTCGGCTGCGCCTTCCGCTCGGTGTTGCCGCGCGCCGACGTTCAGCGCATCTGCCTGTTCGACACCTGGCTATCGAGTGTTTTCATCGGCCGCACGGTTGCGACCGTGGCCGAGCTCTGTTTCGTCGCGCAATGGGCGATCATCCTGCATCAGCTCGGTCACATGACCGGTGCGGACACCGCGGTGAACATTGCGCTGGTGATCGTGCCGATCATCGTGATCGCGGAGTGCTTCTCCTGGTACGCTGTCGTCACCACCAACTTCCTGTTCAACGCGATCGAGAACTCGCTGTGGGCGGTGACGTTCTTCCTTGCCGGCATCGCGCTGTGCCGGCTGATGCCGGAATTCCAGGGGCCGGTGCGCTGGGCACTGATTGCCGGCATCATCGGCATTGCCAGCTTCCTCGCCTTCCTCGTCACCGTCGACGTGCCGATGTATCTCAGCCGCTGGCGGGCAGGGCACGCTGAAGGTGGTCGGTTCCTAGGCTTCCTCGAGGGGCTCCATGACGTCTCGACGCGATGGGTGGTGACCCACGACATCGCGCATTGGAAGGGCGAGCTGACCTGGATGTTCCTGTATTTCAGCGCCGCCGTGTGGTCGAGCCTGGCGCTCTGCGCGCTCTACGCCATGGAAGGCTATCTCACGCGCTATTTGGCCTGAGGTTATTTACCGACCAGGCTGCACTTGCTGCGATCGAGCGGGCGGAAGGCCTGGTCGGGCGGGATGGTCGCGACCAGCTTGACGAAGTCCCACGGGCCTTTTGACTCCTCCGGCGTCTTGACCTGCACCAGATAGAGATCGTGCACCATGCGCTGGTCCTCGCGGATGTGGCCGTTGGGCGTATAGGCGTCCGACACCGGCGTCGCCCTCATCTTCGCCATCACGGTCGCGCTGTCGTCGGAGTCGGTGTCCTTTACCGCCTGCAGATAATGGCGGACGGCGGAGTAGACGCCGGCCTGGATCTGCGACGGCATCGCCTTGCGGCGCGCGTAGAACGCATCGGAGAACTTTCGGGCGGCCGGCGAGACGTCCTCGAAGAACGAGGTGACGATGAGATCGCCGCGTGTCGCTTTCAGACCGACGGCCTCTATGTCGACGTTCTGGAACGACATCGGAACGATCTTGATGCCCTGATCGGCGAGGCCGAATTCCTCCGCCTGCTTGATCGCGGTGGCATTGTCGCCGGCGACATTGATCGCCAGGATCTTGGCGCCGGAGGACTGTGCTTGCAGCAGGAACGATGAATAGTCTGGCGTGCCGAGCTGGGCCTTGACGCTGCCGGCAACCTTGCCGCCGAGCGCGGCAATCCGTTCGCGCGCGGTTGCCTCGATCGAATGGCCGAAGGCGTAATCGCCGGTGATGAAGAACCACGGTTCCTTGCTGGTCTGCATGACGCCGGAGACGACCGCCGTCGCGGTGGAATAGGCATCTTGCGTCCACTGCACGCTCGAGGGCGCACAGGCCTCATCGGTCAGCTGGTTGGCGCCGGCGCCGGAGACGAGGAAGATCTTGCCGTTGCCACGCACGAGTTCCTGCACCGCAAGTGCCGCACCCGAGCTGCCGCCATCCGCGATCGCCTGCATGCCGTCGCTGAACCATTTTCGTGCGAGAGAAGCTGCGAGGTCCGGCTTGTTCTGGTGGTCGGCCTGCAGGATCTCGATCGGCTTGCCGTTGATCTTGCCGCCGAACTCCTCCGCCGCCATCCGCGCTGCCTCGACCGAGCCCGGGCCCATCGCGGTTGCGAATACGCCATTCATGTCGGTGAGGACACCGATGCGGACGGCGTCGCCCTTGATCTCGGCGCGCGCGGCGCCCGCGAGCGCCAGCGTGACCAGCAGAAGGGCGGTGGATGTCGTGCGGAGGGTGGGCATGGCGTTTCCTGATTTTATTGTCGGTTGTTGACGATCAGGCCGCTTCGGCCACGACCTTGTTGCGGAGCGTTCCGATGCCGGAGATCTCGACCTCGACGGTATCGCCGGGGCGCATCCACAACGGCGGCGTGCGCTTGAGGCCGACGCCGCCGGGCGTGCCCGTGACGATGACGTCACCGGGGACGAGCGGGCAGATCGTCGAAATGTAGGCGATCAGGTCGGGGATGCCGGTGATCAGCAGATCAGTCGTCGTGTTCTGCACGACCTGGCCGTTGAGGCGCGTCTGGAGCGTGAGCTTCGACGGATCGGGGATCTCATCCGCCGTCACCAGCCAAGGGCCAAAGCTGCCGCTCTCGGCAAAGGTCTTGCCGGAGAGGAACTGGCTGGTGTGGCGCTGCCAGTCGCGGACGCTGCCTTCGTTGTAGCAAGCATAGCCGGCGATATGGTCAAGCGCGCGGCTCGCCGGAATGTGCCGGCCTTGCTTGCCGATGACGAGTGCGAGCTCGCCCTCATAGTCGAAATCGTCGCTCACCTTCGGTTTCACGATCGGCTGGAGATGGCCGACCTGGCTGCAGGGGAAGCGGACGAACAGCGCCGGCTTCTCGGTAACAGTGCGGCCGGTCTCCGCGACGTGGTCACGGTAGTTGAGGCCGACGCAGATGATCTTGCCGGGATCGGGGATGACGGGCGCAAAGCTGATGGCCTCGAGCGCATGGTCAGGCGCGGTGGACGCGACAAGCTTTGCTGCCTCGGCCACGCGGCCGCTCTCGAGCATTTGTCGCAGCGTTGTGCATCCGGCCATGCGCGTGCCGAGATCGACGACGCCATTGTCCTTGACGGCCCCGAACGAGGCGCGGCCGTCGGCGATGAAAGAGAGCAGCTTCATGAGATATCCTTGGGGAGTGGTCGATCAGGCCGCGGACGGCACGTGGGTGGGAGGTGTGATGGCGGCGATGAGCCGGTCGAGTTCGGCATCGTTGCGGGCCGTGCCGCGGATGTAGCGGTCGGGGCGGACCAGCGCGGCGGTGAGGCCGTGCTCGCGGAGCCAGGGGCCGATACCTTCGGCATCGTCGCTGGTCAGGATTTTGAGTCCGTCTTGCGACAGAGCGGGACGCCTCGCGTTGTCGACGAGCAGCACGTGGCTGTAGCCGATGAGGTCGTCGCCGCGGCGGCCGTCCTTCAGCGTGAACTGCGGCGCCAGATGTCCGGCGAGCGGGAGATCGCCGAGCGCAAGCCCGGGGCCGAGCAGGGGCTTCTTCACCTCGAGCTTGACGGGCGCATTCTCGCGCGCTTCGCCGGCGGCAAGACCCGCCTCGATCGCCTTGGTGTTGATGACACCGCCTAGGCGAATGGCGAGCTCGATGAACTCGCGCACATGCGGCTGGCGCTCGCTCTGATAGGTGTCGAGCAGGCTGGCATCGGCGCCGCTGCGAATGACGCTCGCAAGCTTCCAGGCAAGGTTGGCGGCATCGCGAATGCCGGCGCACATGCCTTGACCGAGGAAGGGCGGGGTCTGATGCGCTGAATCGCCCGCGAGCAGCAGCCGGCCATTGCGCCATTGCTGCGCGATGACGGAATGAAAGGTGTAGACCGCCGCGCGTTCGAGCTCGGCATCCTCGGGCGTGACCCAGGGCGACAGCAGCTCCCAGACCTTTGCTGCCTGCGCGACGTCGTTTGAATCCTCGTCCGGGAGAACCGTGATCTCCCAGCGCCGCCGCGTGCCCGTGCCGCGAACATAAGTTGCGGGTCGCCGGGGATCGCAATGTTGCAGGCTGTAGTCGCCGAGATCGTCGCGCGCGCGTTTGAGCAGCACGTCGATCACCAGCCAGCGCTCGTGGAAGCCGAGATCGTCCATGCCGGAGCCGATGAAGCGGCGTACGAGGGACCGCGCACCGTCGCAGCCGATCACGTAGCCGGCGCGGATTTCGGTGAGTTTTCCGTTGGAGAGGTCTTCATAGCGGACGCGCACGCCGTTATCGTCTTGGTCCAGCGCGAAGACATCGCAGCGGTTGCGCATGCTCACATGCGGCCAGCGCGCGAGGCCACCGATCAGCAATTCCTCCAGGGTCGGCTGGTGGAAGCGATAGCTGAGATTCCAGCCCATCGGCGTCAGGGTCTGCGGCCGCGACCAGTCCAGCAGCATCTTGCCGTCAGCGTCGAGGAACAACATGCCGGGGCTGAGGATGACATGGGGCAGGATCGCGTCGGCAAGACCAATGGTCTGGAACACGCGCATGCATTCGTCGTCGAAGTGCACTGCGCGCGGCAGATGATAGGTCCGTGCCTCGCGCTCCAGCACCAGCGTCCGCACGCCGCAGAGGCCGAGCAGATTGGCGAGCGTGGCGCCGACCGGGCCACGGCCGACGATCACGACGTCAAACTGTTCTGGTGCGGATTTATCTTGCATGGGGCTATCTCTTCCCCAAGCGGTGCCATCCATTCAACGGCACTTCGCCAAGTGTCCGCCCAGCGGACGCGGCCTCTGCTGTCCGCCAGCCGGACAACTCGGTGATAGCGCTACGCGCTGTGGGCTCGTTTTGGCTAGGGAGGAGCCAAAGGAAATAAAGTTCAGGCTGCCCGCGAGGCGGCCGACTGGAGGAGACGGCGATGCTGCGATCTGTGCTGGGCGTGTGCCTTGCGATGCAATTGTTTGCGGCGCCAGTTGTTGCCGCCGACATCAATGTCGGGATCATCCTGTCGGCAACGGGACCTGCCGCTGCCATCGGCAACGCCGAGCGGAACGGCACGACTTTCGGTCCGACCGAGATTGCCGGCAAGAAGGTGAACTATCTCTTCCTCGACGAGGCGTCCGACAGCACGGCAGCAGTCGCTGCACTTCGTAAGCTGTATCAGGAAAGCAAGATCGACATTCTTGTCGGGCCGACGTCGACCCCAGGCTCGTTTGCCGCGATCGATCCGGCAGTCGAGTACAAATTGCCCGTGATTACGCTCGCGCCTGTCAACGCGCTGGTCGCCCCGGTCGATGCACGGCGGCGCTGGATCTTCAAGACCACGACCAACGACGATCACGAGGCAACGCCGTTGTTTGCGAACATGAAGAAGACCGGCGTCAAGAAACTCGCGCTGATCGGCTTTGGCGATTCTTATGGCGACGCCTGGAGTAAAGTCAGCGCTGATATGTGCAAGGCCGCAGGGATTGAGCTTGTTGCCGACGAGAAATATGCGCGGACCGATACCACGGTGGTGGGGCAGATCCTGAAGATCATCGCCGCCGGGCCGGATGCGGTTCTGATTGCAGCCTCGGGTGCGCCGGCGGCGCTTCCGCTGCTGCAATTGCGGGAGAAGGGCTATGAGGGCCAGATCTACGGCACGCTCGGCGCCACGTTCGGCGACTTCCGCAAGCTGACCGGCGCGCAGGGCGAGGGCATCTTCGTGCCGCTGAGCCCGGCCGTGGGTGCTGCGTCTTTCCCGGACGACTATCCCGCGAAGAAGGCCGCGCTCGAGTTCATCCAGCGCTATGAGACGAAGTTCGGCCCCGGCAGCCGCAACATTTTTGCAGCCTCGGCCTACGACGCATTGCTCCTGATCGAGCGCGCGGTGCCTGCGGCATTGAAGGCTGGAGAGCCCGGAAGCGCGGAGTTTCGGGAAGGCTTGCGCAGCGCGATCGAGGGGCTCAAGGGTGTCGCCGGATCGCGCGGCATCTACAATTACGGGCCGAACGACCACACCGGACTGGACCAGAGCGCGCTGACGCTCGGCAAGCTTGATAAGGGCGAATGGATTGCCGTGCGCTGAGCCGCAGAGCGGAGCAGGGATCATGCCGGCGATAGCGGACTGCCCGGTCTACGATTTCGATCTCTACGATGACGATGTGCTGCGCGATCCCTATCCGCATTACCGGGCGCTTCGCGATCTCGGTGCAGCAGTGTGGCTGCCCCACAACGGGCTCTATGCGGTCAGCCGCTTCGAGGACGTCCGTGCCGCACTTCGTAACCCCGGCGTATTTTCATCGGCGCAAGGGGTTGCCGCCAACGATCGCGTCAACGAGATGTCGCGCGGCACGACGCTGGCGAGCGATGCGCCGCTGCAAGATAAGTTGCGTGCGATCATCGCCGCGCCGCTGCTGCCGCGCGCGCTGGAGGAGATCGGTCCACAGATCCGGGCCGAGGCGCGGCGGCTGGTCGACGACCTCGTGACGCGCGGACAATTCGATGCGGTGACGGATCTGGCACAGCACCTGCCGCTCACGATCGTTTCCAAGCTGGTGGGCCTGGAAGACTACGGCCGCGGCAGCATGCTGCGTTGGGCGTCGGCCACGTTCAATGTGCTGGGGACGATGAACGCGCGTGGCTGCGCCGCCATGACCGACGTCCAGGAGATGCGCGGCTATCTCGGCGGCGCAAGCATTCGCGAACATCTACGGCCGGGAAGTTGGGGAGATCGCATCTTCCAGGCCGGAGAGCGCGGTGAGGTCGAGCCGGAGCGTTGTCCGGTGCTGATGCGCGATTATCTCGGACCGAGCCTCGACACCACGATCTTTGCCACCGCGAACCTGATCATGCTGTTTGGCAAATATCCCGCGCAATGGGATCTGGTGCGAGCCGACCCCACGTTGATCCCCAACGCCATCAACGAGTCGCTTCGGCTGGAATCGCCCATTCGCGGCTTCACCCGCCATCTCGCCACGGACGCGACGATTGGCGGCGTGAACATTCCGGGCGGAAGCCGGGTGCTGCTGCTCTACGCCTCGGCCAATCGCGATGAACGGAAATGGCAGGACGCCGAGTGCTTCGACGTGCGCCGCCGGGCCAGCGATCATCTCGGCTTCGGCAACGGGACACACATGTGCGCCGGCCTGCATCTGGCCCGGCTGGAGATGACCGCGCTGCTGGAGGTGTTGGTCGAGAAGGTGGCCCGCTTCGAGATTGGCGAGCCCGTGCTGGCGCTCAACAACGTGCTGCGCGGCCTTGCCTCGCTGCCGGTGCGGGTGAGCTAGGGGCTGACCGGGATCGCTTCGGCCGTATCGCGCAACGGGCCTACGAATTGCGTCATCGCTTCCTCGATCCCCAGCGCCGAGCGGATCCAGATGATGGAGATGCAGCCATAGACAGCGCCGTTGCGCACGATCGGGACGGCGATCGACGCCGTCTTCGGATTGTATTCGCCCTCGCTGCGGATCGCGTAGCCGCGCGCGGCGGTCTCGGCGATCATCTGGTCGAGGCGGACCTGGTCGAGGAACGGACGGTCGTCGGCCTCGTCGATCCGGCGCAGATGGCTGACGATGAGGTCGCGTTCGCGCGCCGGGCAGGCGGCGAGATAGGCGCGGCCCGCGGAGGTCCGCAGCATCGGCAGGCGCTTGCCGATCATGCCGCGGTCGATCGAGAGCGGGCTGCGTGAATGGGTGGTCTCTTGCACCACCATGGCTGCGTTCTCATAAGTCGAGAGATCGACCGGCCAGACCAGGGTCTTGCTGAGCTCGGCGAGATAAGGCGCGGCCGCCTGGCAGATCACCACGCCGGGGTCGTAGCCGTCGCCGAGACTCAGGGCGAGCCGGGTGACGCGAAAACGGTCGTCGCTGGCGCTGCGGGCGACGTAGCCGAGTTCCTCCAGCGTTTCGAGCAGGCGATAGACAGTGGGACGGGGCAGGTCGAGCGCGCGGGCGACGTCGCCGGCGCGGATGCCGCCGGAGCGGTTGACCTCCTGCAGTACGTCCAGCCCGCGCTTGAAGGCGCGGACGCCCTCCGATTGCCGCGGCTGGCCGTTCCGCGTCCGCTCCTTGGACACTTCGTATTTCCTCCCTTGTGGCCGACGGTCTCGCTATTATCGTCTTTGCGAACGCGAAGCGATTGCGGGACGCCACCGTAAGAGTGCGCGCGGCCGGTATCAAGTTCGTCGCACTGCGGCGAATACGATGCTCTCGGAAGGAATTCGATGGAAATCACCGCGCTCGGCTATATCGGTATCAATTCGTCGCAGCTTGACCAGTGGGGCCAGATGGCAACCGGGCTGCTCGGCATGCAGCAGGTCGATCGCGGCGGCAAGATGCGCGCGTTCCGCATGGACGATCGCAAGCAGCGCCTGATCGTCGATGGCAGCAGCGATGCCGGGCTTGCAGTGATGGGTTGGGAAGTTCCATCGACTGCCGAGCTGGATCAGCTCGCGGGGCGACTGGAGAGCCACGGTGTAAAGGTCGCGCGCGGCGCGCGTGCGCTTGCCGACGAGCGGCATGTCGCCGAGCTCATCACGTTCGCGGATCCCGCCGGCAACCGGCTGGAAGCGTTCTGCAAGCCGGAGCTCGCGAGCGAACCTTTCAAGCCGGGCCGCCCGATCTCGGGCTTTCGCACCGGCGCGCTCGGCATGGGGCACGTCGTGATGAACGTCGAGGATGTCGAGCCGCTGCTGCCGTTCTATCGCGACGTGCTCGGCTTCCACGTTTCCGATTTCGGGCTGAAGCCGTATGGGCTCTATTTCTTTCACGTCAACGGCCGCCACCACTCCTTTGCGATGGTTGGCTCCGGCCGCAAGGCGCTGCATCATTTCATGGTCGAGCTCGGCAGCCTCGATGATGTCGGGCAGGGCTATGATCTGGCACAGATGGACGACGACCGCATCGCCTATACGCTCGGCAGGCACACCAACGACCACATGACGTCGTTCTATGTGAACACGCCGTCCGGCTTCTTCATCGAATATGGCTGGGGCGGACGGATCATCGATCCAGAGACCTGGCAGCCGCATGAGACCTTCGACGGCCCATCACTGTGGGGCCACGAGCGTCTCCACATGCCGGAGGAGCAGCGCAAGCGCTTGCGCGACATGCGGCTCGATGCAGCGGCGCGCGGCGTGCGCGTCGCCGATCCGCGCGTGCCGCCACTGAACTGCGCGTGGCTCGACTCCGTCGTTGCGCGCGAATGATCCGCGGCCACGCGGCAATAAGATAACCCCCAAGGAAAGGACGTCATGTTGAGAACCCTCCTGAGGGCAGGCCTTGTGCTGCTCGCATTCAGCACGGCCGCCTCGGCTGAACCGATCAAGGTGACGTTGCTCGGCACCGGCGTGCCGACACCGCGGCCGACCAGCTTCAGCGCCTCGACGCTGGTGGAGGCGGGGAGCGAGAAGCTGCTGTTCGATCTCGGCCGCGGCTCGACCATGCAGCTCTACAAGCTGAAGATCCCGCTCGGCGCGGTTACCGCCAGCTTCCTCACACATCTGCATTCCGACCACATCGTCGGTCTTCCCGACATGTGGCTGACCGGCTGGCTCGCCACGCCCTGGGCTTCGCGCAAGGGGCCGATGAAGCTGTTCGGGCCGAAGGGTACCGTCGCGATGACGGAGAACCTGACGAAAGCGTTTGCCGACGACATCCGCATTCGCATCGACGACGAACATCTCGATCCCAAGGCGGTCGAGTTCGCGGCCAAGGATATCGAGCCGGGACTGGTCTACGACAACAACGGCGTCAAGGTGACCGCGATCGAGGTCAATCACGGCGAGAAGATCAAGCCGGCGTTCGGTTACGTCATCGAGTATGACGGCCACAAGGTCGTGCTCTCCGGTGACACCAAATATGACGAGCGGATCGCCAAAGCAGCTACGGGGGCAGACCTGCTGATCCACGAAGTCGCGGTGATCGAGCCGGAGTTGCTGGTCAGGAACCCCGTTTACAAGGATATCCAGGCTCACCACACCTCGCCCGAGGAAGCAGGCCACATCTTTGCCTCGGCCAAGCCAAAGCTCGCGGTCTATTCCCATATCGTATTCGGCACGGTGAAGCCGGGGCCTGATATTCCTGAGGAGCCGCTGATCGATCGTACGCGTACCGCCTACAACGGACCGCTGGTGGTGGGACGCGACATGATGTCGTTCAAAATCGGCGACACGGTCGAGGCATTCGCACCGGATGGCGCGAAGCTCGCGCCGTAATGCAGACGTTCAGGCATCGCCGAGATCGAGCTGCGTCAAAATTCCCTGGCGCAGCGCGAGCCGGACCAGCTCGATGTCGGAGTCGACGCCGAGCTTGTCCTTGATCAGCGAGTGCAAATTCGCCACCGTCTTCGGGCTGACGTGAAGCGTCTCGGCGATTTCGTCGGTCGTGTTCTCGGCGAGCAGCAGCCTCAGCACTTCGAACTCGCGTGGCGTCAGCACATCGGCGGCCGAGCTTTCGCCACTGATCCGGCTCAGCGCCAGCTCGTGGTCGATATCTGGGCTGATCGCGATCTTGCCGGCGAGCACATCCATCACCGCGCGCACCAGCGTCTCTGGCGGGCTGGTCTTGGTGACATAGCCTCTCGCGCCGGCGCGGATCGCCTGCACGGCAAAACCTGCATTTTCATGCATCGTGAAGACCAGGATCTTTGCCGCCTTGTCCCATTGCCGGATGCGCCTGACGGCCTCGACGCCGCCAATGCCGGGCATGCTGAGATCCATGATGACGAGATCGGGCGTCTCCGACTTGAACAGCCGATAGGCCTCCGCGCCGTCGCCGGCTTCGGCGATGACGCGCAGGCCCGGCTGCTTTTCGAGCACAGAGCGATAGCCTTCGCGAACCACTGAATGGTCGTCGACCAGGAGGATCGTTGCGGTCATGCCGCGTGCTCCAGCGATTGCGGCGTGGCGGCTGCGAGTGGAATGATGACGCGCAGCGCGGAGCCACCGGACGGGCCAGCTTCAAAGCTCAGCCGGCCGCGTAGCGCCGCGACCCGCTCGCGCATGCCGAGCAGGCCCATGCCGGATTTGGCGGCGGGATCGGTCGAGCGTCCGTCATCGTCGATCGCGAGTGCGATCTCGTCTTCATGCATCGTGAGCTCGAGGTTCACTTTCGTAGCGCCCGCGTGCTTGGCGGCGTTGGTGAGGGCCTCCTGCACGATGCGATAGAGATTGGCGCTGATCGTGGCCGGTAGGGTCTCGAACGTGCCGTCGAAGCGAATGGCAAAGCGGGTCTCGCCGCGGCTGCGTCCGTTCCAGCCCGCGACGAGGCCTTCGAGACTGGCGACGAGGCCGAGCTCCTCGACATCAGGCGGCCGCAAGCGGAACAGCGCGCCGCGCAGCGTCTCCATCATGCCGGTCGCGGTGCGTGCAATGCCGTCGCATTCGCCGAGCAGGGATGGGCAATCCTGCGCAGCAGTCTGGCGGGCAGAGGCGGCGAGTGCGCGGATCGCAGCCAGCGACTGGCCGAACTCGTCGTGCAGCTCGCGCGCGAGATGGCGGCGCTCTTCGTCCTGGAGCGCGATCAGCTTTCGCGTCAGTTCGGCGCGCTCTGCCAGCGCGGTGTCGAGGCTTTCGGCGAGATGGTTGAAGACGTCGCGCAGCGCGGTCAGTTCGGCGAGATCGAACGGTGGTAGTCGTGCGGTGAGATCGCCAGCGGCAATTCGCTCCAGGCCCGTGCTGATCATGCGTGTCGGGCGCAGCGCGCGGGCCAGCGCGGCATAGACCAGGACGCACAGCAGCGGCAGCGCGATCGCAAGAGCCAGCATCAGGCGGCCGGCCTCGTGCCAGGCCTCCGCCGTCTGCACGGCCGGATCGACGGAGACCACGGCGTCGCCGAGCTTGGTCCCGCGCAGGATCACGGGCCGGGCGGCCTCGCGGCCGGGGTCGAACAGGCCGTGGTAGAACGCGGTGAAGATTTGCGGTGGCGGGTCCTCAGGGATCGGCGCGCCGCTGCAGAAGCGCTGGAGCATCTCGCCGGTCGTGCCACGGAAGGCCAGGCACAGGCCGGGCGTCATCACATAGGCCGAGACGGGGTCGAGATTGGGAAAGTCCGAGCGGGGGCTTGCCGTCCACAGCACCTTGCCCTGTTGCAGCTCCAGCGTCTTCGCGACGATGGCGGCGATCCCGTCGATGCGCGCATGGGCCGCGCGGTCGGCGGTGATGAGGAAATAGGCTGAAATCGCGGCGAAGCAGGCAGCCGATATGGCGGCCACGCGCAAGGTCAGGCGGACCTTGAGATCGAATCTCGGGCGGTTCCACATCGGCGGGCACCTGGCGCGAACGGAAGTGTCGCCCCGGCATTAAAGGGCAGAACGCTGGCGGCGCAAAGCGGCAGCCTTACCGCGGTGCAACGTCGTGAAATTTTCCCGGTGCTGGCCGGGATGGCCACGGCTGCGGCGATTGACGCGCCTGGCTAGCGTGCGGCTTTCCCGTCATGTGAGGCCCGCGATGCGCCGTACCCTGTCGTTGCTGTCTTTTCTTGTTCTCGCAGCCGGGCTGAGCGGCCGGGCCGTCGCCGCCGAGACCACGATTGCGCTCGACGATTTCAGTTATACCGACACCTCGGCAGAGCCCACCGACCAGAGCGCGGCCCATGAGCGGCGGCTGCAGGCGTTCATGATCGCGCTCCGGCGGGACATCGCCGCCGACGCGCGCTACCGGCTGGCGCCATCCGTGCAGGAGGGGGCGGCGTTCAAGGTCATCGGCGGCATCCAGAAGACCAGCACGCTGGTGCAATGGGCCAAGGTCGCGGTGATCGACGTCGGCGCCAAGAAGGTCGTGATGGACAAGCTCTATACCTTCCGCGGCGACAACGACGAGTCCTGGGAGCGGGCCGAGATGTTCGTCTCCCGCGAGGTCATCGCCGCACTGGCGCAACCCTAGAAAGTCAGCTGCACCTTCATCGACTGCGATCGGTCGGTCGCCAGTTCAAACGCCGCGACCGCGTTCTCGAATGGCATCGTCGCAGTGATCAGCGGCTTCACGTCGATCAGGCCTTCGCCCATCAGCCGCACCGCCAGCTCGAACTCGGGATCGAAACGGAAGGTGCCGCGGAGCTGCAATTCCTTGGCGACGATGGAGTTGATCGGCAGTGTCATCTCGCCGCCGAGGCCGAGCTGCACCAGCGTCGCGCCGGGCCGAAGCACGTCGAGTGCGGTGCGCAGCGCTGCCTGATTGCCCGAAGCTTCGAACAGTGTGTCGAACACGCCCTTGCCTGCGCGCCAGGGATCGAGCGCGGTAGCGTTGGTCGCGACATTGATAGCGTGCGTGGCGCCGAGCTTCTTTGCGACCGCGAGCGGGGCGTCGGCCACATCAGTCACCACGATCTCGGACGCGCCGCCGAAGCGCGAGACCAGAATCATCAGCGCGCCGATCGGGCCGCAGCCGGTGATCAGCACGCGCTTGCCGAGGAGGGGGCCGGCCTGCTTGCCGGCGTGCAGGCACACGGCGAGCGGTTCGGCGACCGCGGCTTCCGCCAGCGAGAGCTTGTCGGAGATCGGCACGGCCTGCGTCGCATCCACCGTGATGAACTCGCGAAAGCCGCCCTGCACGTGGGGAAAGCGCATCGCGCTGCCGAGGAAGCGCATGTCGAGGCACTGGTTGCGCATGCCTTCCTGGCAATGCAGGCACTGGCCACACGGCTTGCTCGGATTGACCGCAACGCGGGTGCCGGCCTTCACGGCGGTGACGCCGTCGCCGACAGCCGCGACCACGCCGGCGATCTCGTGACCCAACGCCATCGGCTGCTGGATGCGGACAACGCCGAAGCCGCCGTGATGGTAATAATGCAGGTCGGAACCGCAGATGCCGCCATTGGCGATCTTGACGCGGACTTCGCCCGGGCCGGGCTCCGTGTCGGGGTAGTTGTCGATCCGCAGATCCTTCGGAGCGTGAATGACGACGGCGCGCATGGTGTCGTTCCCTCTTCGCGATTACATCGCGGCGATCATGCCGCCATCGACATAGATGATCTGACCGTTGACATAGGTGGAGGCATCCGACGCCAGGAAGATCGCCGCGCCCACCAGCTCATCCGGCTTGCCCCAGCGCTTGGAGGGAATGCGGCCCATCAGCCAATTGTTGAAGTCGGTGTTGTTGACCAGCGCCTCGTTCATGTCGGTCAGCATGTAGCCGGGGCCGATGGCGTTGGCCTGGATACCGTGCTGGGCCCATTCCACCGCCATCGAGCGGGTCAGGTTCTTGATGCCACCCTTGGCTGCGGTGTAGGGGGCGATCGTCGGGCGCGCGAGCTCGCTGCCGAGCGAGCCGATATTGATGATCTTGCCGTGCTTGCGCGGGATCATCCGCTTGGCCGCCTCGCGGCCGATCACGAAGGCGCTGGTGAGATTGGTCTCGATCACCTTGCGCCATTCGTCGGTGGTGAATTCCACCAGCGGCTTGCGGTGCTGGATGCCGGCATTGTTGACGACGATGTCGACCGCGATGCCCTTCTTGTCGAAGTCGTTGAACGCCGCGACAATCGCGGGCTCGTCGGTGACGTTGAACGCGGCGCCTTCAGCCTGATGGCCTGCGGCGCGAAACTCGGCGACGGCCTGTTCGACGCGCTTGGGGTCAACGCCATTGACGATGATTTTGGCGCCGGCCTTGGCCATGCCTTCGGCGATGGCACGGCCGAGCCCACGCGAGGAGCCGGTCACGAGCGCGGTGCGGCCGGAAAGGTCGAAGAGGGCGGTGCTCATCTCAAAATTCCTCAAACGTTGGAGCGGCGCACGATCAGATCGGAGCGATCGAAGACGGCGGGCAGGAGGTCGACACCAAGGCCGGGGCCCTCCATCGGGAAGACGTAACCGTCCTTGATCACGGGCATCGTGGTGACGAGTTCATTGTACCAGCCTTTGTAGAAGGCGCGCACGGATTCCTGGATCAGCGTGTTCGGTTGGCTGAACGACATGTGGATGGCGGCGATGAAGCCGATCGGGCCGATGCAATCATGCGGTGCGAAGGGCCGGTGATAGGTCTCGGCCATCGCCGCGATCTTGCGGCCCTCGGTGAGGCCGCCGGTCCAGCAGAGGTCGGCCATGACGACATGCATGGCGTCGCGGTCGAGCATGTCCTTGTAGGGGAAGCGTGAGCCCAGCGTTTCGCTGGCGCAAACCCAGACATCGGTCGAGCGCGCATATTCAGCCAACGCCTGCGGCGAGTTCATGCGGATCGGGTCTTCATACCAGGTCGGTTTGTAGGGCTCGAGCGCACGCGCGATCTGCTTGGCGGTCGGCAAGTTCCACAGCGAGTGAAGCTCGACCATGATCTCCATCT
>JAEWHT010000148.1 GCA_023387695.1 Pseudomonadota bacterium | reverse complement strand
TTCCCTGATCATGCCGAGGAAGCGAGAGCCGGCGGGAACAGCGTTGCGGTTGATTTTAGGGGAACGTCACCCCGCAGTTGCACGCTCGGCGTGCTTTTGCTACACGATGAGGTACGTGCCTCATTTTACCTCACGGGCCGAGCTGGTGACCCCGCCCCTGCCGCAAGGATGCGGACGGCGTTTAACCTGCGCGGCCTGCGAGATTTAAGGCATGCGCCCATTTCGGGCTCAAGCAGAGTTGGCCTTCAACGAAGGGCTGACCGCACAAGGGGAGGATGGTTATGAAGCGTCTCTTGCTTGCAGGTGTATCCGTCGCGTTCGCAATGTCTGTGGGCCTCGGCTCGACCAATGCGGCGGACAAGAAGGTTCTGGCTTTCGTCGTCAACGGCGCGTCCGACTTCTGGAAGATTGCGGAAGCCGGCGTGAAGAAGGCCCAGGGCGAGCTGCCCAACTACAATCTTCAGCTCAAATATCCGGAACAGGCTGCCGCTGCCGTTCAGCAGCGCATGATGGATGACCTCGTCGCCGCCGGTGCCGCCGGCATCATGGTCAGCGCGGTCGACCCGAAGAACCAGGTCGAGCACCTCAACAAGATCGCCTCGCAAACGCTGCTGTTCACCACCGACAGCGACGCACCGAACTCGAAGCGTATCGCCTATATCGGCTCGTCCAACGTCGATCTCGGCAAGGACGCGGGCAAGCTGATGCTTAAGGCGCTGCCGAACGGCGGCAAGTGCGTCGGCTTCGTTGGTCTGCCCGGCGCAGACAACGCGCGCGAGCGCATCGAGGGCGTCAAGGAGACCATCAAGGGCTCGAAGGTCGAACTGGTCGACGTTCGCGGCGACGAGATCGATCAGACCCGCGCCAAGCGCAACGTCGAGGACATCCTCGCCGCCATGCCGGACGTGAGCTGCCTGGTCGGCTTCTACTCCTACAACACCCCGCGCATCTACGAAGTGCTGAAGGAAGCCGGCAAGCTTGGCAAAATCCAGATCATCGGCTTCGACGAGGATCCGATCACGCTGGGCGGCGTCAAGGAAGGCGCAATCGCCGGCACCGTCGTGCAGCAGCCGTTCGAGTGGGGCTATCAGGGTATGAAGCTGATGGCGAAGTACATCGAGGGCGACAAGTCCGGCGTGCCCGCCAACGGCATCATCATCGTGCCCGGCAAGGTCATCGACAAAGCCAATGTCGACGACTTCATGGGTTCGATGAAGGCGATGCTCAAGAAGTAGGAGACGTGCGGGCCCTGCCCGCATCCGTCAATGCCTGAGCCGTTTCTCGAACTGGTCAATATCAGCAAGAGCTATCCCGGCGTGGTCGCACTCGACCACGTCGGCCTTGCCGTGTCTCCGGGCGAGGTCATCGCCCTGATCGGCGAGAACGGCGCAGGCAAGTCGACCCTGATGAAGGTGCTCGGCGGCGTGGTCGAGCCCAGCGGCGGCTCTATCCGTGTCGACGGCACCGAGCGGAGTGCACTCACCGTGGCCGAGGCGATCGCCGCCGGCATCGCCTTCGTGCATCAGGAACTCAATCTCTTCGACAATCTCGACGTCGCCGGCAACGTGTTCATCGGCCGCGAGCCCGTGCATGGCGGGCCGCTGCGGCTGATCGATCGCAAGGCGCTCTACGCCAAGACACAGCCGCTGCTGGATCGCCTCGGCGCCGATTTCGCACCGGACGCACCGCTCGCCGAGCTGTCGCTGGCACAGCATCAGCTCGTCGAGATCATGAAGGCGCTGTCGCTCGATGCTCGCCTCGTCATCATGGACGAACCGACGTCGAGCCTGACGCTGGCCGAGACCGACCGGCTGATGCGGGTCATCGCCGGCCTCAAGGCCGATGGCGTCAGCATCATTTTTATCACGCATCGCCTCAACGAGGTCATGCAATGCGCCGACCGCGCGGTGGTGTTGCGCGACGGACGCATGGTCGGCGCGCTGACCCGCGCTGAGCTGTCACCAGCTGCGATGATCCGCCTGATGATCGGACGCGACCTCAAATCGCTCTACGTGCCGCCGGCCGCCCCGCCCGGCGAGGCCGTGCTCGATATCGTCGAAGCCGTCACCGAAACCTACCCAGAGCGCGCGGTCAGCCTGTCGATACGTCGCGGCGAGATTTTGGGGCTGGCTGGCCTCGTTGGCTCCGGACGTACCGAGCTGGCGCGGGCGATCTTTGGTGTCGATCCGCTGCGGGCTGGCGCAATCAAGCTGAACGGCGAAGCCATCCGCGTGACGAGCCCTCGCGGGGCGATCGACCACGGCATCTATCTGGTCCCGGAGGATCGCAAGGGCTGCGGTCTCCTGCTCGACGTGTCGATTGCCGAAAATATCTCGCTGCCGGATCTGTCTTCTTATCTGCGCGCATGGATCGTCAATACCGCGCAGGAGGTCAAGAACGCGCGAACCCAGCGCGAGCAGCTCAAGATCCGCGCGCCGGACGTCGCAACCACGGTCGGCTCATTGTCGGGCGGTAATCAGCAGAAGGTCGTGCTGGCCAAATGGCTGTCGATGCGCCCCAAGGTGCTGATCTTCGACGAGCCGACGCGTGGCGTCGACGTCGGCGCCAAACAGGAGATCTACGAGATGCTGCGCCGGTTGACCGATTCCGGCGTCGCGATCCTGATGATTTCGAGCGACATGGAAGAAGTGATCGGGGTCAGCGACCGGATCGCCGTCATGCACGAGGGTGCGATCTCGGGTTTCCTTGATCGCAGCCAGTTCAGCGAACACAATGTGCTCCAGTTGGCCGTCGGCCACGCGGTTGAGATGAGGGTGCCTTGAACAAGAAAGATCTGAGCCTGCTGGTCCTGATCCTCGTGGTCGGCGCGGTCGTGGCCTTCATCAACCCGCGTTTCCTCTACGTCGGCAACCTCTCCAACACGCTGAACCAGGTCGGGATGTTCGGCATCTTCTCGATCGCGGAAGCCTTCGTCATCATCATCGGCGGGATCGAGCTGTCGGTCGGATCGGTGATCGCGCTGCTTGGCGTCCTCTTCATCGACCTCATCGTCAATCACAACGTCAACTGGATGCTCGCCTTTGCCGCGATCATCGCGAGCGGGCTCGTGATCGGTCTCATTCACGGCGCGCTGGTGACGCGGATGCATATCCAGCCGTTCGTGGTGACGCTGTGCGGACTCTTGATCTATCGCGGCGCGGCGCGCTACTACACCGAGGATGCGACCGCCGGCTTCGGCTTCGGCGCCAGTTTCCCGACGCTGGAATGGCTGACGGCCGGTCGTACCAACATGCTCGGCTTTCCGGTGCCGCATAGCGTGGTGGCGCTGATTGTCGTCGCCGTTGTTGCATGGGTGCTGTTGCACCGCTCGGTCTTCGGCCGCTATCTCTACGCCGTCGGCAAGAACGAGGAAGCCGCGCGCTATTCCGGCATCCGCTCCGAGCGCGTGATGGTGTCGGCCTATGTCATCTGCGGTGGGCTGACCGCGTTTGCTGCGATCCTGTTCGCAATGTACACCCGCTCGATCTCGCCCGCCGTGCACGGCTCGTTCTACGAACTCTATGCGATCGCCGCGGCCGTGCTCGGCGGATGCTCCTTGCGCGGCGGCGAAGGCTCGATCGTCGGCGTGGTGCTCGGCACCGTGCTGCTCCAGGTGCTGCAGAACCTGGTCAACCTGCTGGGCATCCCGAGCTCGCTGAATTTCGCGGTCATGGGCGCGGTAATCCTGATCGGCGTGCTCGCCGACCAATATCTGGTCCAGCGCCGGCAGCGCGTGGGCGCAGCCAAGGGCCGGGGCCAGGCCAGCGTCGCGTCTGCCCCGCTCGAGCAGGCGAAGTAAGCGGCGAACCGCGAGCCGTCAGAAGCCACAATCCGCGTAGGCCTTCCGCGCCAGGTGGAAGTGCGTCCCGTCACCGACGAAATCAACGTTCAGACATTGATTGCCGTGACGAAACTCGCCCAAGCCCTGGCACTGCAAATATTCCAGGTTGATGCGCCATCGCTTTTCCGACGGCAGATACGTCGCGAAGTCGTGTTGAGCCCGCGCGGGGCCTTTGCATATCCCCGCAATGTACTGCCGGACTTCGCTGGGAAGAACGGTGATGTGCTCTGAATTCAGGGGATCGTCGTGGCCAAGGCCGCCGGAGCGCGCATCGACCGGAAGCGCACCACAAGCCATCAGGCCCAATCCCAGAAGGAGTGCTCTGATCCACATGGTCTCTGCCCTATCGTGCTCGGGTAACGCCAGCACTATAACGCCCGAAAGCTTACGGGCAGCTGGCAGCACGCGCTTTGCGGCGGATCAAGCGGATGAAGGTGAACCCGAAAACAACCCCATGCACAGTAGCCGGGGAAAGTGAAATCAATGACTTAGAGCGCGATGAGATCGGCATGAAGCGCCGTCGCCGATCGGCTCGTTATTCGAGCACCCAATTTCTGAAAAACCGCAAATCGCTTGACCCGTCGGGCAAAACAGGCGCATGATGCCAGCATCGCAACTGTTCGCTCGGGCCCCCGGGGATTAGCTTTTTGGGTTTTGCATGTTGAGGCACATACCATGGCGTTTTGCGACGGTTTACGCCTCGCTGGCGTTCCCGAGAAGTGAGTTTTCTGATGTCTTGGGAAGCCAGCCGCGCTCGCTTTGCTAGAACGTCACCCTCGCCCCCGCGTAGAACGCCCGCGGCCTTGCCGGACTCAGCGAGCGCGGGTCGGTGAAGGGATTTCCGCCGTTGGTGAAGTTCGGCAGAGCGCCGGTGTCGAAGAACTGTCCGTAGGTCGCGTACCTGTTGTCAAAGACGTTGTCGACCTTGCCGTAGAGCTGAACGTTCTTGGTGACCTGATAGGAGGTGTGCAGGTTGAACACCGTGTAGGACGGCAGCTTCGAATACTGGTTGGATTCGTCGCCGACCAGATACTGGCTGGAGACGAACAGCGCATTGCCGCCAACCTTCCACTCGTCGGTGACGGCGTAGTCGACGCCGACCTTGACGCGATGGCGCGGGATCGCGGGGATCTGGTTGCCGGGCAAGACCTGGATGTTGCCGTCGGCGTCGGCGAACGGGCTGTTCGAGCCGAGCGTCAATGCATCCATGAAACGGGCATCGACGAACGTGTAGCTCGCCTGGAATTGCAGGGCCGCCGACTTGATGTTGACCTCGGCCTCGAGCCCCTGCCGCCGTGTCCTGCCCACGTTGGTGAAATAGCCAAAGCCGGTGCGGCCGGGAACCGGGACGGCCAGGATGTCATCATAGTTGGTGGCGCGGAAGCCGCCGATCTTCCATCCGAGCGTGCCGATGTTCAGCTCCTTGGTGCCGCGCAAGCCCGCTTCCACGGTCTTGGACACGACCTGCTTCAACGGCGGGTCGGAGACCAGAAACGCTGCGATGAGGCAGGGATTGTTCGGATCGGCGCAGCCGAGCTCGAGCGGCGTCGGCACGCGGTTGGCCTCGGAATAGCCGGCATAGGCGGTCAGCTCCGATGTGATCTTGTAGGTGCCGCCGACCACCGGATTGAACCTTGTGTAGGTGTAGTCGCCATTGAGCGCGGTGCCGAGCTGATCTTCCAACGAGATGCGCGCAATGTTGAAGCGGCCTCCGCCCGTGATCGCGAAGGCATCCGTCACGTTGAACGTATCCATCGCATAGAAGCCGTTATATTGGTTGACGGTCCGCAGCGAGACGGGACCGGCAAAGCCGGTATCGATCGTGCCGGTCGGCCCCAGGAAAAGGCCGCTGCCGCTCACCACATAATTCTCACCGAGAGAACCGATCTCGGCGGTGGCGTTGTAGCGCGTGACGCTGGCATCATAGCTCGTGCCCATCACGAAGCGGTTCTCGTGCCCGAACAACTGATCGGTGTTGGTGGCCTGCCCCGAGACGCCAAAGCTGGTCGAGCGTATCGAGCTACGGTCGATCTCACCCAGGATCGTGCCCGGCGCAAAGGGATTGCCAAGCTGCGCGCCATCGCCGCCGTTCGCCGGTGTCGCACCGTCGCCGAAACACAGCAGCGTCGCGTCCGCCGTGCACTCGCCGACGTCGGTTGGGTTGCCGTCGACGATCTTCTGCTCGTACCGGCGCACGTGCGCGGTGCCTTCCAGCGTCCAGGTCGGCGTCGCGTCGACCTTGCCGGTCAGGTTGAGATAGCCGACACGATTGGAGCTGGTCTGCGGTGTCGTGTAGGTCGCGCCCCAATAGTTGTTCAGCAGCTCGGCCGGAACGGTGGCGCTGGCGCCGAAATCATTTTTGGCCACGCCCATGTTGACGTGGAATTCGCTGTCACCGGCCTTGTAGCCGACGTCGCTATAGAAGCGTCGCACGTCCGATTGAGAGAAGTTGCGGAAACCGTTGTCGTGCAGCCCTTCGAGCGCGGCGTAGATGCCGTAGTTCTGGTCGACCTGCTTGCCCCATTGCGCCGAGCCCTGCATGCGGCCAAATGAGCCGCCCATGACATCGACCTCTGCGCCTTGATAGGTAAAGCCGTCCTTCATCTGCATATTGATCGCGCCGCCGAGCGCATTGAGGCCGAAGGCGGGGTTGTTGGTCACCAGCGTCACCGACCTGATTGCCGCCGTCGGGATCAGGTCCCAGTTGACGGCATCCGAGAACGCTTCGTTGATGCGCACGCCGTTCTGGTACACGGCGAGACCCTGCGGCGTGCCCGTGATGGGCGAAGCGACAAAGCCGCGAAACTCGACGTTTGGCTGGAATGGATTGCCGGTGACCTCGCTGATGCTGACGCCGGCAATGTTATCGCGCAGCGCATCCGTGACGTTGAGCGAGCCCGTGCGCTTGATCTGGTTGGCATCAACCGCGTTGATCGCCGACGGAACCTTGTCGACCTCGAGACCCCTGCCCGTACCCGGTGTCGTCGGGTAGACGTAGATCCTGCCGCTATTCCTCGGCTTGCCGCCATTCGCTGCCGTCCGTGTCACCGGTCGCGACGGAGCACGTCGTGCCGCTGGCGGCGGCGCCGCCACCTCGACCGCAGGCAGGTTCTGGACGTTGGTCTCCTCGTCCTGCGCAGCTCGCGCATCTGTGCCGAATACGAATCCGGACATCAGCCCGGTCGAGACCGAGGCCATCAAGAGACGTCGCGTATGTCCGGCCCAGCGCATTCCCATCGTCCCCACCCGTAACCACCGGCTGTTTTCATTTTCGCCGTTTGGTTTGAGACGAGTGTAATCGGCGGCCTTTGACGCACTAGCCCCAAAAGGTCGTACGCTTTCCGCACCCGTTTTCCCG
Organism: Pseudomonadota bacterium; assembly: GCA_023387695.1. Lineage (GTDB taxonomy): Bacteria > Pseudomonadota > Alphaproteobacteria > Rhizobiales > Xanthobacteraceae > Bradyrhizobium. The sequence continues at coordinate 15,557 of JAEWHT010000148.1, read as the reverse complement.
ACCAAATCGGGAATTATTCCCGATCGGGAATTTTCCCTGTTCGAGTGGGGCGTGATCAGGCCGCGGCCGTCGGAACCAGCGCTTCGACAGTGACGCCGCCCTCACCTGACGCCACGTTGAGCGTGCCGCCCAGCGCCAGGATTCGCTCGCGCATGCCGACGAGACCAAAGCCGAGCTTCTGGCCCGGCTCCATGCCATGACCATTGTCGCTGACCAGCACCCGGGCACAGAAGCGACCGTCGCGGCCCGGCTGCTCCGCCGGCTCGATCACCACATTGATCGCGGTCGCACCGGCGTGGCGGAACGCGTTGGTGAGCGCCTCCTGCACGACGCGATAGATGGTGAGGTCGGCGGTCTCTCCCGTCACGCCAAGCGCAGGCGAAATCGTGGTCTCGATCGTCACGTCGGGATGCGATTCCCGCCACAGCCGCGACAGCGATTCAAGCGCCTTGCCGAGGCCAAGCTCGGCAAGGCCGACCGGCCGCAACCGCTCCAGCACACGACGGGTGAACTGCTGCAGCGCGTTGATCTGCTCCAGCAGCGCGCCGCCGTGTTTTCGTACCGCATCCGCACTTGGAGCACGTCCATCGGCGAGCTTGGCGAGCGCACTGGCATGCGCGCGCAGTGAGAACAGATACGGCCCGAATTCGTCATGCAGCTCGCGCGCGATCTCCTTGCGCTCGATGTCCTGGAGCGACACCGCGCGCTCGGCGAGCCGCCGCTTGTCCTCGACGGCTTCGCCAAGCGTTGCCGCCAAGTGATTGAGCCTGGTGCAGATGGCCGCAAGTTCGGGCGCACCGCCGGGCGTGACGCGCGCATCGTAACGCCCGCCCTCGAGCTCGCCCATGGTTTGCGCCAATGACTGCAACGGCGCGAGCGCGCGGCCGACGACCGTCATCATGACCAGGAACAGGGCCACCGCGATGACCGATCCGACCTCGAGCTGCGTGACGATGGCGTCCCAGATCTCGGCGATCTCGTCATTGGGATGCGAGGTGATGACGAGCGAGCCGGGCTTGCCATGGACCGACACCGGCACGCTGACGGCGGTCTGCTCGGGATGCACCAGGCTGACGAACCAGGCCGGCGGCCCGGGCGTGTCGTCATCGGCATCGGGCCGCGGCGGTGTCAGAGGGTTCCCACCGGAATCATGAAGCGCGATGCTGACATGGCGAAGGCGATTGAGATCGCGTGCGATCTGGTTCAGCCGGGCATCGGGGTCCGGTGCCTCGTTGAGATCGGCAACGATCATCTCGATGAACTCGCGCGCCAGCCGGATCACGCTCTGGTCCTCGGCCTGCACGCGGGGACCGGCCTCCGCGACCTGTCGGGCGATGTTGACGGCGAGCCCGAGTGCCAGCAACAGCGCCAGCAAAAGGTTGATGCGCCCGCGCAAGGATAGATTTTGCCACATTGCTTTCGCCCGTGCCCCATCAAGGGTCGCCCGCACCCGTCCGATAGCGTTGACAGAGCCGAAGCGCCCGATATCTAATCGGAAGCGTACAGCAATCCCGGCCGGGTTGCATGACCCGACATGAGACACGCTTTCTCGTTCGGTATCATGTGGCGCGAAACAATGAGTCCGGCGCTGTCGCGGGGAACGCCTATGCGCATTCTGATCGTCGACGATCATCCCATTGTCGCCTCCGGCTGCCGTGCCGTGCTGGCCGACGAAGGCGAGATCGAGATTTTGGAGGCTGCCGACGCCGAGGACGGCGAGAGCATCTTCATCGTCGAGCGCCCGGACCTCTGCGTCATCGATATCAACCTGCCGACCGTTTCCGGCTTCGAGCTCGCGCGCCGCATCCTCGAGCGCGCGGCTGATGCCCGCATCATCATGTTCAGCATGAACGACGACCCGGCCTTCGCCGCCCGCGCGATCGAATGCGGCGCCAAGGGCTACGTCTCCAAGACCGGCGACCCCGACGATCTCGTCGAAGCCATCCGCACCGTCGGCAGCGGTGGCACTTACTTGCCGAGCGCAATCGCGCGCAGCATCGCCTTCGCAGGGCCGACGCTGGCGCAGAGTCCGCTGTCGAAGCTGAACGCACGCGAGATGGAGATCCTGCGGCTGCTCAGCGCCGGAAAGAGCCTGTCCGAGATCGCCTGGCTGGTGCAGTCGTCCTACAAGACGGTCGCGAACACCTCCTCGATCATGCGCCAGAAGCTCGGGGTCAAGACCTCGGTCGAACTGGTGCGGCTGGCGATCGACAGCGGCGTGGCGTAAAAGCGCGCCACAAAATTCGGTCACACACGTATTGCATTCTCGATGTGGTGAGATGCCACGGAGCACTCAGGCATGACGATCCAGACTGTCTCGACCAACAGATCCTATGGCGGCGTGCAGGGCGTGTATCGCCATGCAAGCGCGGCGACCGGAACGGACATGGTTTTCTCAGTGTACGTTCCCCCGCATGCCGAAGGCGCCAAGCTGCCCGTGGTCTGGTATCTCTCCGGCCTCACCTGCACCCATGCCAACGTCACCGAGAAGGGCGAATTCCGCAAAGCCTGTGCCGAGCTCGGCCTGATCTTCGTCGCCCCTGACACCTCACCGCGCGGGCCCGACGTGCCCGGCGATGCCAACAACGCCTATGATTTCGGCCTGGGCGCCGGCTTCTATGTCGATGCGACCGAAGCGCCGTTTGCGCGCAATTACCGCATGTGGACCTATGTCACCGACGAACTGCCCAAACTTGTGGCGGGAAATTTTCCCGTCGATGCCAAGCGGCAATCCGTGATGGGCCATTCCATGGGCGGCCACGGCGCGCTGACCGTGGCGCTGCGCAACCCGCACCGCTATCGCGCGGCCAGCGCTTTCGCCCCGATCGTCGCGCCGTCACAGGTGCCCTGGGGCATCAAGGCGCTGACCGGCTATCTCGGGCCGAACAAGGATGCCTGGCGCAGCCATGACACGGTGGCACTGATCGAGGACGGCGCGAAGTTCTCAAGCTTTCTCGTCGACGTCGGCGATGCCGACAATTTCCTGAAAGAACAACTCAAGCCCGAACTGCTGCAGGCCGCCTGCAACAAGGCCAACATCCCACTGACACTGCGGCGCCAGCCGGGATACGACCACAGCTACTACTTCATCTCCACGTTCATGGGCGATCATCTGCACTGGCATGCGGAGAAGCTGAAGGGGTGAGATTTTTCTTACCCTCCCCTGGAGGGGGAGGGTAAGAAAGAAATCTACTCCGGTTTGCCGTAATTCGGCGCCAGCAGGCGATTGCGGATCAGATAGCTCATCGTGCGCGACCAGGATTCATCGGTATTGCCGCGCATGTCGGCGCTTGCAGCCGCGATCATCTGGCCGGTCTTCACGTCGCGCAGATAGATGTTCAGATTGATGATCAGGTTCGAGACCTTCTGCACCATGCCGGTGATCTCGAGGTCCGCGCCCAATTGCCCGGCAAGCTTGAGGTCGCAGCCGCCGCAGGCCTGCAGATTGCTGTGGCGGGCCGCGTCCCTCACCGGCGCGATGTCGAGCACCTGGAACCGGCCTGATTCAGCCAGTTCCTTGCGGAGCTGGTCGCTGATATGCGCGAGCCGCGCCTCCTCCGGTTTCGAGCCATAGAACTCGCCGGGCAGGCTGGTGTCGATCAGCTCGAAATCGAAGATTGCGAGCTTCGGCGGATCGGCGAACGCCGGCGACCCCATCAGCAGCAAAGCCGCGAAACATATCAGCGCTCGCATGATCGTGATTCCGCCCGTGGTGTCGCGACGACCAATTGCGGGGTTGCAAGCCCTGCCAAATCGGTCATGCTTGAAGAGAAACAATTCTCCACTGGCGGTCAAGCCGGGGAGATCGTCAGGAGGAAGCATGATCCGATGGTTGCTCGGCCCGATCGGCCTGTGTCTGGCAGCAGCGCAAGCGCTGGCGGCCGACCCGGTCACGATCGGCGTCGGCTATCTCGGTGTCGCCGGCACCAGATCGACGCTGTCGCTGGTCGATCAGCCCGCGGAGAATGACGGCACGGCCGGCGCAAGACTCGCAATCGAGGACAACAACACCACCGGAAAATTCACGGGCCAGCATTTCACGCTAGAGGAGCGACGGATCAAGGAAGGCGAGGACGTCGTTCAGGCGGCGACCGCGCTTGCCGAACACAACGGCTTCATCGTCGCCGACCTGCCGGCCGACGCCCTGCTGAAAGTCGCCGACGCCTTGCGTGACCGCGGCACGCTGCTGTTCAACGCCGGCGCGATCGACGAACGGCTGCGCGAGGAGGATTGCCGCGCCAATGTGGTTCACACCGCGCCGACACGGTCGATGCTGGCGGATGCGCTTGGCCAATATCTGGTGTGGAAGAAGTGGTCACGCTGGCTGCTGGTCGTCGGCTCGCACGACGAGGACAAGCTCTACGCCGATGCGCTGAGGCGTGCGGCCAAACGTTTCGGCGCCAAGATCGTCGAGGAGCGGACCTTCGAGGACAAGGGCGGCGCGCGCCGGACTGACAGCGGCGTGACGTTGATCCAGCGCCAGATGCCGGTGTTCACGCAACAGGCACCTGCTTACGACGTTCTGATCGCCGCCGATGAAAGCGAAGTGTTCGGAGCCTACCTGCCCTATCGCACCTGGGATCCGCGTCCTGTCGCGGGCTCGGCTGGCCTCGTGCCGCGCAGCTGGGACGCCGCGCAGGATCAATGGGGCGCGACGCAGATGCAGAACCGCTTCATGAAGCTGAATTCCCGGCGCATGACCCCGCTCGATATGCAGGCATGGACCGCCGTGCGCATGATTGGCGAGGCCGCCTCGCGCACCAATTCCGGCGACGTCAAAAAGGTCACCGACTTCATCAAGGGGCCGAACTTCGAGGTCGCCGCCTTCAAGGGCACCCGGCTCACCTTGCGCGACTGGAATCTTCAGCTGCGCCAGCCGATCCTGCTGGTCGACGGCCGCATGGTGGTGTCGGTGTCGCCGCAGGAAGGATTTCTGCACCAGGTCTCCGAGCTCGACACGCTCGGCTACGATCGCCCGGAGAGCAAATGCAAGCTGAAATGAGAGCCAGGATGTTGCGTGCGGGATTGCTGTCCGGACTGGTGCTGGCGGCGGCGCCCGCGCATGCCTTCATCGCTTATGTCTCGAACGAGAAAAGCAATACGGTGTCGGTGATCGACACCGACAACTGGACCGTGACCAAGACCATCAAGGTCGGCCAGCGTCCGCGCGGCATCGAGTTCACGCGTGACGGCAAGTTCGTGATGGTCGCGGTCGGCGACGACGACACCATCCAGATGATCGATGCCAAGACGCAAGCGATCGTCGACACCCTGCCCTCCGGCCCCGACCCCGAATTGTTTACCCAGGATGCCAGCGGCAAGACGCTCTATGTCGCCAACGAGAACGACAATACGGTCACCGTGATCGACCTCGAGAAGCGCGCCCGTCTCGGCGACATCCAGGTCGGCGTCGAGCCCGAGGGCATGACCATCAGCCCGGATGGCAAGACCCTGATCAACACGTCCGAAACCACCAACATGGCGCATTTCATCGACACGGCGTCGCGCCAGATCGTCGCCAACGTGCTGGTCGATCCACGGCCGCGCTTCGCCGAGTTCAAGCACGATGCGTCCGAACTATGGGTCTCCTCCGAGATCGGCGGCACGGTGTCAATCGTCGATCCCGCCAAGCACCAGGTGATCGGCAAGGTCACCTTTGAGATCCCGGGCCTGCGGAAGGAGGCGATCCAGCCGGTCGGCATCGGCATGACCAAGGACGACAAGACCGCCTTCGTCGCGCTTGGTCCTGCGAACCGTGTCGCCATAGTCGACACCGCCACGCGCAAGGTGACGAAATATCTCCTGGTCGGCCAGCGCGTCTGGCACATGGCGTTCACGCCGGATGAAAAATATCTCCTCACCACCAACGGCGTCTCCAACGATATCTCGGTCATCGACGTCGCCGCTCAGAAGGTGATCAAGACCATTCAGGTGGGCGAACTGCCCTGGGGCATCACGATCGCGCCATGACGAGCCCCGCCCCCATCGCCGAACCGCGTGATACGTCGAAGCCTGATCCGGCTGCGGTGCCGGCGCTGTCGATCGACGGCGTCAGCCATTCCTATGGCCCGCGCAAGGCGCTGATCGACGTGTCCTTCAACGTGCAGCCTGCGAGCTTCACCGCGCTGCTCGGGCTCAACGGCGCCGGCAAGAGCACGCTGTTCTCGCTGATCACGCGGCTGTTCGGCATTCAGACCGGCCGCGTCGGTATTTTCGGCCATGACGTCAGCCGCACGCCCGGCGAGGCGCTGCGGCTGCTCGGCGTCGTATTCCAGCCGCGGACGCTCGATCTCGATCTGTCGCTGACGCAGAACCTGCTCTATCACGCCGCCCTTCATGGCATCAGCCGCCGCGAGGCCGCTGCGCGCAGCGCCGAGCTGCTCACGCGCATCGGGCTCACTGAGCGCGCCGGCAGCAAGGTGCGCGATCTCTCCGGCGGCCAGATGCGGCGGCTGGAGATCGCCCGCGCATTGCTGCACAAGCCGCGACTGTTGCTGCTGGACGAGCCGACCGTCGGGCTCGACGTCAAGGCGCGCGCCGACATCATCAGCCATGTCCGCCAGCTCGTCACCGAACAAGGCATCGGCGTGCTCTGGGCCACGCATCTGTTCGACGAGATCATGGCCGGCGACGACCTCGTGGTGCTGCACCAGGGCAAAGTGCTGGCGCAGGGTCCGATGGGCCGCGTCATTTCTGAAGCCGGCGCGCACGACGTCAACACCGCCTTCATGCGCCTGACCGGCGCGCAAGTGATGCCGGGAGGCGGCGCATGAGCAGCATCACCACGCGCGAGGTGCCGCGCGGCTTCTCGGCCAGCGAATACATGACCTGCCTGACCGGTATCGTCTGGCGCGAAGGCTTGCGCTTCCTGCATCAGCGCGAACGCTTCGTCTCGGCACTGGTGCGGCCATTGGTGTGGCTGTTCATCTTTGCCGCCGGCTTTCGGCAAGTGCTTGGCATCTCCATCATCCCGCCTTATGAGACCTACATCCTCTATGAGGTCTTCATCGCGCCGGGCCTGATGGCGATGATCCAGCTGTTCAACGGCATGCAGTCCTCGCTCTCGATGGTCTATGACCGCGAGATGGGCAATATGCGCACGCTGCTGGTCAGCCCGCTGCCACGCGGCTTCCTGCTGTTCTGCAAGCTGCTCGCGGGCACCGCGGTGTCGCTGCTCCAGGTCTATGCGTTCCTGATCATCGCCTGGTTCTGGGATATCACGCCACCCCCGATCGGTTATCTCACCGTGCTGCCGGCGCTGATCCTGTCAGGGTTGATGCTGGGCTCGCTCGGCATGCTGATTTCGTCCGGCATCAAGCAGCTGGAGAACTTTGCCGGCGTCATGAATTTTGTGATTTTCCCGATGTTCTTTGCGTCTTCCGCGCTCTACCCGCTGTGGCGGGTGCAGGAGGGCAGCCCGTATCTCTATTATGTCTGCGAGGCCAACCCGTTCACCCATGCGGTCGAGCTGATACGGTTTGCGCTGTATGGACAGGTCAACTGGATCTCGCTCGCGGTGGTCGCGACCTGCACAATCGTCTTCATGATCGGCGCAATTCTCGCCTATGATCCGTCGCGCGGGCTGGCACGGCGCGGGCCTGCGGGAGGCGAAGGATGAGCGTTCGGACATTTGCGCTTGGTGCCGTTGCGTTCGCGGTCTCGATCACCGCCGCGCACGCAGCAGATCCGCGCTATCCCAACTGGCCATGCGCGCAGGCCAAGGTGCCGGAGATCTCGCTCGCCGCGGTCTGGGCCGGCCCTGCGCTCGACGATGCCGAGACCAAGTGGAAGGACGACAGCAAGGTCAGCGCGCTGGTCTCCAAGCTCGCAGCGCGCAAGACGCCGCTGGACGAGGCAGAGAAGTCGGTGAAGGAATTTCTGGCCGCCTCAGCCGCCGACAAGACCACCAACGCCAAGCTGCTGTTCGCCGGCCTGTTCGACACGCTGAACGCCCAGCGCTCTCAGGTCATGAGCGGGCTCGAGCGCGTCAGCCGCAAGCAGCGTGAGGCCGCCGACAAGATCCGCGAGGAGACCATCCAGCTCCAGGCGGTGCAGGACGCGACGCCGCGCGACGACACCAAGGTCGACGCGATGAGCAACCAGTTGATCTGGGAGACCCGCATTTTCGAAGACCGCCGCAAGGTGGTGCGCTTCGTCTGCGAGGTTCCGACCACGATCGACCAGCGCCTGTTCGCGCTCGGCCGCGTCATCCAGCAGGAAATGGAATAGCGCAGGCCTTATAACGTCAATCCTGCTGACAGCTTTCACAGAAGTTCCCGCGATATCAACGCGATCGTTAACCTTTGCCGCGCTATCAGCCGGAACCAAATCGATCTAGGATGGCTTGTCCTGTGAATCCTAGGCGACAGGAGGACTCGATGGGAACAGCAAAATTCATCCTCGCAGGCGCTGCAGCCATCACAGTGCTCGCATCCAGCGCCTTTGCTGACGACCTGACCGGCACGGTCACCGGCATCAATAGGCTCACCAACACGATCTCGATCCAGCAGACGCAGAAGGGCACGGTCGGCGGCAGTGCCGGCGGCGCCGGCGCGCTCCAGCAGTTCAAGGCCAAGGACGCCGCGATGCTGGATTCCGTCCATGCCGGCGACAGGGTGACGTACACTGCGACCGATACGGATGGCGCGAGCACGCTGACGAAGTTGCAGAAGCAGTAGCTCACGGTCATTGCGAGCGTAGCGAAGCAATCCAGAGTCCCTCCGCGGAAAGATTCTGGATTGCTTCGCTGCGCTCGCAATGACGGGGAGAGAGCGCGGCCTACTGCTCAGGCCGCGGCTCCGGCTGCGCGTCCTCCGTGGGCAGCTTGGCATGCTCCCAACCGTCGGTGCCCTCCGGATACCACGCGACATTGGCATAGCCATACGCCAGCGCGCGCTTGGCGGCGTTCCAGGACATCCAGCAATCGGCGAGACAATAGATCACCACCAGCGCGGCCTTGTTGCCGTGCGTGGCTTGCGAGAGGCCGCGCTGGAAGTAATCGTCCATGGCCGGCGGCAGCGCGCCATAGCCCGTGTCCGGCAGCCAGATGCTGCCCGGAATGTTTCGCCGCGGCGCATCTCGCCACACTGTGCCCGCAGGCAGGTTCTTGGGCTTCGGCGCGCGCGGCAGCACGTCAATGAAAGCGCCGCTCTTCGTGCGCCAGATTGTCTCGGCCTCTGCCGTCGTCAGCACGCGCGCGCCTTCCAGCGTCGCCGGCACCGGCGCGCGGTAATTGTCGGTGCGATAGCCATCCGGCTCGAACGGCTCCTGCTGCCGTGTTGAGTCCTGTTGCGCCAACACCGGTACCGCCAGCGTGGCGGCGACCAGCGCAGCGGCAAGCGGCCATCTCATGGCGCCTTCTTGGCCGCCTCCACACCGAGCGGCCGATCGTTCTCATCGAGCAGAGGCACACCGAAGTCGATCAGGATCTTGTTGATCTCGCCCTGGTTCTCCTGGATCAGCTTGTTGAGCTGGCGCTTCCAGTTCTGGTCGGCGGCGCGCACGCCCATGCCGATGCGATAGACCAGCTTTGGACCAGAGGTTTCCTTCACCAGCGGCGTCACATGCATCGCGCCAACTTTCTTGGCGTAATAGCCGGCCATCGGGCCCCACAGCACACCGGCATCGATCTTCCCCGAGGTAAGATCGTCGATCATCGCCTGCGCCGAATTGTCGTAGCGCGTGTCGATCATCAGCGGATAGGGCTTGGCATCGCCCATCAATCCGGCGATCGCCATGTTGGTCGCCGGCGGCGTGCCGGCGATGATCCCGACATGCTTGCCCTTGAGCTTGGGATCCTCGAGCGTGTCGACATCCTCGAGCCCGCTTCCGGCCTTGGCGACCAGCGCATAGGTCGTGCGGTAGTAGGGATTCGTCCCTTGCACGATGTCATCGCCTTGCGGGAAGCCCATGATGACGTCGCAGCGATGCGCGCCCAGCGTCATCCGCACGAAGCCCGTTGCTTGCGGGAAGTAGACGTAGTCGAGCTTCTTCTGCAGCTTGTCGGCGAACAGCTCGGCGAGCTTGTTCTCGATGCCCTCGCCCTTCTCGTTTGAGAACGGCATGTTGCGCGGATCGGCGCAGACACGCAGCACCTTGGGATCGACCAGCTCGAACGAGAGGTCGCCACCATCATTCGTCTGCGCACGGGCGAATTCGCCGATCGCACACGACGCCGTCATCAGACACAGCAAGAACAACCAGCGACGATGTCGTCCGGCCTCCATCGCGCTTCCTCCTCAATTCATTCGAATGCTATCCATGCAACGCAAGGACGCACCCTGTTTGCCAAACTTGGCGTTGGCTTGTTGTGCTGCAGTGCAATGCGTCAAAATCCTGAACTGAGGCGGAAAAGTGTCGCAACTCACGTCAAAGATCGCAGCCCTGTCCCTGCTGGTGGCAGCGACGCTAGCACGCGCCGGGGCGGCCGAATTGCCTGTGAGCGAAGTCGCCCCCGGAATCTTCGTGCACTCCGGGACCATCGCCCTGATGACCCGCGAGAACGAGGGCGACATTGCCAATGTCGGCTTCATCGTCGGCGAGGATGCGGTGGCCGTGATCGACACCGGCGGCAGCCTGCGTGAGGGCGAGGAATTGCTCGCCACGGTGCGGGCCCATACCAGCAAGCCGATCCGTTACGTCATCAACACTCACGGGCACCCCGACCACGTCTTCGGCAATGCCGCCTTCGTGGCTGATGGAACCAGTTTCGTCGGCCACAGCAAGCTGCCACAGGCGCTGGCGACACGCGGGCCGTATTATCTCGACAATTTCAGGCGCATCATGGGCGGCGAATTGATCGATCCCGTGAAGATTGTGCCGCCCACGGTGCTCGTGAAGGACACGATGACGCTCGATCTCGGGTCGCGCCGATTGACCTTGCGGGCCTGGCCGGCCGCGCATAGCGACAACGACCTGACCGTTTTCGACGAGACGACGAAGACTCTGTTCGCCGGCGACCTCGTCTTTCTCCGCCACATTCCGGTGATGGATGGCAGCATCCGTGGATGGCTCACTTTGCTGAAAGAGCTGGAGGCCATTCCGGCGCTCCGCGTCGTTCCCGGTCACGGCCCTGTGAGCGATTGGCCTGCAGCGCTGACCGATGAGCGGCGCTACCTCTCAACCTTGCTGACGGATGTCCGTTTATCGAACAAGAAGGGCGAGTTGATCCGAACTGCCGCCGAGAAGGCCGCCGCGACAGAACGGCCGCATTGGGAACTGTTCGACGACTACAACGCCCGCAACGCAACCGCAGCATTTTCTGAAATTGAATGGGAGTAGCAGCCGCGCTACCTTACGTTTGAACACTGCTTCGTCCGCGCGAGAGATCAGCTTCGCTGACTCTGGGGACCTTGACCATGATGGGATGCACACGCCGCCTGATCCTGATGGCCGCATTGCTCGGCACCGCCTTCGCGCTGCCTGCGAGCGCCGAAGAGGCCTATGATCCCTGGCCGGGCCTGGTGCAGGACATCTTCAGCAACCGTCCGATGAACGACGGTAACGATGTCATCGCTATCGAGATGCCCTATCGCGCCGAGGATGCCGCGATCGTGCCGGTGACCCTGCGCAGCAAGCTGTCACCCGCAGATGCCCGTCGCATCCGGTCGATCACGCTGGTGATCGATCGCAATCCGGCGCCGATGGCCGCCAAATTCGATCTCGGGCCCGATGCCAATGTCAGCGAGATCTCCACGCGCGTGCGCGTCAACAACTACACTGACGTGCATGCAGTCGCCGAACTCAGCGACGGCCAGCTCTACGTCTCCAAAGTCTACGTGAAGGCTTCAGGCGGCTGCTCGGCTCCAGCCGGCAAAAATGCCGAGGAGGCCAAGAACCACCTCGGCCAAATGCGCTATCGCCAGTTCGCGCGTGAGGACGCGCCGGCAAGCCGCATCCGTGAAGCCCAGATCATGATCGGCCATCCCAACAATTCCGGCCTGCAGATGGATCAGGTCACGCAGCTCTATATTCCCGCCTTCTTCATCAACCAGCTGAAGCTGACGCAGGACGACAGCCCCGTGCTGTCGATGGAAGGCGGCATCTCGATCTCGGAAGATCCCAACCTCCGCTTCACTTATGTCTCCAACGGCGCCAAGCGTTTCCGCGCGGAGGCCAAGGACACGGATGGGCACGTGTTCCGCAATGAGTGGGACGTGGAGAAGCCGGGGACTTAGGGGAGGGTGAGAAATCAGAAACACCTCACCTCGGCCTCGGCCTGCGCTCGGCGCAGATCATTCACGGCCGCGTTCGCCTGTTCTGATGTCCGGAACTGGGTGCCGAGATTTCCGCGGACCTGCGACATGCTGAGCGCTGTTTCGGCGGTGACGTAGCGCTCGTAGGAGACAATCGAGGCGACCACGTCGATCGAGCACGAGCATTGCTCGATGGCCTGCCGCGTTTCGCCATTGGCTTTCATGCAGCCATAGACATATTCCGCGCGCGCCGAGGTCGGATAGTCATTGGCCTCCTCGGCGCGGGCCGCATAGGCGGTCGCCGCGAGTACGACCAGAGCGGCGACAATCGGTCGTCCCTGTCCCGCAAACCTCATGAGCGTCCTCCCGCTGGTTGCGATGGAAGCTATGCTATGCGTATTGTCCTGAAAAGCACTCTGTCAGAGGAAATGGCTCACAAGGTGATGATAGTTTTGGCACGAATAATAGTGCTCGCGATGATGCTGGCGCTGGGTCCGATAGCCCATGCCGCTGATGTCATCCGCCTGGCGGTGCAGAAGACCGGAACGTTCTCCTGGGAACTGGCGACGATCCGTGAGGCCGGGCTCGACAAGGAGGCCAATCTGGCGCTCGAGGTCACCGAGCTTGCGAGCCCCGAAGCCGGCAAGATCGCGCTGCGCGCTGGCAATGCCGACATCATGCTATCGGACTGGCTCTGGGTGTCGCGCGAGCGCGCACTTGGCGCCAAGCTGGCCTTCTATCCCTATTCCAGCGCGCTCGGCGCGGTGATGGTGCCGGCGGCCTCGCCGATCAAGACGCTCGCTGACCTCAAGGGCCGCAAGCTCGCCGTCGGCGGCGGCCCGATCGACAAGAGTTGGCTGTTGCTTCAGGCCCGGATGAAGCAGGACGGCATCGACCTGAAGTCGGATGCAACTATCGTCTATGGCGCCCCGCCCCTGATCGCAGCCAAGTCGCTCGACGGGGAGATGGATGCGAGCCTCAATTTCTGGAATTTCTGCGCCCAGCTCGAGGCCAAGGGATTTCGGCGCCTTGCCGGCATCGAGGAGATCCTCCCGAAGTTAGGTGCCAAGGGCGCGGTGTCTGCGGTCGGTTATGTCTTCGACGAGGGCTGGGCCGCGAGCCATCGCGATGCCGTGACACGCTTCATCGCCATGACCCGCAAGGCCAAGCAGTTGCTGGTCACCTCGGAAGCGGCCTGGGACAAGATCGCCCCGCTCACCGGCGCGACAGATCCCACGATGCTTAGGACATACCGCGATCGTTATCGCGACGGCATTCCGCGCCGAAGCATCGCGGACGAGGAGGCAGATGCGCGCGTGCTCTACCGCGTTCTGGCCGAGATCGGAGGACGCGACCTCGTCGGTCCGGCAGCCGAGCTCGATCCCGGCACCTTCTATCACGCAGTCCCCGGAGACTGAGGTGCTGCGTCTTCTCTCCTTCGCCCTGTTCCTCGCGATCTGGTGGATTGCCGCGCTGTTCGTCGGCGGCGCCAAGTTGCCCTCACCGCCCGCCGTGCTGAACGTCATCATCGCGGAAGCCGCAAGCGGCGCGCTGTTCCTGCATCTTGGCGCGACGCTCGCGCGCGTCGCACTCGCCTTCGTGCTGGCGATGTCGGTCGGCAGCGCCATCGGCTACCTCATGGGACGGGTGAAGCTCGCCGACCGGCTCGGCGATCCCTGGCTGATCCTGCTGCTCAACCTGCCGGCGTTGGTCGTGATCGTGCTGGCCTATATCTGGGCCGGACTCACCGAGGCCGCGGCCATCGCCGCCATCGCCATCAACAAGCTGCCCACCGCGGTCGTCACCTTGCGCGAGGGCACACGCGCGCTCGACCGTTCGCTGGACGAAATGGCGACGGTGTTTGCGATGCCGCGCTGGCGCGCCTTCCGCCACGTCGTGCTGCCGCAGCTAGCGCCCTATATCGCAGCCTCCGCCCGCTCGGGCCTGTCGCTGGTGTGGAAGATCGTGCTGGTCGCCGAATTACTGGGCCGTCCGAACGGCGTCGGCTTCGAGATCGGCGTCGCCTTCCAGCTGTTCGACACGCCACGGCTGCTCGCTTATTCCCTGACATTCGCCGCGGTTGTGCTCGTGATCGAGACGGCACTGGTGCAGCCATTCGAGGCCCGCGCAACGCGGTGGCGGCCCCGTGCGGCTTGAGGTCGAGATCACAGGCAAGACCTACAAAAGCGCCGCGGGCGGAACGCACGAGGTGCTGTCGCCGATGAAGTTCGCGCTTCAATCGGGCGAGGTCGGCGTGCTGATCGGACCGTCCGGCTGCGGCAAGAGTACGATGCTGCGCATCATCCTCGGGCTCGATCGTGATTTCGACGGCCGTGTCGCGCGCCCGCAGGAGGCGCGGATCGGCATGGTGTTCCAGGAGCCGCGGCTATTGCCGTGGAGGTCGGTTGAGCAGAATGTGAGGTTGGCGGCGCCCAACGTGACCGACGCGAAACTCACCGAGCTGTTCAAGATTTTGGAGCTGGACGCACATCGCAGCCATTTCCCAGGCGAATTGTCGCTAGGTCTTGCCCGGCGCGTGGCGCTCGCTCGCGCCTTTGCCGTTGAGCCCGATCTGCTGGTGCTCGACGAACCCCTCGCCTCGCTCGACGATGCGCTCGCCGGCCGTCTGCGCGACGAGATCGCGACGCTGGTGGCTGACCGCTCGGTGATGACGTTACTCGTGACCCACAGCCTCGACGATGCCATCCGTCTCGGCGACCGCCTGTACTTCCTGTCGCCGCGCCCGGCACGCATCGTGCGGGAGGTGCCGATCTCGGTGCCACGCGCCGAGCGCAGCGAGGTTGAGCTCGCGAGGATCAGGACGGAGCTTGCGGCGTTGCCGCTTGAATCGAAATGACCACTCGTGGTCAACTGCATCAAACGAGATCGTCGAGGGAGGTCACCATGCGCCGTCAGCTGATTGCGATCGGCATCCTGTTGGTTGCGATGCCGGGCGCGGCGCTCGCGCAGACCAAGGGCAAAGGCATCCGGCTCTGGAACCTCACCAGCGAAACGATCTCCGGTTTCCAGCTCTCTCCCACTGGCAAGACCGACTGGGGTCCGAACCAGTGCCTGAACGACAAGGACAAGGAAGTCGACCACGACGAGCGGCTGCGCATCACCGGCGTCGAGCCCGGCCGCTACGACGCCAAGGTCAGCTACCCCAGCTCACGGCAATGCGTGGTCCGCGATATCGAGATCAAGGCCGATGCAGTGTTTTCGATCGCCGACAAGGATCTGAAGGACTGCACGAAGTAGCTCCCTCTCCTCATCCTGAGGAGCCTCGAGTAGCGGCTCACGCCTTGTCGTGCGTGTGCGGGTATTCGCAGCGCCAGCGCACCGCCTGCCACTTCGGGTGATCGC
>JAEWHT010000117.1 GCA_023387695.1 Pseudomonadota bacterium | reverse complement strand
CACCGGGACCGGCCTGATCCTCGTGCTGGCCTTCATCTTCCGCAATATGCCGGTCGGCATACGCTCGGGCATTGCGGGGCTCGCGCAGATCGACAAGAGCCTCGACGAGGCTTCGACGACACTGCGGGCGCGCAGCTTCACGACACTGCGCCGCGTGGTGTTGCCGCTGCTCAAGCCCGCGCTCGTCGCGGCGCTGATCTACAGCTTCGTGCGCAGCATCACCTCGGTCAGCGCCGTGATCTTTCTCGTATCGGCCGAGTACAATCTCTCCACCGCCTACATCGTCGGACGGGTCGAGGCCGGCGAGTTCGGTCTCGCCATCGCCTATTCCTCGGTGCTGATCGTCGTCATGGCCGCGGGCATCGCGCTCATTCAGTTGGGCGTCGGCGAGCGCAAGCTCGGCCGCAGGCCCGCAGCGCTTGCGACCTCGGCCGCCGAGCCGGCCAGATAAGGATCCGCCATGCCCAAATCCGGACCCGCCTCCGTCGAATTCCGCCATGTCAGCATGCGCTACGGCCCGGTGACGGCGGTGGACGATGTCAGCTTCACGATCCACGCCGGCGAGCTGGTGACGCTGCTCGGGCCTTCCGGCTGCGGCAAGACGACAACCTTGCGCATGATCGCCGGGCTCGAGATCGCGAGCGAAGGGCAGATCCTGATCGGCGGCAAGGATGTGACACGGCTGTCAGCCGCGGACCGCGACGTCAGCATGGTGTTCCAGTCCTATGCACTGTTTCCGCACATGACTGTGCTGGAGAACGCGGCCTATGGGCCGACGGTGAAGGGCTTCGGCAAGGCGCAAGCCGAGGCCATGGCGCTGGAGAAACTCGCGCTGGTCGGGCTCAAGGGCTTCGAGAAGCGTTACCCGTCCGAGCTGTCCGGCGGCCAGCAGCAGCGCGTCGCCGTCGCACGCGCGCTCGTGCTTGAGCCGCAGGTGCTGCTGTTCGACGAACCGCTGTCCAATCTCGATGCCAAGCTGAGGCGCAAGGTGCGGCAGGAAATCCGCGAGCTGCAGCAGGAGCTCAACCTCACCGTCGCCTATGTCACGCATGATCAGGAGGAGGCGCTTGCCGTCTCCGACCGCATCATCGTGATGTCGAACGCGAAGATCGCGCAGCAAGGCTCGCCGCGCGAGCTGTACGAGGCTCCTGCGAACAGCTTCGTCGCTGATTTTATCGGCGATGCCAATCTCGTGGATGTCACCATCGATGCTGTCCAGGACGGACAGGCGAAGGTCACGCTTGGGCCGCTGCACCTGACGCTTCCCGCTCGCGGCCTCACGCCGGGGCCGGCAAAAGCCGCCATCAGGCCCCACGGCATCATGCTCGGCGATGGCCTTGCGGGAACCGTCCAAAAATCCTCTTACCTCGGCGACCACGTCGAGATGATCGTCTCGACGCCGATCGGCGAGCTTTTTGTCATCAGCCAGCAGACCGATGAGCTTCCGGCAACCGGCGCATCGATCAACCTGTCATTCGCCCAACAAAGTATTGCTCTCGTTCGGTGACGGATTTTAGTTCGCTCTATATTTGAGCCGCACTTCCGTTAGGGACAAAGAGCGGCGTTCTCGTTCTTGCCCCCACGCCGACGAACCGATAAGGCTGCCGATTACAGCCCTCGCGCCCACAGCGACACCGCCCATCCATCAACTGCCCAGCATTGTGGCTCAGCGCCGAACAGTCATGACAGAGCACATCGTCGAGCTTTTCCAGACATGGGGGCACCTCTCGCTGACCTCGGGAACTGCGCTCGCGTTGTTCTTTTTCCTGGCGGCGCTGGTGATCTTTCCCCGGACCGTCCTCATCGTCGCAGCCGGCGCGTCATTCGGCACCGGCGCGGCACCCATCATCCTGGTCGCGGGCACCGCCGGCGGCACGGTCGCGTTTCTGCTCTCGCGCCATATCGCATCCAGCTGGTTTCGGCGGAAAATCGCTGAGCGCGCCAATCTCGAGGCGATCGCCGACGCCGTCGATCGGGAAGGCTGGCGCGTCGTTGCGCTGATGCGCCTGGGCGTCCCGGTGCCGAGCGCTCTCCAGAACTATTTGTTCGGCCTGACCCGGATCAACCTGATCGCCTACATCCTGGCCACCCTGGTCTTCAGCAGTCCGCAGGTCTTTCTGTTCTCGTTTCTCGGGGCGACCGGTCGCGCTTCGCTTCTCGAAGACAAGCCGATCGGATTGACGCTCGTTTCGATCCTCGCGACTGTCGGCGTCATCGCGCTGCTGGCATGGCGCGTCCGGAAACTCTTTCTCGCATCGTCTGCGTCCACGGACGGCAGTTCGCTTGCACGCGAGGAGAGCCGCTAGACATCGATCATTTGCGAGGTGCTTGCGTCGCCGCTTTCAAGGTGGACCAGCATCCGCGCGCGCACCTGGCTGGGGCGGGAGGGATCGAACCTCCGAATGGCGGAATCAAAATCCGCTGCCTTACCGCTTGGCTACGCCCCATCAGGCGACACAGGGAACGGCCGACTGGCAGCCGCAGATTCCCTCTGGTCGCAGCCGGTCTATAGGGTGCGGCGCGGCATTTCAACCGCCTGGAGGGGCAAAATGCCGCCGGGCCGGGGCACGGTCGCGCCACACCTTATTATGGACGGGGGCAAAGGCCCGATGCGGTCCCGTATCGCGCCCATTGAGGCCTCAGCCATTTCATGGGAATACGGCGGCAAACCTGTCCTCCGGGGAGTGAGCCATGACCTACCGCGCGCCGATCTCTGACATGCTGCTGTCGCTCAACCATGGCGCCGGCCTGAAGGCCGCAATGGACGCCGGCCATTACGGCGATTTCGACGGCGATATCGTCGCCGCCGTGCTGGAGGAAGCCGGCAAGTTCGCAACCGACGTGCTGGCGCCGCTCAACAAGGTCGGCGACGAGCACGGCATCAAGCTCGATGACGGCAAGGTCACGACCGCGCCGGGCTGGCCCGATGCCTACAAGCGCTGGACCGAGGGCGGCTGGAACGCGGTGTCGGGGCCTGAGGATTTCGGCGGCCAGGGGCTGCCGCTGGCGATCAACGCCGCCTGCACCGAGATCTGGAGCGCCTCCAACGTCGCCTTCGGCCTCTGCCCGCTGCTGACGGCGTCCGCGATCGAGGCACTCGATGCGCATGGCAGCAGCGAACTGAAGACCATCTATCTCGAAAAGCTCGTCTCCGGCGAATGGACGGGCACCATGCAGCTGACCGAGCCGCAGGCCGGCTCCGACGTCGGCGCGCTGCGCACCCGCGCCGAAAAGCAGGCCGACGGCACCTATCGCATCAAGGGGACGAAGATCTTCATCACCTATGGCGAGCACGACATGACCGACAACATCGTGCATTTCGTGCTGGCACGCCTGCCGGACGCGCCGGCCGGCACCAAGGGGATCTCGCTGTTCCTGGTACCGAAGTTCATGGTGAATGAAGACGGCTCGCTCGGTGCGCGCAACGACATCTTTGCCTCCGGCGTCGAGCACAAGCTCGGCATGCATGCTTCGCCGACCTGCACCATGACCATGGGCGATCATGGCGGCGCCATCGGCTTCCTGATCGGCGAAGAAAACCAGGGCATGCGCTGCATGTTCACGATGATGAACCAGGCTCGCCTCGGCGTCGGCCTCGAAGGCGTCGGCGTCGCGGATCGCGCCTATCAGCAGGCACTCGGCTATGCGCAGGAGCGCAAGCAGGGCCGCGCCGTCGGCAAGAAGGGTGACGGCTCGGACGCAATCTTCGTGCATCCCGACGTCAAGCGCATGCTGATGCGGATGCGGGCGCAGACCGCGGCCGCACGCACCATCTGCTATGCGACCGCCGTTGCGATCGACGTTTCCACGCGCGCCAAGGACCCCAAGGTCCGCGCCGATGCCGCCGCGCGTGCGGCGCTGCTGACGCCGATGGCAAAAGGCTATTCCACCGATATCGGCAACGAGGTCGCCTATCTCGGCGTGCAGGTGCATGGCGGCATGGGTTTCATCGAGGAGACCGGAGCCGCGCAGCATTATCGCGATGCGCGCATCACCGCGATCTATGAGGGCACCAACGGCATTCAGGCGATCGACCTCGTCACCCGCAAGCTCGCGGCCAATGGCGGCGCCTCTGTCTGGGCGCTGCTCGACGAGCTCGCCGCGACCGTGAAGCAGGTGGAAGCCTCCAACGATCCCGCCTTCGGCACCACCGGCGTGAAACTGCGCGAGGCGCTGGATGCGCTGACGCGGACCAGCAAATGGCTGCTGGAGCGTGTTGGCTCCGCACCCAACGAGGCGCTCGCTGGCGCTACGCCATATCTGCAGCAGTTCGGTTCGACGCTCGGCGGCTGCATGCTCGCCTCCGAAGCGCTGGCCGCCAAGGCCGACGGCAACAGCGAGGCCGCGCGCTACGTCTCGCTGGCTCGCTTCTTCGCCGAGAACATCACCGTGCAGGCCGGCGCGCTCGAGCGCACCGTGACGGAGAGCGCGGAGTCGGTCGCGGCGGCTGATGCGGTGCTGCTGGGGTAATGACGCGACGCGTAGGGTGGGTTAGCCGTAGGCGTAACCCACCGCTTCTGCCACCGGGGTGAAGAGAACAGGTGGATTACGCCGAGCAGAAGCGCTTCGCGCATCTGCAGGGCTAATCCACCCTACGGGCCGCAGCTAACCCACCCGACGATCTTGCTCAGGCGAGAGATCCCGCGAGACCTCGCCGCGCCTCCCCGGCCGCCACAGCACGATTCCGGCCGCAATGACGTCGAGCACCACGCACATCGCGAACGCCATCGTGTAATTGCCGCTCGCGCTGTGCACGAAGCCGACAATGCCGGGACCGAACGCGCTGACGATGCCACCGATCGACGTCCCCAGCCCCATCGCCGCCGCGAACGCGGTGCTGCCGATCTCGCGCTGGATGATCAACGGCGGAAACGTGATCATGTTGCCGATCGAGAAGCCGTAGACGGCGCAGCATGCCAGCAGCACGATCGGGCTCTGGCTTTGCAGCAGCACGAGCAGCGCCGCCGCCTGGCTGGTCATCGACGCCGCACAGGCGAGCCTTGGATCGAGCCGGTCGACGAACAGCCCGAGCGTCAGCCGGCCGACCACCGCCATCGTGGCCATGATGGTGACCGCGAAGCCAGCACTGGCCCGGCCGATCAGTGGTTCGAGAAACGTGACCTGGTGGATGATGAAGCCCATCTGCGCGAGCAGCGCGATCGCGATCGGCAGCACCATGGTCCAGAACGATGCGTTGGCCAGTAGCGCCCGGCGCGAATGACGCGCTACCTTGCCACCACCGGAGGCCGGCACTGCTGCATTCGGCGACGCGCCGACCGGCCACGAGGTGAAGACGATAACCACCGGCAACACCAGCACCACCATCACCATGGTCGCCGCCAGCATGGCCGAGCGGAAGCCAATGTTGGCGCTCAGTGCCAGCAGCACCGGAACGAGGATGATGCCGCCGCAGGTGGCTCCGTTGAAGGCGAGACTGAGCGCAAGCCCGCGTCGCCGTTCGAACCAGGTGTTCAGCACGGTCGCGATCACCACCGAGCCCATTCCGGTCCAGCCGACCGACATCAGCGCATAAGCGAGGTAGAGCTGCCAGGGCGATTGCATCAGCCCCAACAGCGCGGTCGATGCGCCAAGAGCCGTGAGCCCGCACAGGATCAGCGCGCGCAGCCCCATGCGGGCAAGGAGATCGTCGGTAAAGATGACGAGCACGGCGCTCAGCAGGAACGAGAAGGTGCTCGCCGAGGATACCAGTGCGCCAGGCCAGCCATGGGCACGCTGGAGCTCAACGAGAAAGACGCCCTGGCCGTAGAGGCCAAAGCCGAACATGAAGAAAGCCATCAGGAAGCAGGCCAGCACGACACGCCAGCCGCGATAATGCAGCGAGGATTCGTCAACGCCCGTTGCGGCAATCATCGATCAAATATCGGCTAAAGGAAACGAGACACCCGATGGTGCCGCACAACCCCCGGTTTTTCAAATGAAACATTGTACCCGATTGTTGCAATGCGCAAAACGCCGCAGGACGTGAAACGGCCTACCCATTATGGTTCCCCCGTCAGCGGTCGGGTGTCATGCAACGACTCGCGGGCGTCACAGCCGAAATGGTTGGGCCACAGGATTGGCACGTCGGCCGGATCATGTAGGCTCAGTCGTGCAAGACTCGCCGATGGCAAGCGCCGCGGCGGCCGCAGGGAGTGATCATGCCGAACGGCAACATCATCGTCACGGAGGAGCGCGCCACACGCGTGATCACCCTGCGCCGCCCGGGCAAGAAGAACGCGATCACACAAGACATGTATCGCGAGATGAGCCGCGCGATTGACACCGCGCAGAACAATCCCGAGATACGCTGCATGATCATCACCGGCGGCTCCGGTGTGTTCACGGCCGGCGACGACATCGACGATTTCATCAAGGCCGACGCCTCGCGTCCCGAGACGTTGTCGGACGGCGCCAAATTCCTCTATTCGCTGGCGCTCAACACCAAGCCGATCATCGCAGCCGTCGACGGCGCCTCGATCGGCATGGGCACCGTGATGCTGTTTCACTGCGACTACGTGCTCGCCTCCAACGCCGCGACCTTCGCCGCGCCTTACATCAATCTCGGGCTCGTTCCAGTCGGCGCCGCCAGCTTGCTGATGCCGAGCACGATGGGCTACCAGCGCGCCTTCGCGATGCTGGTGATGGGACGCAGCTTCACCGCCGCCGAGGCCCATGCCGCCGGCTTCGTCAACACGGTGGTGTCGCCGGGACATACAGAGGTCGAGGCCCGCAAAGTGGCCCGCGAGATCTGCCGGCTACCGGCCGAGGCGGTCGCGACCTCTCGCAAATTGCTGCGCACGCCGCCGGAAGAGCTCACCCGTCGCATCGACCAGGAAGGCCATCTGTTCGGCGAGAAGTTGAAGTCGGACGAAGCTATTGCGGCGTTCAATGCGTTCGCGAACAGGAAGAAGCGGTAGGGCTGTCCGGCGCCCCATCCAGCCTTGGTCATTCCGGGGCGCGACGAAGTCGCGAGCCCGGAATCCGTCGGGATGCAAAGTCAATGGATGAATGGATTCCGGGCTCGCGCTGCGCGCGCCCCGGAATGACAGCAAGAAGCTTCGTGAAATCTTTGCGTGGAACGATTAATCTGGTTCCATGCGACATATTCTCCGCCTGACCTGCATCGTCCTCGCGCTCTGCGCCCTCCCCGCATCCGCCCAAACCGCGGCACCCGTTGAGCTCCGCATTCTCGCGATCAACGATTTCCACGGCAATTTGCGTCCGCCGCCAGGCGGCATCCGCATCAATGATCCCGAGGACAAGTCCAAGAAAGTGATGGTCGCGGCTGGCGGCGCCGAATACATGGCGACGTTGGTGAAGCAGCTGCGCGACGGGCACAAGAACACGATCTTCGTCGCCGCCGGCGATCTGATCGGAGCCAGCCCCTTCCTGTCGGCGATGTTTCACGACGAGCCCTCCATCGAGTCGCTCTCGATGATGGGGCTTGCGATCACCTCGGTCGGCAACCACGAATTCGACGAAGGCAAGACCGAGCTGCTCAGGATGCAGAACGGCGGCTGCCATCCGGAAGACGGATGTCAGGGACCGCATGCCTTCACGGGCGCCAAATTCCACTATCTCGCGGCGTCCACCATCGAGACCGCGACCGGCAAGAGCGTTCTGCCGCCCTACGAGATCCGCGAATTCGAAGGCATCCCCGTCGCCTTTATCGGTCTGACCTTGAAGGACACCGCGGGCATCGTCTCTCCATCAGGCATTGCCGGGCTCGAATTCCGCGACGAGGCCGAGACCGTGAATGCGCTGGTGCCGCAACTGAAGGCGCGCGGCGTCGAGGCGATCGTTGTGCTGATCCACCAGGGCGGCGAACCCTCGGGCGACTACAATGAATGCCCGGCCATCACGGGACCCATCGTCGACATCGTGAAGAAATTCGACCGCGCCGTCGACGTCGTCGTCAGCGGCCACACCCATCGTGCCTATGTGTGCAACATCGACGGACGGCTTGTTACCAGCGGCGACAAATACGGCACGCTGGTCACCGCGATCGACCTCAAGCTCGATCCGGCGACCCGCGACATCGTCAGCGCGAAGGCGGAGAACGTCATCGTCGCCAACACGTCGCTCGCCAAGGATCCCGAGCAGACCGCGCTGATCGACGCCTATGACAAGCTCTCCGCGCCGATCGCCAATCGGCCTGCGGGATCAGTGACGCAGACGCTGTCGCGCGTACCGAACGACGCCGGCGAAAGCGCACTCGGCGATGTCATCGCCGACGCACAGCTCGCCGCGTCAAAGGACGCAAAGGATGGCAGCGCTGTCATCGCGCTCACCAATCCCGGCGGCATCCGCACCAACATCATCCCGCAGGCGAACGGCGTGGTGACCTATGGCGAAATCTTCGCGAGCCAGCCGTTCCGCAATCGCCTCGTCACCATGACGCTCACCGGCAGCCAGCTGAAGGACATGCTGGAGCAGCAATGGCTCGATCCGAAGCGACCGCGGATTCTCCAGGTGTCGAACGGTTTCAGCTACAGCTGGGATGCATCAAAGCCGTTCGGCGAGCGCATCATGGCCGACAAGATGATTCTCAACGGCAAGCCAATCGAACCGGCCACCGGCTACCGCATCACCCTCAACGACTATCTGGCGGTCGGCGGCGATGGGTTCACGATCGCCAAACAAGGCGCTTCGCCACAATATGGCGGCTACGACGCCGACGCGTTGTTTGCCTTTTTCAGGGCACACGGCCCGATCGGACCGCTGCCGCCGACCCGCATCCTGCGCGTGAATTGATCCGGATCAAACGGGCCGTTTCGGACGGCCTTTTGCCATTCCCTTTCGCATTCCCTTGGGAACGCCTAGATTGGGTTTTGCATTGCGTTTTGGCGCCGGATGCGTCAAGCGACGTCGAGAGTTCGTTCCCTGTGAGGCCGACCTGATGAGCACGCTTCTCCTTTCCCACAAGGCCTGCCTCGACCATGTCACGCCGCCGGGACACCCCGAGCGCCCGGACCGCCTGCGCGCGGTGGAGGAAGCGCTGTCGGTTGAGCGCTTCCAGTTTCTGGCGCGCGATCTGGCACCGGAGGGCGATCTCGATCTCGTCATGTTGTGCCACAACGAGCACTACGTCACCGAGCTGCGCCACGTCGCACCGACCAGCGGCCAGGTCTATCTCGACGGCGACACCTCGATGTCCCCTGGCACGTGGGAAGCAGTGATGCGCGGCGTCGGCGGCGCGGTGGCGGCGACCGAAGCGGTGATGAATGGCGAACACCGCAACGCTTTCGTCGCGGTGCGCCCGCCCGGCCATCATGCCGAGATCGGCAAGCCGATGGGCTTCTGCTTCTTCGACAACGTCGCGATCGCCGCGCGCCACGCGCAGCGCAAATACGGCATCAAGCGTGCGGCCATCGTCGATTTCGACGTGCATCACGGCAACGGCACGCAGGACATCTTCTGGTCGGACCCGACCGTGATGTACTGCTCGACGCATCAGATGCCGCTGTTTCCGGGCACCGGAGCCAAGGGCGAGCGCGGCGATCACGAGACCATCGTCAACGCGCCGCTCGCTTCCGAAGACGGCGGCCCCGAATTCCGCAGCGCGTTCGAAAATCTAATTCTGCCGCAGCTCGAAAAATTCAGCCCCGAGCTGCTCATCATCTCCGCGGGCTTCGACGCGCATTACCGTGATCCACTGGCCTCGCTGAATTTGCGCGCCGAGGACTACACCTGGGTCACGCGCAAGCTGATGGACCTTGCCGATAAATCCGCAGGCGGCCGCGTTGTTTCTGTGCTCGAAGGCGGCTACGACCTGCAAGGACTGAAAGAATCTGTTACGGCGCATGTCAGCGCCCTGATGGGCGCCTAGACGGACCCGCCACATTAAGCCCGCAAAACACTGATGTTTTGCATCAGAAGCGAATCGGGCAATCGGAAACGGATATGGCCGAAAATACCCAAGTCGACGTCTCCAGGCTCACCTTCGAGCGCGCGATCGAGGAACTCGAAACGATCGTGAAGCGGCTCGAGGACGGCAAGGTGCCGCTCGAGGAATCCGTGACGATCTACGAGCGCGGCGAAGCCCTGAAGCGTCGCTGCGAGGAACTTTTGCGCCAGGCCGAGGCGCGCGTCGACAAGATCACCACCGATGCCAGCGGCCAGGCGGTCGGTACCGCGCCACTGGACGTGCAGTAAGGCCGCCCGCAGTCGCCCTGCTTTCGCATCGGCCGCCTGCATTTTTTCACGATCGCACGTCGTTCCAACGCCGGCGCGGGCTGAGTAGCCGGGTACCGGGGCCGACGAATTTCGTTGTCCGCGCCACTTCACCCGCGAATTCCGTCAAAACGTCTGTCCTTTTGCCGAGAATCCTGCCAAGGAACCGGGCAGAATTGGAACTTCCCCTCCGGTGCCGCGATTAACCAAATTGGCCCGCCGGTTGCAGCTGCATACCCGTAATCGGTCGGGCGGGTTGGCTTTGCCCCAAGGTTTGGTGTAAAGCTGCGCGCAGTGTGGCTTTTTGTTAGCTTTGACGCGGGGACCAATTTTCAACGTCAAGCTATTCAAATTGCTAATGAAATTGGCTGGGACGGACGAAGCCGATCTTCGTGACAGGGGTCACAGAGACTGAACCGGAGCGCCACTTACGCTCACCTAAGCTTGAACACGGGGCCCTGCCCCATGCAGCTGGCTCCGACGGTTTGAGGACTCGCGCTGCGCCGACATTGTGCAAACCCATCGCGCACCGGAACAATCTTTCCGGCGCTGACAAATTGGAAATCGCTGTGAACGCATACAGTAAAACGCCGCTTCTCGACACCATCCGGACGCCGGACGACCTGCGCAAGCTCAAGATCGAGCAGGTTCGGCAGGTCGCCGACGAGCTGCGTCAGGAGACCATCGACGCCGTCTCGGTGACCGGCGGTCACTTCGGCGCGGGCCTCGGCGTGGTCGAGCTCACCACCGCGATCCACTACGTGTTCGACACGCCGCGTGACCGGCTGATCTGGGACGTCGGCCATCAGGCCTATCCGCACAAGATCCTCACCGGACGCCGTGACCGCATCCGCACGCTCCGCACCGGCGGCGGCCTGTCCGGCTTCACCAAGCGCAGCGAGAGCGATTACGATCCGTTCGGCGCCGCGCATTCCTCGACCTCGATCTCCGCCGGCCTCGGCATGGCCGTCGCCCGCGACCTCGCCGGCGGCAAGAACAACGTTATTGCCGTGATCGGTGACGGTGCGATGTCGGCCGGCATGGCTTACGAAGCGATGAACAACGCCGGCGCCATGAACTCGCGCCTGATCGTCATCCTCAACGACAACGATATGTCGATCGCGCCGCCGGTCGGCGCCATGAGCGCGTATCTGTCGCGTCTCTACTCGGGCAAGACCTACCGCACGCTGCGTGAGGCGGCCAAGCAGATCAACAAGCGCCTGCCCAAGATCCTCGCCAACCGCGCTAACCGCGTCGAGGAATATTCCCGCGGCTTCATGATGGACGGCGGCACGCTGTTCGAAGAGCTCGGCTTCTATTACGTCGGCCCGATCGACGGCCATAACCTCGACCATCTTCTGCCCGTGCTGAAGAACGTCCGCGACATGGAGACCGGCCCGATCCTGGTCCACGTCGTGACGCAGAAGGGCAAGGGCTACGGCCCGGCGGAAGCCTCCGCCGACAAGTACCACGCCGTCGTCAAGTTCGACGTCGCCACCGGCACCCAGGCGAAGGCCAAGCCGAACGCACCGGCTTACCAGAACGTGTTCGGCCAGAGCCTCGTCAAGGAAGCGCAGAAGGACGACAAGATCGTCGCCATCACCGCGGCGATGCCGTCGGGCACCGGCGTCGACATCTTCAACAAGGCGTTCCCCGACCGCACCTTCGACGTCGGTATCGCCGAGCAGCACGCGGTGACCTTCGCCGCCGGTCTTGCGACCGAGGGCTACAAGCCGTTCTGCGCGATCTACTCGACCTTCCTGCAGCGCGGCTACGACCAGATCGTCCACGACGTCGCAATCCAGAACCTGCCCGTCCGCTTCGCCATCGACCGCGCCGGCCTCGTCGGCGCCGACGGTGCGACGCATGCCGGCTCGTTCGACAACGCCTATCTCGGCTGTCTGCCGAACATGGTGATCATGGCCGCGGCTGACGAAGCCGATCTCGTGCACATGGTCGCGACGCAAGTTGCGATCGACGACCGTCCGAGCTCGCTGCGCTATCCGCGCGGTGAAGGCCGCGGCATCGAGATGCCCGACGTCGGCGTTCCCCTCGAGATCGGCAAGGGTCGCATGATCCGCCAGGGCAACAAGATCGCCCTGCTCTCGTTCGGCACGCGCCTCGCTGAATGCGAGAAGGCAGCCGACGAGCTCGCGGCTCACGGCCTCTCCACCTCGATTGCCGACGCGCGCTTCATGAAGCCGCTCGACACCGACCTGGTGCTCAAGCTCGCCCGCGACCACGACGTGCTGATCACGGTGGAAGAAGGTTCGGTCGGCGGCTTCGGCTCGCATGTCGCGCAGTTCCTGACCGATCAGGGCGTGCTCGACACCGGCATGGTCAAGTTCCGCACGATGGTCCTGCCCGACGTGTTCCAGGACCACGACACGCCGGCCGCGATGTACGCCCGCGCCGGTCTCGACGCCAAGGGCATCGTCGCCAAGGTGTTCGAAGCGCTCGGCAAGGACGTCAAGACCGAGACGGTCAAGCTCGCCTAACGGCGAGCTTCGACCTTCCGCGAAACAGCGCGACTTTCATGAAAATCTATCTGGCAGGTCCCGACGTGTTCCTGCCGGATGCGGTTGAGATCGGCCGGCGGAAGGCCGCGATCTGCGCGGCCCATGGGCTCATCGGCCTCTATCCCCTCGACAATTTCATCGATCTCAGCGCGCCTGACGCGTCGCGGCAGATCTTCTCCGCCAACGAGGCGATGATGGACGAGGCTGACGCCATCATCGCAAATCTCACGCCGTTCCGTGGCGCGGGCGCCGATCCCGGCACCGTCTACGAGCTCGGCTACATGGCCGGCCGTCGCAAGTTTTGTCTGGCCTATTCCAACGATCCCGCCATCTATGCCGACCGCCTTGGCCGCCTGACGAACGTCACGTCGCAAGACGGCCGCCTGGTCGACGCGCAGGGGCTGACGGTCGAGGATTTTGGCCTCACCGACAATCTCATGATGATCCATGCGCTGGAGCTGCACGGCTGCCCGCTGGTCACACCGGCGCAGATGCCGGTCGACGTCTGGCACGATCTCGCCGCGTTCGAGACTTGCGTCCAGATGGCAGTCGCGCGATTGATCGCTAAGTAAGCGCAAGTTCATTCCGGAGCGATAATGTCCCCTGCCCGCAAGCGCGCGGATGTTCTGCTGGTCGAGCGCGGCCTGTTCGAGAGCCGGGCACGGGCGCGCGCGGCGATCGAGGCCGGGCTCGTCACAGCTGATAACAAGCAGGTCGCAAAGCCATCGGAGACGATCGCCGAGGACGCGGTGATCCAGGCGGAACCTGCGCATCCTTATGTGTCGCGCGGCGGCGTCAAGCTCGCGGGGGCGCTGGAGCGATACCCGATCGAGATCGAAGACCATGTCTGCCTCGACGTCGGCGCTTCCACCGGCGGCTTCACCGAGGTGCTGCTCGCGAACGGCGCGAGCCTCGTCTTCGCGATCGACGTCGGCACCAGCCAGCTGCATCCTTCGCTGCGCGGGCATGCCAAGATCGTGTCGATGGAGGAGACCGACATCCGCGCCTATGACGGCAAGCGGCTGCCGGCGCGGCCCGACGTCGTCGTCATCGACGTCAGCTTCATCTCGTTGAAGACGGTGCTGCCCGTCGCCCTGTCGCTCGCGGCTTCGCCAATGAGCCTGCTTGCACTGATCAAGCCGCAATTCGAGGCAGACCGGAAGCACAACAAGAAGGGCATCATCCGCGACGCCGACGTGCATCAGGAGGTTTGCGACGACATCGCGGCCTTCGCAGCTTCGCTCGGCTGCACCGACATCGAGGTGTTTCCGTCCTCGATCGC
This sequence comes from Pseudomonadota bacterium, assembly GCA_023387695.1. Classification (GTDB taxonomy): domain Bacteria; phylum Pseudomonadota; class Alphaproteobacteria; order Rhizobiales; family Xanthobacteraceae; genus Bradyrhizobium. The sequence continues at coordinate 5,840 of JAEWHT010000117.1, read as the reverse complement.
GGGCGGTGACGGCAACATCGAATTCTTCCTGGGCGCGCACCGTGGTTGAACGTATCATCATCGATCATGTAGGCCATCGCGGCGACGGCGTTTCGCTAACGACCGGCGATGCGCTCTATGTTCCCTACACGCTCGGCGGCGAAACCGTCGAGGTCGATCATGTCGCCGGCCACCATCCCGATCGTCGCAAGCTGCTCGCGGTGGATATCGCAAGTCCTGAACGCATCGAACCGTTCTGTCCGCATTTCGGCGTCTGCGGTGGCTGCGCGATCCAACACTGGGCGGCCGAACCGTATCAGGCCTGGAAACGTAACATCGTGGTCGAGACGCTGGCGCAGGCCGGCATCGACTGCGAGGTGACGCCGCTGGTCGACGCGCATGGCGCGGGGCGCAGGCGTGTCACGCTGCACGGACGGTTCGGCACGCATGACGTGCTCAAGGTCGGCTTCTCGGCCACGAGCTCGCACGATGTGATCCCGATCCATCGCTGCCCGATTCTCGATCCCGCGCTCGAAGGTGCGCTCGATGCCGCCTGGGCAATCGCTGAGCCGCTGACATCGAAGATGCCGATAACGAAGCCGCTCGACATCCAGGTTACGGCAACAGCCAACGGCCTCGATGTCGATGTGCGCGGCTCCGGCCCGCTGCCGACGCCGCTGGTCACGGCACTGTCGCGCGTCACCGAGCAGCATCGCCTGTCGCGGTTGACACGACATGGCGAGCTGGTGCTGCAACGCCTGGCGCCGACGGTGAAGATGGGCCGCGCCGAGGTGACGCTGCCGCCGGGCTCATTCCTGCAAGCGACCGTGGCGGGTGAAGAGACGCTTGCCGCCCTCGTTGCCGAGCGCATCGGCAAGGCAAAGGAGGTTCTCGATCTCTTCTGCGGTGTCGGCCCGTTCGCTCTGAGGCTCGCCGAGAAGGCCCGCGTTACCGCCTATGATAACGACGCCGGCGCAATCGCCGCGCTGGCAAAGGCTGCACGTACACCGGGGCTGAAGCCGATCAAGGCCGAGCCTCGCGACTTGTTCCGCCGTCCGCTGGTGCCGCCGGAGCTGCGCGATTTCGATGCCGTCGTGTTCGATCCGCCTCGTCAGGGCGCGCAGGCGCAGGCGCTGAAACTTGCGGCCAGCAGAGTGCCTGTGGTGATCGCGGTCTCCTGCAACGTCGCGACCTTTGCACGCGACGCGCGGCTGTTGATCGATGGCGGCTACAAGATCGAAAGCGTGGTGCCCGTGGACCAGTTCCGCCACACGCCGCATGTGGAATTGGTCGCGCGATTTACGCGATAACGTCTTAACGCCGAAGCATGCCCAGCGCCGGCGACTCGCCCGGCAGCATGTCCGACTTGATATCGCTATCCATGCGGCCCGAGTCCCGCTGGGTGAATCCGGCGCTGAACGACAGGCTGAGATTGGAGGTCGGCTTGAATTCGACGCCTCCAAACGCACTGTAGCCGGGGCCGGCCGCGGAGGTGAGCGGCGCGACCGAGCTGCCGATGCCGTTGCCGTATTTCATCGTCGCCATGCCGCCGAAGAAGGTCACCGGCGAGCCACCCGCGGTCTTCATGTTATAGCCGAACTGCGTGCTGTCGTAGGAGAGCGCGCTGAAATTGCCCGCTGACCCGGCTTGGCTGAAACCGTTCAGGCCCAGATTGCCATGCTGGCTTCCGATAAAGAAGCCGGGACGAAAATCGTAGCCGTTGGCATTGCTGGCATTGAAGCTAGGAAAGTTGCCGTAATTGTCGGCGGTGCCGCCATAGCTGAAAGCGTTGCCGGGAATCCAGTACTGCAGGGGCGCGACCTGCGCATGAGCAGGCGCTCCACCGAGGCAGAGCAGCGTGAAGAGAGTTGCGAGACTGTAGAAACGTACCAGATTAGGCATTCAGGTAACCGTCAGGATGGTGCGCAAATTATACGCGACGGAGGACCCAAATGCCAGCGAAGCTGGCGCCGGCCTCACTCGGTTCCCGAGACGCCCATCCCGAATGTGACCTGATTGCCGTCGGCATCGACTGCGTCGAAGTCGCGCATGCCATAATCGCGATCCTGCGGCTGGTTGATCAGCCTCGCGCCGCGTTCGGACAGCTCCGCGTAAAGGTGGTCCACATCCCGGACGAAGATGCAGAGGCCGCCGTGCCCGGGCAGCCGTTTCGTGGCCGCGGCCGCGAGCAAATGCAGGGCCACCTCGTCGCAGCACAGGCAAGCATAGGACAAGGGTGCGCCATATTCGAACGTGACCTGAAAGCCGAGCGCGTCACGGTAATAGACGAGGCTCGCGTCGATGTCGGAGACGACGAAAACGGTCGCGGCGCCGACCATCATCGGAGGCTCGTCGTTCATGGGGTTCTCCTACTGGCAAGCAATCTCGCGCGCGCAACTTAGCATAAGCCTCGGAGCTCTTGAACGGATCACGCCGGGCCGTAAGCTGACGATCGAACAATAGAAGCAGGCGACGCCGTTCATGCCGCACGATCCCTTGCTCACGCGCCTGACATCTGCTTTTGCCGAGGTGCCGGGCATCGCGGCCATTGTGCTCGGCGGTTCGCGTGCGCGGGGCAGCGCGCATGCGGCCTCCGATTACGACATCGGACTCTATTTCAAGGCCGCCGCTCCGCTCGATACGGAACGGCTGCTGGCGGCTGCGAAGGGGGTCGCCGACACCCCCGCGGCTACGGCGGTGACGCCGATCGGTGAATGGGGGCCGTGGATCGTCGGCGGCGCGTGGCTGTCGGTCGAAGGGCATAAGGTCGACCTGCTCTACCGCAACGCTGATGCCGTCGAAGCGGTCATGAAGTCCTGCCGCGCAGGCCAGGTTACCATGGACTATCAGCCCGGCCATCCGCATGGCTTCTGCTCGGCCATCTGGATGGGAGAGATTGCGTATTGCCAGCCGCTCCACGATCCGCAAACTCTGATCGCCCGGTTGAAATCGATCGCAGAGCCTTATCCGCGATCATTGCGCGACGCCTTGATCCGGCGCTTTCAGTGGGAGGCGCTGTTTGGCATCGAGAATGCCGAACTCGCGATCGCGCGCGGCGATCAGACCCACGTCGCCGGATGCCTCTACCGATCGCTCGCCTGCGTCGCGCAGGTCCTGTTCGCGCTGAACGCGCGCTATCTCATCAACGAGAAGGGTGCGCTGCTTGAAGCCGCGCGCCTGCCGCTGACGATTCCGCATCTGATGGATCAGGCGGAACAAGTCTGGCAACTGATCGGCAACGGCGCCCTTGCGCGCGCCTGTGCGGTATCGCGGGAGATCGATCAGGAATTGCAGGCGCTGAAGCAGTCGAGCGCGACGTAGGCGTGAGCGACTACGCTGTCCGGTCGACCGAGGACGAAGAGTCTGCCGGCGGATATTTCGTCACCGGCACGCTGAAGGACTTGCTGCCGACTTGAAAGATGACCTTGCCGTTCTGGCCGTCGTCGGTCGAAATCTGCGTTTGGCCGAACATCACGACGTTCTTGTAGACGAGGCCAGTGCCCTGCGTGGTAATGCCATTGACGGTGGTGGAGACCAGCGCTTCCTTGCCGTTCACTGACAGCACGCGAAAGCTTGCGCTCTTGCCGTTTTCGCCGGAATAGCCGCCCCAGCTGCCGATCAGGCGGTTGTCATCGGCGGGCGGCGCCTGCTTGCTCAGATACGCGCTCGCCTTGCCGCCGCCTGCGGAGAACAACAGCACGGCGGTCTTGCCATCCTTGGTGCCGACCGTGATCGAGCCAAATGAGAGGGTTGCGCCGTCGACCTTGGCAATGCCGCGTTCGGTATGTCCATTGTGGGTGTATTCGACCTGGGCGCGCGCGCCGCGAATGTTCACGACCTTGAAGCCGACATCCTGATTGTTGCCTGCCCATTTGCCCTTCCACTCACCGAGCAGATTGCTCTGGTGATAGATCCGTTCATTTGCGGGCGAGATCTGGCTCGTGCTTGACGTGACGATGGGCATGGCTGGCTCGATTAAACAGGTTTGAAAAACCCTGTTGTTTTCGCGCGCCGCAGAGCATTAGAAACATTTGGAAACAATCAGATAGGGCCACGACTTGGTTAACGAGCCGTTAATTTCGGCCATCCGCCCCGGTGAGGCATATGGCCTCATCGCGTTGCACCGCTAGCGGCCCCAGCGATCCGACCAGATCTTCTCGCCGATCAGGCAGCTCACGCGCGGCTCCTTGTCCGCAACATGCACCACCGGGCGTTCAGGCGTCCGGCCCGCGACTTCCATCAGCAACTTGGTGCGGATCGCCTCCTTGAACTTCTCGCGATCCTTGATCGCGATGACGAACGAACCGGGACCGCCGATGACGCAATCCTCGTAATAGAAATCGAGATTGTCGATATCCATCGTTGAATAGGACGGCTCCTTCACCATGATCGGCAGGCCGTTGATGACGATGCCCTTCTCGAGCGCAAGGTCGCGCGCCACGGTGACCGGGCCGCCATTGTTGTTGGGCCCATCACCGGAGATATCGATGACGCGACGGATACCGTGATAGGGATCCTCGTCGAACAGCGGCATCGCGAAACCGATCGCACCTGAGATCGAGGTGCGCGAGGCGCGACGGATCGGCGTCTTCATGATCTCGGCGGCAACCGCGTCCGCCGTCTCAGGTCCGTCGATGAGACGCCAGGGGATGATGATCTTCTGGTCGCCGGATGCCGCCCATTCGAAATAGGTCACCGCAATCCTGCCATTGGGGCCGGCCTTCAGCGCCTGCAAGAACTCCTTGGACTGGATCGCCTGCGCGTAGCCCTCGCGCTGGATGGCGAGCTCATCCATGTCCATGGAATAGGAGACGTCGACTGCGAGGATCAGCTCGACATCGACCGCCTGCGCATCACCGTCGGCCGCCTGCCGTTGCTGTCTTGGTGGTTCGAACTTCGGCCCTGGTGCCGCGATGCCCGCAACGTCCCCTCCGGCGAACACGCCGGCCACCAGCACAGCTCCGATCGAGAACAGCATGCGCATCGCAGTCTCCCGTCGTATGACGCGATGGTGACATGCAAACGCCCTGCCGCAAAGTGCGAAGATCGCTTGTGCTTCACATTCAAGTGCATCGCCGCCGTCGTTTGGCCACAGCGATGACGCGGGAACATGCGAGCCAAGCAACAGCGCATCGTCGCGCGGCGATGCGCTGCATCGTCCCCGGAATCGCAAGTGTTGGTGGAGACACATCCCCGGCCACTTGTCGGGCGCAATTTCCATGCTAGGCTGACCACAGAGATGGGGATGGAGTCCCCCGACAACCGCCCGGCGGCTGAAAGAACCGTAGTGGGCTGATGACTCCTGCTCGAGGTGAGGCATCGATGAGCCTCTGCCTTTGGCGGGAGCATGGACAAGCCCGCCGTTGGCGGGTTTTTTGTTGCCTGAAACGAAGGTCAGGACGTGACGACGACCGCGCCGAATGCTGCACGCGCTGCGCTACCCAGGGGGATCTGGGTGCTCGGCTTCGTCTCGATGCTGATGGATATCTCCTCCGAGATGATCCACGCGCTGCTGCCGGTCTATCTTGTCACCGTGCTCGGCACCTCCACGCTCACCGTCGGCTTCATCGAGGGAATCGCGGAGGCGACCGCTTCGATCACGAAGATCTTCTCCGGCGCATTGTCCGACTGGCTCGGTCGGCGCAAGCTGCTCGCCGCCCTCGGCTATGGCCTCGCCGCCCTGACCAAGCCGCTGTTCCCGCTCGCGCCCAGTGTCGCCTGGCTGGTCGCCGCGCGCTTCATCGATCGTGTCGGCAAGGGCATCCGCGGCGCGCCGCGCGACGCGCTGATTGCGGATATCTCGCCTGCAGGCCTGCGCGGTGCGAGCTTCGGCCTGCGCCAGTCGCTCGACACCATCGGCG
>JAEWHT010000088.1 GCA_023387695.1 Pseudomonadota bacterium | reverse complement strand
TCCGCCGGCAATTCCTGGATGTTCGAGAACCGCATGCCGCATGTGCTCGACGGCGATTACACGCCGCGCAGTGCAGTTGAGATCTTCGTCAAGGATCTGGGCATCATCCAGGACATGGCGCGCACCGCCAGATTCCCGGTGCCGGTCTCCGCCGCGGCGCTGCAGATGTTCCTGATGACCTCAGCCGCCGGCATGGGCCGCGACGACGATGCGTCGGTGGCGCGGATGTATGCGCAGGTTACCGGCGTGAAGCTTCCCGGCGACAAGTAGAAGAGGATTCCAATGCCCCGTTTCGCCGCCAACCTCTCGATGATGTTCACCGAGGTGCCGTTCCTCGATCGCTTCGATGCCGCCGCTGCAGCCGGCTTCACCGCAGTCGAGTTTCTTTTCCCGTATGAGCATCCGGTCGACGCCATCGGCGAGCGGCTCAAGCGCAACGGCCTGACGCAGGCGCTGTTCAACCTGCCGCCGGGCGACTGGAACGCCGGCGAGAAGGGCTTTGCTGCGCTGCCGGCGCGGTTCAATGATCTCAAGGCGAGCCTCGAGACGGCGCTGCCTTACACAAAGGCAACTGGCGTGAAGCGGCTGCATTTGATGGCGGGTATCGCCAATCGCGGCGAGCGCGTCGCGATCGAGGCCTTCTACAAGTCGGTGGCCTGGGCTGCCGAATTCTTCGCGCCGCACGGCATCGACATCGTGCTCGAGCCGATCAATCCGCGCAACGTGCCCGGCTACTTCCTCAATGATTTCGGCTTCGCGCGCGATTTGATCCAGGAGTTGAGGCTCCCCAACCTGAAGCTCCAGTTCGACATCTATCATTGCGGGATCATCCATGGCGACGTCACGATGCGCCTGCGCGAGATGATGCCGATCATCGGCCACGTCCAGATCGCCAGCATTCCCTCGCGCAACGAACCTGACGGCGAGGAACTGAACTATCCATTTTTGTTCGATGAACTCGATCGTCTCGGCTACGCCGGCTTCGTCGGCTGCGAATACAATCCGCGCGGCAAGACCACCGATGGTCTCGCCTGGTTCAAGCCCTATGCGGGAGTAAAGCCGTGACGCTTGCGCTGGGCTGCATCGCCGACGATTACACCGGCGCCTCCGATCTCGCCAACACGCTGACGCGCGCGGGCCTGCGCACGGTGCAGACCATCGGCGTTCCCGCCGACGATCTGAAGCTACCTGAGGTCGATGCCGTCGTGGTGTCGCTCAAGAGCCGCTCGATCGAAGCGGGGCTCGCGGTGTCGCGCTCGCGCGCAGCTGAGACATGGCTGCGCGGTCGCGGCGCGAGCCACGTGCTGTTCAAGATCTGCTCGACCTTCGATTCCACCGATGCCGGCAATATCGGCCCGGTGATGGACGCGCTGCGCGCCGATTGCGGCGAGGGTGTCGTGCTGGTGACCCCGGCTTTCCCGGAGACCGGCCGGACCGTCTATCAGGGCAATCTGTTCGTCGGCGCCGTGCCGCTGAACGAGAGCCCACTCAAGGATCACCCGCTCAACCCGATGCACGATTCCAATCTGGTGCGCGTACTGGCGCGCCAGAGCAAGACGCAGGTGGGCCTCGTCGACCTCGCGACGCTTTCGCGCGGGGCTGACGCCGTGCGGGCCCGGCTTGCTGACCTGTCCGGTAAGGGCGTCGGCGCTGCGATCATCGACGCGGTGTTCGATCGCGACCTCGAGACCATCGGCCTGGTCGCCGCCGATCATCGGCTGTCGGTCGGCGCCTCCGGCATCGGCCTTGGGCTCGCTCGAGCGCTGGTGTCGACCGGCAAGGTCACGTCGGCTGCGGCCAGCAGTGAGCAGGGCGCCGCCGTCGGCGGACAGGTCGCTTGTCTCGCCGGAAGCTGCTCGCAGGCCACCTTGCAGCAGATCGCCAACGCCGAAAATGTCATGCCAGTGTTACATCTCGACACCGACCGTATTCTTACGGGAGCGAACGAAACGCAGCGCGCGCTCGACTGGGCGAAGGAGCGATTGGTTGAGGGGCCGGTGCTGATCGCATCGAGCGCAACCCCTCAAGATGTCGCGGCGCTTCAGGCGCGTCACGGCCGCGACGCAGCCGGCCACGCCATCGAGCAGACGATGGCCGACATCGCCGAAAACCTTGTGAAATCAGGCGTGCGACGGTTGATTGTCGCAGGCGGCGAGACCTCTGGCGCTGTCGTTGATCGGCTTAAGATCCCCGGATTTCTCGTCGGCGTGGAGATCGCTGCGGGGGTCCCGGTGCTGCGCGCCGTGGGGTCAGCGGCGGGCGAAATGCTCCTCGCACTGAAGTCCGGAAATTTCGGTGGCGCGGAATTTTTCTCGGACGCGATAACGCTCATGCGCTGAGCGCAGAGCATTTTTAGTTCCTCATTCACTTCTTTAGGGTTCCGTAGCCGTACGGAGTCGCAGTTAACAGCTGCCCAGTCGCTTTGTTGTTGGATGTCGGCGCCGCTCCTTTTGGTTGACCACGAATTAGGACGCGCGACCGCGCCAACGCAAAGAGACCCGCTATGCTCGCCACCATCTCCATCCGTGCCAAGATCATCAGTGTCGTGGCATTCCTGCTGGTCGCCATGACCGGCATGGGTTTGCTCGCCGTCATGAAGATGCGGACGATCAACGCCAACACGACCGATATCACCACGAACTGGATGCCGAGCGTGCGCGTGATCGGCGACCTGCGCGCCAGCGTCATCACCTACCGCAACGTGGTCCGCCAGCACATGCTGGCCGAGACCCTCGAGGACAAGCTCGCCACCGAGAAAGTCGCCGCGACGGTGATCGAGGCCCTGGCCAAGGCGCGCAAGAACTATGAGGGGATGATCACGTCTCCGGAGGAGCGGAAGCTTTACAGTGATTGGTCCAAGCTCTGGGACGATTACAAGAAGGGTACGGAAGACGTCTTCGCACTGTCCCGCAAGGAAGCCGGCAAGGTGCCGCACGAGGCGCAGGAGCTGAACACCACCAAGGTCAACAAGATCGGCCTGGCTGCGGATGAGATCCTGACCAAGGACATCGAGCTCAACACCAAGGGCGGCGACCAGGCCGCCGCGGATGCCGCCGACACCTTCTACTACGCCTTCATGCTGGTCGCGATCATCCTCGGTGCGGCCGTCATCGCCGGCATCGGTGTCAGCTTCTATCTGGTGCAGGACGTGTCCGCCGGCATCAACTCGATCATCCAGCCGATGCAGGCGCTGGGCCGCGGCGATCTCTCCGCCGAAGTCCCGCACCGTGGCGAGAAGACCGAGATCGGCTCCATGGCTGACGTGCTCCAGGTCTTCAAGGAAGCGCTGATCGCCAAGAAGGCTGCCGATGAAGCAGCCGCGGCTGATGCCGAAGCCAAGATCGAGCGCGGCCGCCGCGTCGACAACATCACCCGTGACTTCGAGACCATGATCGGCGAGATCGTCCAGACCGTGTCGTCGGCCTCGACCCAGCTCGAAGCGTCGGCCTCGACGCTGACCTCGACCGCCGACCGCTCGCAGCGGATGGCGACCACGGTTGCCGCGGCATCGGAAGAAGCCTCCACCAACGTGCAGTCGGTTGCCTCGGCGACCGAAGAGATGGCCTCCTCGGTCGGCGAGATCAGCCGCCAGGTGCAGGAATCGGCGCGGATGGCGGGCGACGCTGTCGGCCAGGCCCGTGCCACCACCGACCGCGTCAGCGAGCTCTCCAAGGCCGCCTCGCGCATCGGCGACGTCGTCGAGCTGATCAACACCATCGCCGGCCAGACCAACCTGCTGGCGCTGAACGCCACCATCGAGGCGGCGCGCGCCGGTGAAGCCGGCCGCGGCTTCGCGGTGGTCGCCTCCGAAGTGAAGGCGCTCGCCGAGCAGACTGCCAAGGCGACCGGCGAGATCGGCCAGCAGATCTCCGGCATCCAGGCGGCGACCAACGACTCGGTCGGCGCGATCAAGGAGATCTCCTCGACCATCGAGCGGCTCTCGGAAATCTCCTCGGCGATTGCCGCGGCGGTGGAAGAGCAGGGCGCCGCGACCCAGGAAATCGCCCGCAACGTCCAGCAGGCGGCCCAGGGCACCCAGCAGGTCTCCTCCAACATCACCGACGTGCAGCGCGGCGCGACCGAAACCGGCACCGCCTCCTCGCAGGTGCTCTCGGCGGCGCAGATGCTGTCGAACGACTCGACCCGGTTGAAGACCGAGGTCAGCAAGTTCCTGACCAACGTTCGCGCGGCATAAGCTTCGCGCAAGCTACGATCGACCAACGGGCGGCGCCGCAAGCGCCGCCCGTTTTCTTTTTCGGTACCGGTAATCCGATCTATCCTAGAGGTAGTATGAGGTCGAATTACCCGTAAACGTACGGATGTGCCATTTCATCGATGGTTAAATTCGCTTTATGAGAATTGCAGCAGACGCATCGCGTCAGTCGAGTATGGAATAAACTCATATTAAATCCGTTTGGGGGCCTGCAATGCGCAAGAATTTCCCTACAACCGAAATCGAATATACCGTTAGCGACGAGACGCTGATCGTTTCCAAGACCGATCTCAAAGGCAAGATTGCCTATTTCAATGAGGACTTTGTCGCCGCCGCGGGATTCACCTCCGAAGAGTTGATGGGGCAGCCGCACAACATCATCCGTCACCCCGACATGCCGCCAGCGGCCTTTCAGAACCTCTGGGATACGTTGAAAGATGGCAAGCCGTGGCTCGGTGCTGTGAAGAATCGCCGCAAGAACGGGGACTTCTACTGGGTGCTGGCGACGGCCTCGCCGATCCGCGAGAATGGGCAAGTCACGGGATTTACCTCGATCCGCACGAAATTGCCGGCCGACCAGCGCAAGCTCGCCGAGGAGGTCTACGCGGCGATCCGCGAGAACAAGCCGCATGCCTATCGCATCGATGGCGGGATCATCCGCCGCCGTTCGCTGCTCGATCATTTGGCGGTCTTCACCGGGACGCTGAAGGCACGCCTCGTTACGATGATGGCGATCCAGGCGCTCTTCATGCTCGCGCTTGGCATCGGCGGCGCGCTCTGGACCGCCGGTTCGGCGGGCGTAATGCTCTCGCTGCTGGCCGTTGTCGGCACCGTGGTTGGCGGCTTCGTCGGACTTGCAACGATGCGGGCGATCCGCGAGCCGATGCGGCATCTCAACGACACCATGCTGAATCTGGTGCAGGACAAACTCGATAACCGCATCGTCATCGAGCGCGACGACGAGATCGGCGAGGCTCTTCGCAACCTGCAAACAGTGCAGACCATCATCCGCTTCAGCCGCGACGAGGTGCAGGCCGTGCAGCGCCGCGCCGAAACGCAGCGCAAGGCCGACATGGCGAAGCTCGCGGATGCCTTCGAGGCGGCGATCGGAGAAATTGTGGATACGGTGTCGGCTGCTGCGACGGAGCTCGAGGCGTCGGCCGCGACGCTGTCCTCGACCGCCGGCCGGGCTCAGGAACTCGCAACCGTTGTTGCCGCCGGCTCCGAGGAGGCCTCGACGAACGTCCATTCCGTGGCATCGGCCGCGGAAGAGATGTCGTCCTCGGTTCGGGAGATCAGCCGTCAGGTGCAGGACTCTGCGCGCATCGCCGGTGAGGCGGTTAGCCAGGCGCAGGCGACCACCGATCGCGTCAGCGAATTGTCGCGCGCCGCCGCCCGCATCGGCGACGTCGTCGAACTGATCAACGCGATTGCAGGCCAGACCAATCTTCTGGCGCTGAATGCGACCATCGAAGCGGCCCGCGCGGGCGAAGCGGGTCGCGGCTTTGCGGTCGTGGCTTCCGAGGTCAAGGCGCTCGCCGAGCAGACGGCGAAGGCGACCGGCGAGATCGGCCAGCAGGTCGGCGGCATCCAAACCGCGACCCAGGACTCGGTGACTGCCATCAGCGGGATCAGCGGGACCATCAAACGGCTGTCCGAGATTTCCTCGGCGATTGCGGCGGCCGTGGAAGAGCAGGGCGCCGCGACCCAGGAGATCGCGCGTAACGTTCAGCAGGCGGCCCAGGGGACCGGACAGGTGTCCTCCAATGTCACGGAGGTTCAGCGCGGTGCCACGGAGACGGGATCGGCGTCGTCGCAGGTGCTGTCGGCCGCGCAGATGCTGTCCCGCGATTCGAGCCGGCTCAAGCTCGAGGTCGACAAGTTTCTGGGCTCGGTCCGGGCGGCGTAAGCTTCAAACCGACGCAGTGCTAAAGGCGGCGCCTTCGGGCGCCGCCTTTTTACGTGGTTGAAAGCCGTCTCAGTCATCTTCCGAGCAGAGGCTGCATATCTGGAATGCGATTTCGCGGTGCGATAGCAGGGAATTGACCGCGCGTGACCCGCTGTCGTTAGCCATTTCAGCGGTGTTCGGGTAAATCAGCCGAGGAACCCGTGGGGGCGTGTTCCCTGTCCCCCTTTTGGAATTGCCTGACGAATGATTGCTCTGGTCCGTATTGCCCTGAGCCGGCCCTACACGTTTGTCGTGCTGGCTCTCCTGCTTTTGATCATTGGACCGCTGGCTGCGCTGCGGACGCCGACCGACATCTTTCCGGATATCCGGATTCCCGTGATCGGCGTGGTCTGGCAGTACACCGGCCTGCCGCCCGACCAGATGTCCGGCCGCATCACCACGCCATTCCAGCGGGCGCTGACGACGACCGTCAACGACATCGAGCACATCACCGCCAATTCCTACAACGGCTTTGGCATCATCAAGATCTTCTTCCAGCCCAATGTCGATATCCGCACCGCCAATGCGCAGGTGACGGCGATCTCGCAGACGCTGATCAAGCAGATGCCCCCGGGGGCGACGCCGCCCTTGATCCTGAACTACTCCGCCTCGACCGTGCCGATCATCCAGGTGGCGCTGTCCGGCGACGGCCTGACCGAACAGAACCTTGCTGATATCGGCATCAACCAGTTGCGCACGCCGCTGGTCACTGTACCTGGCGCGGCGATCCCGTATCCGTTCGGCGGCAAGCAGCGCCAGGTCCAGATCGACCTCGATCCGACCGCGCTCCAGGCTCGCGGCCTGTCCGGCCAGGACGTCGCCAATGCGCTTGCCGCGCAAAACCTGATCACGCCGGTCGGCACCCAGAAAATCGGCCAGTTCGAATACAACATCCAGCTCAACAACTCGCCGCTGAAGATCGACGAGCTCGGCAATTTGCCGATTAGGACCGTCAACGGCGCCATGGTCTATGTCCGCGATGTCGCGACCGTGCGCGACGGCAATCCGCCGCAGACCAATATCGTCCATGTCGACGGCAACCGTTCGGTGCTGATGATGGTGCTGAAGGCGGGCGCGACCTCGACGCTCGATATCATCGCAGGCATCAAGCAGAAGGTCATCGACGTCAAGGATCAGCTGCCGGATGCGCTGAAGATCGGCTTCATCGGCGACCAGTCGGTGTTCGTCCGCGGCGCGATCGAAGGCGTCGCCTTCGAAGGGGTGATCGCCGCGCTGCTCACCAGCGTGATGATCCTTTTGTTCCTTGGCAGCTGGCGCTCGACCGTCATCATCGCGGTGTCGATCCCGCTGTCGGTGCTTGGCGCCATCGTAATGCTGTCGGCGATCGGTGAAACGCTGAACATCATGACGCTCGGCGGTCTTGCGCTAGCAGTCGGCATCCTCGTCGACGACGCCACGGTCACCATCGAGAACATCAATTACCACCTCGAGCAGGGCAAGCCGGTCGAGCAGTCGATCCTCGACGGCGCCAACCAGATCGTCACGCCGGCCTTCGTCTCGCTGCTCTGTATCTGCATCGTGTTCGTGCCGATGTTCTTCCTGACCGGCGTCGCGCGCTTCCTGTTCGTGCCGATGGCCGAGGCCGTCATGTTCGCGATGATGTGGTCGTTCATCCTGTCGCGCACGCTGGTGCCGACCATGGCGAACTATCTGCTGCAGGCGCATGTTCACCACGAAGGCGAGCCGCCGAAGTCGCGCAATCCGTTGGTCTGGTTCCAGCGTGGTTTCGAGAAGCGGTTCGAGCGCATTCGTGGCGGCTACCACAATCTGCTGGGGCTCGCGCTGGTGCACCGCATGGTGTTCGTCGCATGCTTCCTTTGCGTGGTCGGTGCCTCCTTTGCGCTGGTGCCGTTCCTGGGCCGCAATTTCTTCCCCGCGGTCGATGCCGGCAATATCCTGATGCATGTCCGCACCCAGGTCGGCACTCGCGTCGAGGAGACGGCCAACCAGCTCGCCGACGTGCAGAAGGCTGTCCGCAAGCTGATTCCGGGCGAGATCGAGACCATGACCGACAACATCGGCATGCCGATCTCCGGCATCAATATGACCTACAACAACACCGGCGTGATCGGTCCGCAGGACGGCGATATCCAGATCAAGCTGAGGGAAGGCCACAAGCCGACCGAGGAACATGTGAAGGTGTTGCGCGAGCAATTGCCACGGCTATTCCCAGGCGTCAGCTTCGCGTTCCTCCCCGCAGACATCGTCAGCCAGATTCTGAACTTTGGCGCGCCGGCGCCGATCGACCTGCAAATTCGCGGCGCCAATCTGCAAGCCAACTTCGCCTATGCCAACAATCTGCTGGCCAAGGTCCGCCGGATTCCTGGTGTGGCCGACGCGCGCATCCAGCAATCGCCGAGCAAT
>JAEWHT010000076.1 GCA_023387695.1 Pseudomonadota bacterium | reverse complement strand
AAGCCCGCGACCAAGGCGCGCAAGGGCACCAACCCGTTCACGGGTGAAGAGATGATGTTCAAGGCCAAGCCGGCCCGGAAGATCGTCCGCGCCCGCCCGGTCAAGGCCGCCAAGGACGCTGTGGCCTGATAACGCAAAGGCCCCCTCGATGAGAGGGGGCCTTTTGTATTGAGTTGAGTGACCGCGAGGGCTGAGGCGGAGGGGTTCAGCCCTTGCGGCGCCGGGCCCGAACCGGGATTGGCTGAAGCCGCGGCTCGGGTCCTGCAAGCGCATCGCGCACCCGGTCGATGGCACGATCGAGCAGCTGGCGCAGCCGCTGTGTTTTTCGCGATCGCTTTGCTTGTTCCAGCAGTTTCTTCATCGCCTTCACTCCGCCGCTTCGACATTAACGTCGGGCTTGGCTTCCGCCGGCTCGAGCGCGGCGGCGATGGCCTCGTCGACGCGCTCCAGCCAGATGAATTCGAGCTTGTCCCGCGCGCTCTTCGGGATGTCGTCGTAATCCCGCTTGTTGCGCGCAGGCAGCATCACCCGCTTCAGTCCGGCAGCTGCCGCAGCCACCACTTTCTCCTTGATGCCGCCGACCGGCAGCACCAGGCCACGCAGCGAGATCTCGCCGGTCATCGCCGTGTCGCTGCGCACCGTACGATTGGTGAGCAGTGACGTCAGCGCCGTGAACATCGCCACACCCGCGCTCGGCCCGTCCTTCGGGGTCGCACCCGCCGGGACGTGAACATGGATGTCGTTCTTTTCGAACACCGACTGGTCGATGCCGAGCTGCGACGCCTTGCTCTTCACCAGCGTCATCGCCGCCTGCACGCTCTCGCGCATGACGTCGCCGAGCTGGCCGGTCAGGATCATGCTGCCGCGGCCGGGCACGCGCGAGGCCTCGATGAACAGGATGTCGCCGCCGACCGGCGTCCAGGCAAGGCCGGTGGCCACGCCGGGAATGCTGGTACGTTGCGCGATCTCGCCTTCGAAGCGCGGCTGTCCCAGTACGTCGCCGATGTCCTTCACCCCGATCACGACCTTCGCAGCCGTGCCTTCGGCGACCTGCACCGCGGCATGGCGGAACACCTTGCCGATCTCGCGCTCGAGGTTACGCACGCCGGCCTCGCGGGTGTAACCCTTGACGACCAGCCTCAACGCTTCCGGCTCGATCTCGGCCTGCTCGGCCGTCAGGCCGTTGGCCTCCAGCTGCCGCCGCACCAGATACCGCCGCGCGATCTCCAGCTTCTCCTCTTCGGTGTAACCGGCGAGGCTGATCAGCTCCATGCGATCCAGCAGCGGACCAGGAATCTGGTCCAGCATGTTGGCGGTCGCAATGAACACCACGCGCGACAGGTCGAAGGGCACGCCCAGGTAGTTGTCCCGGAACGTTCCATTCTGCTCGGGGTCGAGCACCTCCAGCATCGCGGCCGAAGGATCGCCCTGCACGCCACGGCCCATCTTGTCGATCTCGTCCAGCATCATGACGCAGTTGCGTGCGCCCGCCTTCTTGATGCCCTGGATGATGTTGCCAGGCAGCGCGCCGATATAGGTGCGCCGGTGACCGCGGATCTCGGCCTCGTCATGCACGCCGCCGAGGCTGACGCGCACGAAGGGGCGATCCATCGCGCGTGCGATGGATTGGCCGAGCGAGGTCTTGCCGACGCCGGGGGGGCCGACGAAGCACAGGATCGGCGCCTTGCCTTGCGGCGCCAGCTTGCGCACCGCCAGATATTCGATGATCCGGCTCTTGATCTTCTCCAGGCCGAAATGATCCGCATCCAGGATGCGACGTGCTTCCTTGATGTCGATCGGCTTCTCCGCGGGCAGCGCCCACGGCAGCTCGATCAGCCAGTCGAGATAAGTGCGGACCATGCCGGACTCACCCGCAGCCTCGGGCATGCGCTCGTAGCGGCGCAGCTCTTTCCTCGCATGCGCGTCCGCTTCCGGCGGCATGTTGGCCTTGGTGATCGCAGCCGTCAGCTCGGCGACTTCGGCGGCCTTGCCGTCGCCTTCGCCCAATTGCCGCTGAATGGTCGCCATCTGCTCGCGCAGGATCGCCTCGCGCTGCCGCTCGTCGAAAGAGGCCTTGGTCTTCTGACCGATTTCATTGCTGATACGCAGCACCTCCAGCCGCTCGGCCAGATGCTTCGACACCTTCTCGACCCGCAAGGCGAGGTCGATGGTCTCCAGCACCTCCTGCTTGTCCGACGGCTTGATGTCCATGAACGACGTCGCCAGGTCCGCCAGCGCGCCGGGCGCGGTGGTGCTCTGGAACATCGCGACCAGCTCGGGCGGCGCCTGCGGCAGCAACTCGATCGCCTCGATGGCCTGGCGTTGCAGGTTCAGCGCGCGCGCCTCGATCTCGGGCGAGGTCGTAGTCGGCTCCGGGATCTGCTGGAAACGCGCGGCCAGGAACGGCGTCCCCGGCAGGAAGTCGAGGATGCGCGCGCGCTGCACGCCTTGGCAGACGATGTGATGCGTGCCGTCGGGCGCGGTGATGTAGCGCACGATGTTGGCGATGGTCGCAACGCGATAGAGATCGTCCGGACCGGGCTCGTCGGTCTCGGGGCTGCGCTGCAGGACGATGCCGATCGGCCGCTGCTCGCGCAGCGCCTGCTGTGCGGCGGCGACGGATTTCGCCCGCGCGACCGCGATCGGCGCGATGGCGCCGGGGAACAACACCATCTCGCGGACGGGGATGATGATCAGCGCGTCTTCGGGGATATTCACGTCAGGATTGGTCTGTGCAGTATTCATCTGTTCGGTGGCCATGATCGACCTCAGGATTTGGCGAGGCGCAGTGCGACGCAGCCGTCCATGACGAAGCGGCTGATGGCGTAGCGGCCAAGGGGAAGCGCGATGCGCCGCTCAAAGCGGCCCTGCGGCAGCTCTAGCCGGTGGATGCGGGCGTTGCGAAGCTCCGGCGGGAGCGTGCGCTGGCCGGAGATGACGAGCACGCCGTCCTGGATCACCGTCTCGACATTGTCCGGATTGACGCCGGGAAGGGCGACCAGGATCAGGAGTTCATGCTCGGTCTCGAGCACGTCGATCGGCGGCTCCCAACAGGTATCCTGACGGCCGAACTGCTGGCGCAGCCGTTCGGCGCGGGTCAGCTGGTCCAGGGCTTCGGACAGCATCCAGTCGAAGGGATTTTTGGGTTGCATGGCAAAACTCGGGGAAGGCGCTGCGGTTGGAAAATGACGATATGGTGATGGTTCCCGCAAATTCCAGCATCGCGCGTTCGGAGCATGCCTGCCTCTCAAAGCAAAGGAGGCCCTTGCACTCAAACGCATCGACGCCGCGAAACATGTTCCGCGGCGCCGGAGGCAACAATTGGGCGGGATCAGGCGGCTTCGCGGTATTCGGCCTCCGCTTCAAGGTTGATCACGGATGTTGCGAGTTCGGTCAGCGAGTGGTCGGTCGCTTCTTCCTCGTCCAGCGTTTC
This sequence comes from Pseudomonadota bacterium, assembly GCA_023387695.1. Classification (GTDB taxonomy): domain Bacteria; phylum Pseudomonadota; class Alphaproteobacteria; order Rhizobiales; family Xanthobacteraceae; genus Bradyrhizobium. Next base: position 6,260 of record JAEWHT010000076.1, on the reverse strand, counting down.
CTGGAGCAGCCGTGCCGCCTCAGGCATACCGAGCTCCTCGGCCCAGGTGCGCAGTGTGCCGTAGCGGGAGATCTCGTAATGCTCGACGGCTTGCGCCGCGGCGAGCAGACCGGCGTCGAGGGCAGGGGCGTTCTTGAAGTCCTTCATGATCTCGGCGCCCTCCTCGGTGATGCCGTTGATCGCCTCGCACGGCTTGCCGCGCGCCGGCTTGTCCAGCATCTTGAAGATCTGCTCGAGCCGTTTGACCTGGCCCTGCGTCTCCCGCAGATGCTTGTTGAAGGCGGCGGCAAGGTCCTTCGAATGTGCGGCCTTGGCCATCTTCGGCAGCGTCTTGATGATCTTGTTCTCGGCGAAATAGATGTCTTTCAGCGTTTCCAGAAACAGGTCGCTCAGCATCTTAGGCGCCTGACGCGGGCGGCGCGATGCGGTCTTTTTCCTGGATGCACGTTTCTTTGCTGTCTTGACCATAAGTCCTCCTGACGAGGTGACACGGGAAGGCACGCCCTTCCTCAATCCTCAGGCGATCAAGAGCCGGGGTTTGCAAATGTTCCTCGCGAAGGCCCTCGCGAGCCGCTATGGCTGGCCGTCCACTCTCGCCGAGACGCCTTTCCCATGCTTGATTTCGCACTGTCCGCCTTCGTCACGCTGCTGCTGGTGGTCGATCCCGTCGGCCTTGCGCCGGCCTTTCTGGCCGCAACCGGGGGCATGCCGGACAAGATCAAGCGGACGGTCGCGCTACGTGCCCCGTTCATCGCGGCCTCGATCCTGGTGGTGATCGCGCTGGTCGGAAACTGGCTGCTGCGCCAGCTCGGGATCGGCATCCCCGCGTTCCAGATCGCGGGCGGGCTGCTGCTGTTCGGCGTGTCCTACCAGATGATCTTCGGCGACCGGCCACACCGTGAGGCGCGGGAGGCCGACAAGGCGACCGCCGAGCATGCCTCCGATGTCGCGGTGTTTCCGCTCGCCATCCCCATGATGGCCGGCCCCGGTGCGATTGCGACCACGCTGCTGCTCGCGGGCAATGCCGGCTATGGGGCCAAGCTCGCGATCATCATCGTGGTGGTCCTCGCAGTGTGCCTGATCTGCATGCTCTGCTTCGTCTCGGCCCAGATGATCGCTCGGACGCTCGGGCGCACCGGAAATGCCGTGCTCTCGCGGGTGCTCGGCATGCTGCTCGCGGCCTATTCGGTGCAGTTCGTGATCAACGGAATCGCAGCCGTCCGGGCGAGCCTGTCATAGTGCTGCGACAAACTGTTAATCTATTGATTTTACAATAAATTCTGTAGTCTGGTGGGGCTGCTCGCAGGCCGGAGCCGGATCGCGTCCGCTTTCGCTTGCACTGCCGCATTGCTTTGACGTACTTCCCCTCTAACAAAATGCCCATCGCCAAAGGTCGAGGTGAAAATCGGGATGTCGATGACCGCGGACGAACTCGACAAGAGACGGGCCATCATCGACGCCTGCCGCCGCATGAATGCGCTCGGCATCAACCAGGGCACCTCCGGCAATATCAGCGTGCGGCACGGGGACGGGCTCCTGATCACGCCGACCAGCACGCCTTACGAGGCCATGACGCCGGACCAGATCGTCTTCATGGCCATGGACGGCTCGCATGCCCCCAAGCAGAAGCCGTCCAGCGAGTGGCGCTTTCATCTGGACATCCTCAAGGCGCGCGCTGACGTCAACGCCGTCGTTCACGCCCATCCGACCTATTGCACCATCCTGGCGATCATGGGCCTGGAGATTCCACCCGTGCACTACATGATCGCGGCCGCCGGCGGCGACAGCATCCGCTGCGCGCCCTATGCCACGTTCGGGACGGTGGAACTGTCGGAGCACGCGGTGCGCGCGCTGGAGGGTCGACTCGCCTGTCTGCTCGACCATCACGGCATGATCGCGGTCGGCAAGACGCTCGACAAGGCCATGTGGCTCGCCGTTGAGGTCGAAACGCTGGCGCGGCAATATCACGGCTGCCTCCAGATCGGTAAACCGCCGCTGCTGTCGAGCGCCGAAATCGAACGGGTCCGCCAGCGTATGGCCGGCTACGGCATGGCTGAAGGGTAGGGCGGGCGTCAGGTGTTTGCGCGGATCAGATATTTCGTTGACGGCAAAGGAAGTAACCGCACCATGGTTCGGCTGCGCGCGCTCCTGCGCAGCAACGAGTTCTACCTGATCCCGCTGTCGCTCGTGATCGGAACGTTGGCCGGCGCGGTGGTGACGCTGATGGCCGAGATCGCCCAGATCGCCCATGTCGTGATCTACGGCATTCCGATCGACGTGCGCCTCTCCGCCAACACCTATATCAGTCCCTGGGCGGCCATGACCGCCCCGGCGATCGGTGGCCTGGTGCTCGGCGTCATGGAATGGTGGCGGCGACGGTTGAAGATTTCGAGCGCGGTCGACCCGATTGAGGCCAATGCGTTGCGCGGCGGCAATCTGTCGATGCGCGACAGTGTGGTGGTGTCGAGCCAGACGCTGATCTCCAACGGTTGCGGCGCCTCGGTCGGCCTCGAGGCCGGCTACACCCAGATCGGCTCCGGCATCGCCTCGCTGTTCGGCAAGTTCTTCAATCTGCGCCGCAACGATTTGCGCCTGATCGTCGGCTGCGGCTCTGCGGCTGCGATCGCGGCGGCGTTCGGCGCGCCCATCACCGGTGCGTTCTACGCTTGTGAACTGATCGTCGGCGTCTATTCGGTCGGCAGCGCCGCGCCGATCCTGGCGGCGTCGCTTGCCGGCGCGCTCACCGCGCAATGGCTGGGTGGCGCGCCGTACTCTCTCGAGATCCCCAAGGTCAGTTCGGTCGGCATCGAGCAATATCTGGCGCTGATCGGGCTCGCGCTCGTCACCAGCGGCGTCGGCATCGCGGTGATGCGCTCGTCCTCGATGTTCGAGCGGCTGTTCAAATGGCTGCCGGTGTGGCTGCGTCCGGTGATCGGCGGCCTCATCGTTGGCGGCTTCGCCCTCGTCACGCCGCAGGTGCTCGCGGCCGGCCACGGCGCCATGGTGCTCGACCTCTTCCACGACATGACCATCGGCCTGATCGCGATCATCATCGCGCTGAAGGTGACGGCTTGCCTGATCTCGCTGGCCTCGGGCTTCCGCGGCGGACTGTTCTTCGCCTCGCTGTTCGTCGGCAGCCTGATCGGAAAGTTCTTCTCCGCGGTGCTGCTGCTGATCAGCCCGAACTTCGTGATCGATCCGCTGGTGGCGATGCTGACCGGCATGGCCACGCTCGGCGTCGCCATCGTCGGCGGTCCCTTGACTATGTCGTTCCTCGTGCTCGAGATGACGCGCAATGTCGACGTCACTGCCGTGGTGCTGGCCGGCTGCATCGTCACCTCGATCTGCGTCCGCTTCATGTTCGGCCATTCCTTTTCGACCTGGCGCCTGCATCTGCGCGGCGAGACGATCCGCAGCGCCAATGATGTCGGCTGGCTGCGCAATCTCACCGTCGAGCGACTGATGCGCTCCGACGTCGGCAAGGTGCCGTCGACCACCACCATCGCCGCGACACGGCGGGAATTCGCACTGGGGTCGCGGCCCGGCATCGTCATCGTCAACAATACTGACGAATATGTCGGCCTGGTCCTGCTGCCGGATCTGTTCTCCAGCGATCTCGACACCATCGCCGACGACATCCAGGTCATCGAGCTCGCGCGCCTGACCGAGATCGTGCTGATCCCGGAAATGAACGTGAAGAGCGCGATGGCGGTGTTCGACGAGGCGGAGGCCGAAATGCTGGCGGTGGTGGATTCCACCGACAGTCGCAAGGTGGTCGGCTTCCTCACCGAGACATTTGCCCGCCGCCGTTATGTCGAGGAAATCGACAAGGCCACGCGCGGCGTGCTGGGCGCGCTGTCGTAAGCAGCAGTCAGCTGACACCGACAAGTTGACGCGGGCACGCGCAGCGGACTTGCCAGATCGCTTACAACCTCTAGGCTAGGGACGGCGGCCGGGCTGATGCCGGGGCCGCGCTCCTGCGACGAGGGACGTGCGATGTCAGACACGCTTCGCCTGTTGCTTGCCTTGCTCGAACTCGGGCCCCGGCTGAAGGACCTGCTGGGCAACAAATGGCCGCCTTACTCCGATGAATTGCAGGAGCTGGCTGCCCGCGCCGGCCGAGGCGAAGATCCGCAGACACTTCGCCAATCGCTCGACCTGCTGCTGGTGCGGCTGCTCGCAGAGCCGGCGGCCATCGACGTCGTCGAGCGCCTGATGGAACAGTTGGCCGCGCCCACGGGCTCCGCGGAGAGCGTGACCCGTCGCGGCCGGGTAGCGCCTGTCGTTCCGGACGCCGCGCAGCCGAGCACGGATGAGACGACCGGCGTCGTCACCATCCCCGTCTTCTACGGCACCGACCGCGCCCGTGGCGACGACACGCCGGCGCATTACTTCGGCGGCGCGCGCGGGACGCCGTCATTCGGAATTGCGGAGGTCACCGTACCCACGCGCGGTCGTGATGTGGGTGCGCTCACCAGCCCGAGCTGGTGGCATCTCGAATTCTCGGCCGATCCGGAAAAGCACGTGATCCTCAAAAGCGTCGGGGCGCTTGAGCGTGGCGACTTCGTCACCAAGCTGAAGGACTCGCTCGGTGCGGCCGGCGAGCACGACGTCCTGATCTTCGTGCACGGTTTCAACGTGTCGTTCGAGGATGCCGCGCGGCGGGCCGGGCAGCTCTCGGTGGATCTGAAGTTCGCCGGCCGGACGCTGCTGTATAGCTGGGCGTCCGCGGCGGACACCAAGCAGTACACCGTGGATGAGAGCACGATCGACTGGTCGCGCGATCATTTCGAGGCGTTTCTCCAGCTCGCGCTCGGCGAGATCGGTGCCGGCAAGGTTCATATCATCGCCCACAGCATGGGCAACCGCGCCGTGATCAACACGCTCGAACGGGTCGCGTCATGGCAGCTGCCGGCAGGTAGCGCAAAGCTCGGCCAGATCATCTTTGCCGCGCCCGATATCGACCGCGACCGCTTCATCCAGCTCGCGGCGAAATTCAAAGGCTGCGCCGGGCGCGTGACGCTCTACGCCTCGTCGCGCGATGTCGCGCTGCTGGCGTCGAAATTCGTGCACGGTTACCCCCGGGCGGGCGAGGCCGGCGATGCCCTGACCGTCGTCGACGGCGTCGACACGATCGACGCCTCGCTGGTCGACACCAGTCTGGTTGGCTTGCACCATTCTTATTTTGGCGAGAAGCGTTCGATCCTGAACGACATGTTCAATCTGATCGTGCAGCAACTGGCGCCCGACCAGCGCTTCGATCTCCAGGCCGCAGGTGATGCGCTCCGAAAGTACTGGAGCTACCGGGCCTAGCGGGGGTACGATCACCCAAAGCGTGGCAGATTGCCGCGATCACGAAACCATTTCCGTGGTTTGTGCATTGTCTGTTGTTTTCATATCCCCATTTCCTGCGAGAACAGAGGACGTCAAGATGAGCGACAGGCCCGTGAATTCGAAGTTTGGCCGCAGCGCCGCGCTGGCGGCATTCGCCGGCCTGACCCTGGTCGCGACGTCCATGTCGCCTGCCGCCGCCGCGTCTGCGCAATCGGCCAAGGCGCCGGCCGCCGTGGCTGGACAGGGCTCGTCGAGCGCGACTGACTTCAGCGCCGCGCGGCGTCATCGCACTTATCGGCGCGGGCCGAGCGCAGCCGGAATGGCCTTCATGGGAGCTGCGTTCGGCCTGATCGGAGGCGCGATCGCCGAAAGCCGGCGCCAGGAGTACTACGACAATTATTACTACGGTGGCGGCCCGCGCTACTATGGTGGGGGCCCAGGTTATTATGGTCCGGGGCCCGGCTACGGCTATTATGGCGGCGGTCCGCGCTACTACTACAATCCCTACTGATTTTTTTCGTAGCCCGGATGGAGCGGAGCGATATCCGGGGCTACTGGCGCTTGAGACAAGATCCCGGATTGCGCTCCGCTCCATCAGGCTACGGGAGCGGTGCCTGTGTCGCTCTCTGTCAATCCCATCAGGGAAAAACATTCCGCTTTACCGAAATTCGGAAAAGGCGTATGTGTCGCCCATCCCGGCTTATCCTTGAGGGGCGATCGTACGTCGTCACGAATTGCGAGCCGGGCTTGCGGTGGACGCGACAGCGTCGGCACGAAAAGGTGCGGGCAGGGCGGGTAGTCCCTGTGAGCCCGAAACCGCGTGTGGATGAGCGGCGCTGTCAGTTCGTCTCGCCAACATTCCTGCGGCGCGTGTGCACACTGCCGCAAGACCCTGTGGCATCAGTCGAACGCGCGTACGGCAAAAC